>DATGZB010000039.1:0-5336 GCA_035297395.1 Lentimicrobium sp. | reverse complement strand
TGGCAAACTACCTCTGGAAATCGCTGTCACCCATATGCATCCGGATCATGATGGCATGACAGGGGCTTTCAGTAACAGGAAGGTGTCTTTTTGGGCAGGACAGGGCGAAGACCTTAATGCACTTAAATCACAGCATGCTCTTAATCCTGAAATATATCAGGTCTTTACACAGGGCAGTAAATCGTTCGATCTCGGCGGTGGACGCATTGTTGAAACCTTCCCGGTCAGAGGGCACAGCAATGGCGGAACCGTGTATATAATAAAGAAAGACATGATTGTTTTTTCGGGTGATGCCCTGGGATCGGGATTTGGCCAGGCATTCCCCACGATCGAAAAGCTCAGACAGGTAGCAGACGACTCTCAGAAACTTGTTGAGTATATAAAGGCAAATTACACTCCCTACGAGCGTTATGGGCTGCGGGTCTATACCGGCCACTGGTGGCAGAATGCCTATGGTGGGTTCCTGCACCCGGACAAATCGCCGATTGACGTTGGATACCTTGATTGGCGGTTCATACAGGATGAGGCTTCCTGTGCAAATGGAATATTCCAGGGCAAGTGGCTCGTCGAAGGAAGCGGGATTCGCTATATAGGTAATATGGCCTATACTGATGCCTGGCCTTCTGCTGAAGGCAGGGCAATAATGGTATGTGGTACCGGCACGATAATAATACCGCTCAGACAAGCCTATGAGGCTGCCGGCTTGCAGATGCCGGAATGATTTCAATAACTGAACTGTTCCAGGATATCTCTTCTTACTTTCCTTGTTTCCCAGGCACTTTCATGCCCGATGCTCCGTATGCAACATCTTCAGGCAAAATAAGCGCCCCATTGTAAAAGACAATCTGAATCTGCTTTTCATTCATTCCTGCAGGGACTTCAAAGTGATGAAATCCCCTGGTCTCATCAAGCCAGGAGCCATCCTTTATTGCATTTGCGACGTTAGCCATATCCTGGACAAATCGCCATTCACCATAACCTGCATCTTCAGGCAATGTATCTGCAACATCCGTTTTTGTTGCATGGAATATCATCTCCCCTGAATGACCGGTGTAAACCTGCAACCTGTACCTGTCATAGGGAACAAGGTCGGCCTTGATGCAATTTACAAGGTTGTTAATGTCTACAGCGAAGTTATTAAATGCCTCCGCTGAACGCAACTCTCTTTTCCTTCGTGGCCCGGGACTAATCGCATCTCCTGTAAATAGCATCATATCGGGTTTTAAAAGAAATACTGTACCGCCATTTGAATGACCTCTGAGTAAAAATGTTTTGACAATGCGTCCGCCTCCCAGGTCAAATGTCTTTACGCCATGCTTGAATTGTTTGTAGACCGAAGGATCAATGCCATACATGGTCTTCAACCTCTCCATATCTTCACCTTCCCCGATCCACAAAGGCACTTCGGTGTCAAGGAATGCCTTAGTCATACCACTATGGTCCGGGTGCATATGTGAGACAGCAACCTCCAGCGGACGTTTTCCGATTAACTTGTTGATAATATCAAGAAACTCCTCTTTTGCATTTTCACGCGGTTTAATGAGATCTTTTTCAAAACCATCTATATAATTGTTCCCAAGATCAATCATCAAAGCCTTGCTCTCACCACAAATCAAATAAATATCCGTGCCAATAAGCCCTCCCAATATTGCTTCCGGGTCGCCGGGGTCGTTGATTTTATATATGTCTTCCCCTATTTTGTAAATGTTGTATGAACCATAATGCAAACTGTCACCGGGCTGTTTCAGCTTTGAAGGATTAAAACCTGTGGTAACTGGCTGCTGTGAGCATGAGAAAGTTGAAATTATAATGCTAACCAGCACAATCACATTTTCTTTTACTGACATAGCTTGATACTTGTTGGTTAATGATAACTCGATTCAATTTAAGTATTTAAATTCAAATTTGTCGTTTTAATTTATTTCTTTACTGTGCACGCTTTCGTTACTCAGGTTTGACTTTGAGTTCTTCGAGGATCCGGTTTTACCGAAATTGTATATAAGACTTAAATAAAACACTTCTGTTTCAGGCTTGCGCCAGTTGCCGGCTGTGTAGTTTGTTCCCCAGGCTGTATAACTGTTTTTCAGAGTGTTGAATATATCAGTTGCTCTTGCTGTAATAGATAATTTATCACTCACAATATCTCTTTTGATTGCAAGATCAACCGAAAACTGCGGTTCCATCTTTGAAGTTATGGCAATGATTGGTCCTGTGTACATAACTACAAGCTGGGCAGTAGTTTTCTTAATTGTAAAGAGATTATTAATGCGGGCATTATATGAAAAGTTACTATTTGAAAGTCCTTCAGTTTCTGATTTTATTATGTTCTTGTATAAGCTCCCATTACTGCTTAATTTCCACCATTTTGTAAAAGGCACCTCATATATAAGCTCAAAACCATAGTTCCTTCCCGATGAAATATTCTCGGGAAACATATGGCTGATACCTGCACTGTCCAGAACAGCTATCATGTTAATGGGATTAGTTATATTATTATTGAAAAGTGTAAATCCTATGGTTGACTTCCTCATCTTGCCATTAAATCCTGCTTCGATTGAATTCACATACTCAGGCATCAGATTCGGATTACCGCTTCTGTACACTTCCTGATTTGATTTGTCAATAAATGGATTTAACTGCCGTGCAGCAGGTCTGTTTATCCGGCGACTATAACTGAGTTGGATACTGTTGTTATTGTCAAGAGTGTACTTAAAATTGACCGATGGATAAAGATTGAAATAATCCTGGTTGATTTTTTCCCGATTAACAGTTTGGTCTCCGTTGATAAAAGATTGCTCCAGCCTTAGTCCGGCAATGTAAGACAGGTCGTTGGCTTTACCGGAGAAAGTGCTGTATACTGAATGAATTTGCTCATCATATATAAAATTGTTGCTGTTTACTTCATCTTTTACCCAGCTATCTCCAAGCAGGTTATTCTGAAAATAATCTATGTTGGTCGCTCTCATTATGCTTTGCAACCCGGTTTCAAGACTGGATGTTTTGCCTACCGGCAGTATCCAGTTCACTTGCAGGTTTGATTTCCTGTATTTTGAATCATTAAATATCTCTGCTGACTCTGAATAACCGTAGAAATTAAAATCCTGCAGCTGATCCATCACTTCGGAAGTGCTGGCATAGTTATAATCGATTGTAATCTCTTCGCCTTTCCTGTCAAAAGTCTTCCGGTAACTCAGGATATAGTCATGAGAATTCCCATTTATATTTTCTGAATTTTTAGTAAGAATTCTCTTTGTAAGATTCATTGATTCATCCAAATACTGTGACAGAGTAGAATCATAATCACTCCTCATGGAAGGATTATATGAATAGCTGAGTGTCAGCGAATTTTTTGAATTCAAATTAATATTTGTGCCAAGTGTAAATTTGTTTGATCTGCTATCGAGGATTGTGGATGAATTTTGCTGCACAAAATGAGCAGAATCACTTATATATGATTCACGTAACAGGTATCGTTCAGATCCTGTTTTTCTGAAAATACCATTATAGGAACCGAAAAAGTTAACATTTCCAAAATTGTAGTTAAGGCCAAGTGCGGCATTATACTTATCGCCTGTGCCTGCAGTGATCATTGCATTGCCGTTAAAACCTGCAGACTTTTTCTGCTTCATCTTAAGGTTTATTATGCCGCTTTTGCCTTCAGGATTGTATTTTGCTGTCGGATTGGTAATAATTTCAATGCTTTCGATTTCACCAGATGAAATCTGTTCTAGTTTAGTGGCATCTATGGATGTGGGCCGGCCATCAATAAGAACGCTTACATCCGAGCTCCCTCTTATACTTACAGAACCATCTGTATTCACTGAAAGACCTGGAACATTCCTGAGTAAATCGATTGTAGTTCCACCGGTTGAATTTATATCCCTTGAAACATTAATTACCTTACGGTCAATTTTTGAATCGACGGTCTTTCGTTCACCCACGACCAATATCTCTCCCAGTGCCGCTGTTGCTGATAAGAGTTCTATTTTACCCAGATTGATTGTCGTACCGGGTTTATTGACAGATACACTTGCAACAACATTCTTTTCATATCCCAGGGATGTTGAAACTACATTATATGTCCCAGTGGGAACTTTTGTAAGCTCAAAAGAACCATCATCCTTACTGATAGTCCAGGTTACAATTGAAGAGTCGCTCATCTTGTAAAGTACAACATTGGCAAAACCGATATGTGTAGTATCTTTACTTACAGTCAGAATCCCTTTAATAATTGAATTACCCTCCACAGACTGTTTCTGTTGTGCTCCTGACTCCATAATGGATGAAAAAAATATCAGGACTGCCACCAAAATTTTGATTGTTTTCATAATTTTACTTCATATAGTTATTCGACTGAAGCAAAATTACCTGCTGCGCCCGCAGACGATTCTGAAAACAAGGTGAAGCTGATAAAATGATTAGTGAAATGGTGTCAAAATGTAGTGCTCAAGCACTAAGAGGAGTATTATATACTTTCTTCAACCCAGGATTTGAATTGTGTGACCTTTTCTATACTAACTACAATTTTTTCAGGAGTCCGGACTTTAAGATTTACAGAATGTCTCCTGCTGAACCAGAAACCTAAATCCCGAACAGCTTTCCGTGAAATTATAAACCGGCTGTTAGCACGGAAGAATATACCGGGATCAAGCATCCCCTCAATCTGGTCCATAGATTGATCCATAGTGAATGTTTTTCCGTCATTTGTAAATGCCAAAACTATGTCATGGCTGCTATATAAAAATGCTATGTCTTCTGTCTTAAGTGGAAAGAGTTTGTCGTCTTCAAGGTTTATAAGAAAATGGCTTTTATATTCAACTTCCCTTTTAAAATATGATATAAGGTTTTTAAGCTCATTCTCATGCATTCCTGATGCCCGGTTCAACCTTTTCAGTTTATCAATTGCCCTTTTTACATCGAAAATATCAAGTGGTTTCAGGAGATAGTCAATGCTGGTCAACCTGAAGGCCTTCAGAGCATGCTCATTATAAGCGGTCACAAATACTACCGGGCAATCAACCTGTATCTTATCGAATATTTCAAAAGCTGAACCGTCGGCCAGGTGAATATCAAGAAATAAAATATCCGGCTTATCATTTCCCTTTAAAAACTCAACAGTCTCTTTAATGCTGTCGAGTATATTTATTGAATCAAATGAGCCAATATCATAAAGAATTTTTGCCAGGTTCTGCGCTGCAAGAGTTTCATCTTCAACTATTAAGGCCTTCATTGGAAGTTGGTTTTAACAGGGGAAGTTCAACCCTGAATTCATTGTTTTTATTAGAAATGGTAATGTCTTTGCCTCCCAGGTAATTGTATTGTTTTGAAAGGTTTGA
>DATGZB010000038.1:0-69616 GCA_035297395.1 Lentimicrobium sp. | reverse complement strand
GGACCGAGATGGACGTATGGCAGTATATTATGCGTGAAAATATTGAGTTGCCAAGCCTCTATTTCACACATGAACGTGAGGTGTTCAACCGTGACGGACAATGGCTGGCAAAGGCTCCCTTTATGAAATTAAAGGATGGTGAGTTTTACGAGTGGAAAACGGTGAGGTGCCGCACCATTGGTGATATCTCGTGCACCGGACTTACTTTATCAACTGCAAATTGTATTGAAGATATAATTGATGAAATAGCAGCCACACGCATCACCGAAAGGGGCGGCAGGGCTGATGACCTCCGTTCGGAAGCTGCAATGGAGGACAGGAAGAAAGAGGGGTACTTTTAAAAAGGCTAAAGGCTAAGGGCAAAAGGCTAAGGGAATCTACTTTATAAAGCCCCTCTCCTTGAGGAGAGGGGTTGGGGTGAGGTTAAAAAAAATAAAATGACTGAATTTTCAACTAAAGGTTACCTGGATATGGAGCTGCTGCGGTTTACCACCGCCGGCAGTGTTGATGACGGGAAGAGTACGCTGATAGGGCGGTTGCTTTACGACAGTAAGTCGATTTTTGAAGACCAGCTTGAGGCAATAAAAAGAGCCAGCATCCGCAGGGGGAATGAGCATGTTGACCTGGCACTTCTGACCGACGGACTTCGGGCAGAACGTGAACAGGGAATCACTATTGATGTGGCTTACAGGTATTTTGCTACCCCAAAGAGGAAATTTATCATAGCAGATACTCCGGGCCATATTCAATATACAAGGAACATGGTTACAGGTGCATCAACTGCCAACGCTGCCATCATCCTTATTGATGCCCGCAACGGGGTTACTGAGCAAACATGCCGTCATTCCTACATAGCTTCACTCCTTCGTATTCCTCATATCATCGTATGCATCAATAAAATGGACCTTGTTGATTTCAAACAGGAAGTGTTTGAATCCATTAAAGCCACCTATACTGAGTTCAGCAGAAAACTTGATTTAAAAGAGATCTTCTTTGTCCCCATAAGCGCCCTTCTGGGTGATAATATCGTTGATGCATCCTCAAACATGCCATGGTATAATAATGGCACGCTGATGCACGTACTCGAGAATGTTGAGATTGGCCATGACCACAATCTTGAGGATGCACGATTCCCGGTTCAGTATATCATTAGACCGCTCTCGGATGAATTCCACGATTACAGGGGATACGCCGGAAGAGTTGCCGGAGGTGTATTCCATCCGGGTGATGAAGTGATAGTGCTGCCTTCAATGCTGAAGACCCGAATTAAATCAATCGACAGCTACAAGGAGCAACTTGAGGAAGCATTCCCGCCGCAATCTATCACCCTGAGCCTTGAGGATGATATTGATATCAGCAGGGGCGATATGCTGGTTAAGCCTGATAACCTGCCTGAGATAACCCAGGAGTTTGATGTCATGATGTGTTGGATGAATGAGAAGCCTCTCATGGTGAATGGTAAATACGCGCTAAAACACACCACCCATGAGGTGCGATGTATCGTGAAAGAAGTCAAGTACAAGGTAAACGTAAATACTCTTGAGTCGTTCGATGATCCATCAGCTAGGTTGAATGATATTGTTTGTGTAAGGTTAAAGACAACAAAACCGCTGTTTATTGATCCATACAAGAAAAACAGGAGAACAGGCGCACTGATCCTGATTGATGAAGCGACCAATAACACGGTTGGCGTTGGCATGGTTATTTAAAAGGAAGAGGAGGAGATGGCCCGGACAACAAATGTGTCGAGACAGCAAACAGTGATTGCTATTTTCCTCATCATTGGTTTCATCTTTATTACCAGGTTATTCTATATTCAGGTTATTGACAAAAGCTATGCGCTTTCGGCCAATAACAATGTATTGCGTTATATAACCGTATATCCTGCCCGCGGGCTTATATACGACAGGAACGGCAAGTTGCTGGTTTATAATGAGGCAGTTTATGACCTGATGGTATTGCCCGCACAGGTTAAAGATATTGATACAGCCGAATTCTGCCGTTTGCTTGAGATCCCCATTGAAGGATTCAGGGAAAGGCTTGATAAGGCAAAGAAGTTCTCAAGGTACAAACCCAGCCTTTTCGAAAAACAGATATCCAAAGAAACATACGGATACCTTGAAGAGAAAATGTATCGATTTAAGGGTTTCTTTGTTCAGCCCCGTACATTGCGAAAATATCCCAAACCTATCGGGGCCCATCTCTTTGGTTATGTTGGGGAGGTTACACAAGGTATTATTGATAAAAATCCCTACTACAAATCGGGTGATTATATCGGCATAAGCGGAATTGAGAAAGCGTACGAGGAGATACTCAGAGGCCAGAAAGGGATGAAGATCAAGATGGTGGATGTGCACAACCGCGAAGTAGGCAGTTATGCTGAAGGGCGTTTTGACACTGCTTCGGTCATGGGACACGACCTTATTCTCTCGATTGACGGAGACCTGCAGGAATATGGTGAGAAACTGATGGCAAATAAGATGGGCAGCGTGGTTGCCATTGAACCTTCTACAGGCGAGATACTCACATTTCTTTCGAGTCCGGGGTATGATCCCAACCTTCTTGTAGGCCGGGTACGTGGCCATAACTTCAAATTATTATCAGAGGATCCAATTAAACCTTTGCTTAACAGGGCCATGATGGGTGCATATCCTCCGGGATCGACTTTCAAGATGGTTAACGACCTGGTTGGATTACAGGAAGGGACTCTCACCACGAGCACACGCTACACTTGCCAGGGACCGGGCTCTTCACCCATAAAATGCACCCATAAGCATCAAACACCGCTGGACGTGTATGTCGCTATCCAGCAGTCCTGCAATCCCTTCCACTGGCAGGTATTCCGCTCTATAATCAACGGTGCCAGCCATGGCAGCATCAGGGCAAATTATGTTGAATGGCGCAAGCATGTCATGAGCCTTGGTTTTGGACAGAAGCTTGGAACCGATATCCAGTATGAGATGAGCGGTAATATTCCCTCGGCTGAAACTTTCGACAGGATATACGGAAAAGGGCACTGGAACTCAATGACCATTCGATCATTATCGATCGGTCAGGGCGAGATACTGGTAACTCCTTTACAATTAGCCAATTACGCAGCCGCTGTTGCTAACAGGGGCAACTATGTTGTGCCTCATGTTGTGAAGGCTATTGGCACTGAAAAGCCAAAATGGGAGCATCATAAATCGACCATCGACGAACCCTATTTTGAAATTGCCATTGAGGGTATGCGGCAGGTGGCTACCCTGGGAACAGCAAGATGGTATCAGATTGAGGGTGTCACCATGGCCGGTAAAACAGGTACCGCTGAAAATCCCCATGGCGAAGACCATTCACTGTTTATGGCTTTTGCACCGGCTGAAAATCCTAAAATTGCCATTGCGGTTGTGATTGAGAATGCAGGCTTTGGCGCCACATGGGCTTTGCCCATAGCATCACTGATGATAGAAAAGTACCTTACCGGAACTGTGAAACGTACAGATTTGGAACAAAGAATGTTAGAAGCTAACTTTATACAAAACATTGCGCGAACGGAATAACATATTTAACAATATAGACTGGACACTCGTCTGGCTCTATCTCATCCTGATCGTGATGGGATGGCTCAATATTTATGCAGCCGTTTATAATGATGCCCATAATAGCATTCTTGATATAACGCAAAGCTATGGGAAGCAGCTCATCTGGATCATTACTTCACTTTTCCTTGGCTTATTGATCCTGCTCACCGATGCCCGCTTCTTCAGCACGTTTGCCTATGTGATTTATGGGTTTATGATCGTATTGTTGCTTGTGGTGCTGGCAATTGGTGCTGAAATCTCAGGATCAAAATCATGGTTCCAGATAGGAGGTTTTGCCTTACAGCCTGCTGAGTTTGCCAAGTTTGCGACCAATCTGGCACTGGCTAAATTCTTTAGCGGACAGCATTTGAATCTTTCACTGACAAAAAACAAGATTATTCCATTGGTTTTTATGGGCCTCCCTGCAGGGTTGATCCTTCTGCAGAATGACACGGGATCCGCCCTTGTTTATAGTTCCTTCATACTGGTACTTTACAGGATGGGCCTTTCGGGTAACTTTTTGGTTGCAGGGGTACTTGTGGTTATGATTTCTGTTTCAACCCTGATGGTCGGAACTCTCTACGTTATATTCCTGCTATTGGCTCTGACAGCTGTCCTGTTTTTCTTTATCAAACGCAACAGGAGGAATATCGTAACCCTTATTGGCCTGCTTATTCTGGGAATCGGACTAACCTATAGTGTTGAAAAGGGTGTGGAGAATTTCCTGGGCGACCACCAGAAGGCAAGGATCAATGTGTTACTTGGTAAAACACTCGATCTCAAGGGTGTGGGTTACAATGTAAACCAGTCGAAGATCGCCATTGGTTCAGGTGGTTTCTTTGGCAAAGGCTATCTGAATGGAACACAAACAAAATATAACTTCGTTCCTGAACAGAGTACCGACTTTATCTTCTGCACCGTGGGTGAGGAATGGGGATTTTTAGGCTCTACGGTTGTCATTGCTCTATTCCTGATGTTGCTGGTTAGGATTGTCCAGGTAGCTGAGCGGCAGCGATCGGATTTCAGCAGGGTATATGGATACGGGGTGGCGTCTATTCTCTTTTTCCACTTTGTTATTAATGTAGGTATGACCATAGGTTTGGTTCCCGTGATCGGGATACCACTCCCCTTTTTCAGTTATGGCGGATCATCATTGTGGGCATTTACCATTTTACTTTTTATCTTTATCAAGCAGGATATAAACAGGAATGCTTTGCTCTGAATAAGTTCAGCAGCATAATTGATGAGGGAACACCAGTAACCGGTAAGTTAAGAACGAAAAACGGCTGGTAATGCGGCAACCTGACAGAAATAGAAAGCAATTGGTTAATAACATATGCAAGAATCTGAAGGTAATCATGAAGCCCAACTGCAGGTAAATAACCTGGCAATTTCATTTAAGGATGAAGAGGGCTGGGTAAAGGCAGTTGACGGCATAAGTTTTAGCCTTAAAAAGGGGGAGACCCTCGGGATTGTTGGCGAAAGCGGATCCGGAAAGTCGGTATCCTCACTCTCTGTTCTCAGGTTGCTTCCTGAGAAAACAAGCCGGATTGATTCGGGGGAGATTATTTATTCGGCAGAAACAGGCCCTGTTGATCTGTTGAGGCTCTCTGCGGAGGAGATAAGAAAAGTCAGGGGTAAAAAGATAGCCATGATATTCCAGGAGCCCATGACATCTCTCAATCCGGTGATGAGATGCGGCAAACAGATCACCGAATCGGTGATGCTCCATTTAAAATACAATAAGAAGCAAGCTAAAGAACATACATTAAAGCTCTTCAGGGATGTACTGCTCCCAAATCCTGAGTTTGCTTTTAATGCCTATCCCCATGAATTATCCGGGGGACAGAAGCAGCGGGTAATGATCGCCATGGCAATTTCATGTTCTCCTGAAATACTGATTGCCGATGAGCCAACCACCGCACTTGATGTTACGGTGCAGAAGTCGATTCTGGCTTTGCTTAAGGACTTGCAACAGAGGCTTAACCTCAGCCTGATATTTATAAGCCACGACCTTGGAGTCATTGCCCAGATCGCCGACCATGTTCTCGTGATGAATAAAGGCAGGATTGTTGAACAGGGCCTGACTGCAGATATATTTAACAATCCTGAACAACCCTATACAAAAGGGCTCATTGCCTGCAGGCCCTCGATGAAGGTCAGGCTGAAGAAGTTACCCACTGTAGCAGATTTTACTGATGGTGAAAAAACTACCGTCAGCAAAGTAGTATTCGAAGCTGAGAAGAGTGAAGAGCGTAAAAACAGGCATTCACGATTATACGATAGTAAGCCGATCCTGAAGGTTCAGGGCCTTTCTGTCCACTATCCGCTTCCAAAAAGCTGGTTAAAGAAGCAAAGGGAATACTTCAGGGCAGTGGAAAATGTAAGTTTTGATGTATTTAAAGGTGAAACTTTAGGCTTAGTGGGTGAATCAGGCTGTGGCAAAACCACATTGGGAAGGGCAATCCTCCGGCTTGTTGAACCAACTGCAGGAAACGTGCTGTTTGAGGAGAGGGATGTAACTTCGCTCAACCATGATAACCTGAGGAAAATGAGGAGAAGAATGCAAATCGTATTTCAGGACCCTTACTCATCTTTAAACCCACGCTTAACGGCAGGGCAGGCGATCCTGGAGCCTATGATTGCCCACAATCTCCTGAAAACAGATACAGAACGGAAAAATAAAGTGTATGAATTGCTGGAGAAGGTTGACTTAAAGCCATCACATTTCAACAGGTACCCCCATCAGTTTTCAGGTGGGCAGAGGCAACGTATCTGTATTGCACGGGCGCTGGTATTACAGCCTTCACTGCTTATATGCGATGAGTCGGTTTCGGCCCTTGATGTTTCGGTTCAGGCACAGGTATTGAATCTTTTAAATGACTTGAAAAAAGAATTTGGATTTACATATATTTTTATCTCACACGATTTATCGGTAGTGAGGTATATGTCGGACCGGATGCTTGTAATGAGAAAAGGAAAGATTATTGAAGAGGGAGATGCCGACATCATTTATACGGCCCCACAAAACGAATACACCAAACAACTGATAGAGGCAATACCAAAATTATAAATTTATCCGGCAAGCAATGCTATAACGTCATCATTCCTGAAAGGCTTGGCAAGGTAGCCGTCCATTCCGGCGTTAAGGCAGTTGTCTTTCTCATCCTGCATAGAACTGGCAGTCATAGCGTAGATCTTCACTTTAACGGGTCTTTGTTCTGAATTCTCAATTTCACGTATCTTCCGGGTAGCTTCAAAGCCATCCAGTTCAGGCATGTGCAGGTCCATCAGGACAACATCGTAATGTTCACTTCTAAACTTTTCAACAGCAATCAACCCATTATCAGCAAGTTCGATATTCTGATCAAATTTTTTAAGCATCAGTAGCGCTACCTTCTGATTGATCAAATTATCCTCAGCAAGCAGGATCTTCTTTTTTATCATAACACGATTCTCCCCGTAAATTAAATAGTAAAAACAAGTTGGCTGTGAGTTAATATCAAATTACCTCAAAAGTAACCCCCCTAATTAATAAAAAATTGCAACAAACTGTTATAGGACTATCGTGAATAGCATCCAGAACCTGCATATCCGGTTATAAAACATCCAGAATGTCCTTATCCGGGTATAAATTGATACCTTTACAGATATAATTATAAAATGACCCGTAAAAAAACAGCAAAATCAACCCCCGCACCCCAAAGTCCATTAGTTAGGTTAGTTGAAGATCTTTTTCTAGCAAATCCTCAGAAAGCCTTTAATTACAGACAGGTTTCCCATATGCTGGGAGTTGGCGACAAAGTTAGTAAAGACCTTATTAATAGCATAATAGAATCGCTTGCAGATTCAGGAATTATTATTGCATTAAACCGTGGTAAATACAGATACAATCCCGAACTGGTTGCAGAGAAATTCCAGCATACTATTATTGAGGGTCGGGTTGATATGAAGCAAACCGGCAAAGCTTACGTAATTTCAAAAGATGTAGATGAAGATGTCTATATAGCGCCCAACAATACAGGCAACGCGCTTCATAATGATACTGTGAAGGTCAGGCTTTTCCCGATGCGGAAAAACCATAAGACTGAGGGTGAGATCATTGAGATACTGCAAAGGTTTAAAAACCAGTTTGTCGGAAGAGTACAGGTAACCGGCCGCTTTGCATTCCTGATTCCCGATGAGGCAAATATGCCGCATGATATCTTCATTCCGAATGAATCACTGAATAACGCCAAAAACGGCCAAAAGGCCATTGCCAGGATCGTAGACTGGCCCGAGAGGTCAAAGAATCCATTCGGAGAGATCATTCAGGTATTAGGGGATCCGGGTGACAATGATGTGGAAATGAATTCCATACTCGCCTCCTTTGAATTCCCCTTGCAGTTCTCAAAAAAGACACTAAAGGAAGCTGAAAAGATCCCGGTTGAAATTCCTGAAGGTGAAATAAAGAAACGCAGGGATTTCAGACAGGTATGGACTTGTACCATCGACCCGCCTGATGCCAAGGATTTTGATGATGCACTTTCTCTGGTTAAAAAAGAGAATGGATTATGGGAGGTAGGAGTGCATATCGCCGATGTTTCTTATTACGTTCATCCGGGCTCGGCAATTGATGAGGAGGCTTATGAACGCGGAACATCAGTTTACCTGGTCGACAGGACCATCCCCATGTTGCCTGAAAAACTTTCGAATAACGTATGCTCACTGCGTCCTAATGAAGATAAACTATGCTATGCTGCGGTTTTCGAGATGGATGATAATGCAAGGATAACCAATGAGTGGTATGGCAGGACGATTATCAACAGTAACCGCCGCTATAGCTATGAAGAGGTACAGGCTATGATTGAAGGTGGCGAAGGAGATTTTAAGAAGGAGCTGCTTATCCTCAACGGCCTTGCTACAAAACTCAGGGAGGAAAGATTCAGGAAAGGATCGATTGCATTTACCTCAGTTGAAGTAAAATTCATCCTCGATGAGAAAGGCAAACCTATTGATACCTATATCAAGGAACAAAAAGAGGCCAATATGCTTATTGAGGATTTCATGTTGCTGGCAAACCGGAGCGTGGCTGAGAAAATAGGTAAGAAGAAAAATGAGGATAAAGAAAAGACTTTTGTTTACAGGATACATGATGAACCCAACCAGGAAAAGTTGCAGAAATTCGCCGAATTCCTTGGTAAATTGGGCTATAAGATGAATATTGGTTCAAGGAAACAGATCTCGAAATCATTCAATACCCTCTTTGATGAAATTGCCGGGAAAGGCGAAGAAGCTATGATTGAGTCGATTGCCATACGTACAATGGCAAAAGCAGTTTACTCTACTTTCAATATTGGCCATTATGGACTGGCCTTTCCTTTTTACACACACTTTACCTCCCCGATCCGTCGTTATCCTGATTTGATGGTCCACAGGCTTTTTGATGGCTATCTTCATGGGAAACCATCAGCCGACCGGGAAGAGTATGAAGAGTACTGCACCCACAGCTCAGATATGGAACGAAAAGCCGCAGAAGCCGAGAGGGCATCAGTAAAATACAAACAGGCTGAGTACCTGCAGGATAAAATTGGTCAGTCATTTAAAGGACTCATTTCAGGAGTCAGTAAATGGGGCATCTATGTTGAACTGGAAGGCAATAAATGCGAAGGTATGATCTCAATGCGCGATATGGATGATGATTTTTACTACCTTGATGAGGACAGCTACAGGGTGGTCGGCCAGCACAGGGGAAGGGAGTTCAGGCTTGGTGACCCGATAGAGATTAAAGTCAAGAAAGTAGATTTGCAAAAGAAGCAAATGGATTTCATCCTGGATGAGGGAAGCAGCTTTGATAAAGAGTTTGGGTTAAGCGCTTCTTCTTTCCAAAGCGGAAATGAAAGCTGGAAACGTGATGGCAGAAAACAGGGTAAGCAGGATTCGGGAAAGAAGAAAGGTAAAGACAAGAATGGAGCACCTTCAAAGAAAAGGCGCCGGTAGTGGGATCGTTCATCTAAATTGCATCAATTGGAGAAAACGCCCAACTTTAAAATAATCATTTAATATTTTTTGATTTCTTAAATTTTAACTGCAATAATGGAAAGTTTTATAGCCTATAATCCTACATCATTACATTTTGGAAAAGATATCCTGAACGACCTTGGTAAGACGGTCGCTAAATACGGCAATAGGGTTCTTCTTGTATATGGACGTCACTCAATCAAGCAAAATGGTTTATATGAGCTGGTTACAGATAAACTTGAGGGTACAGGTGCAGCGGTTTTTGAATTTGCTGGTATTAAATCCAATCCTGTAATTGAAGATGTTGATGCAGCTGCTGCTGTGGGAAGGAAGCATAGTACCGATGTAATTGTCGCTGTTGGTGGGGGAAGTGTGATCGACTCAGCCAAAATGATTTCCGTAACCATTCCTTATGAAGGAAAAGCCTGGGACTTCTTTCTTAAGAAAGCAACACCGGCAACAGCCATTCCGGTGATAGCTGTACTGACACTTGCAGCCACGGGATCAGAGATGAATCCGTTTGCAGTGATCTCAAACCATGAGGCCCGGAGAAAAGGAAGTTACACCTCACCTTTAATGTTCCCAAAACATTCATTCCTTGATCCGCAATTCACAATCAGTGTCCCTTATGATTATACCGCATATGGAATCGCTGACCTTATTGCCCACTGCCTTGAGGCATATTTCGGTAAAGGGGAGGCAACCCTTTCTGACCGGTTTGTATTTTCAATAATTAAGGAGGCCCTTGAAAATGGCCCCGCCCTGCTAAAAGACCTTACAAATTACGACCTCAGGGCGCGAATCATGTTTGCTGCCACAATGGCCCTGAACGGATTAACCATGCAGGGAAGGGCCTCGGGCGATTGGGGTGTTCACAGCATTGGCCATATTCTTTCGCTTCTGTATGATATTCCACATGGTGCCTCGCTCACCATTGTTTATCCTGCCTGGCTGAAACTGCTGAAAGAAAGACTTGCCGACCGCATAGCATGGCTTGGACATAATATCTTTAATACGGATGACGTTGACCTCACAATAGAGAGGCTCGAGAGTTTCTTTAAACTGATAGATTGTCCGGTAAGATTAAATGAACTGGTACCACAGCCCAATATTGATGAGATCGTTAATGTGATGATCCTCAACAAGGCTGCCACCTTCGTCCATAAACTCGACCAGGATGATTACCGGGAAGTGGTTCAGTTGATGTATTAGGATTCCGGATTCCGGATTCCTAATTCCTGATTCCGGATTCCTGATTCCGGATTCCTGATTCATCCCATGCGATAAATCGCATTACTATATTTCATTCGATGCGATAAATCGCATCGCTATGTTATTCATAATTCACTATTTCATAGCGCGGAGCAGATTTTCGCCTGTACCGATATGATATCCGTTGGTGAGGAACGTGATCTCTCCTTCATGGTTAATGAAAACTACCAATGGTAATTGGGTATTTTTACTCCTTTTAGCGGCACTGGCGATGGTTTGTAACAGCCTTTGATCCTTATCTACCTGCAGGCTGAGATTATCAGGGAGTTCATTCTTATTTATATTACTAAGGGAGGTCTCTGATTCAACAGCAAAAAGGAAATACCCTCCCCAGTTATTAAAGTCATTCTTCAAGGGCGCCAGGTCATTCAACAGATGGCGGGAAGGTTCTCCCCCCGGATCTATGATACTCACTACTATACCTTTTTCCCCGGCTATTGATTTTAAAGTGTTGTTTACGCTGCCATTGTATTGGAAATTGAGGTCAACAATACCTTCAACTTTCTTTTCTTCGTTAAACGGTTCCAGGATTACAGTCTTTGAAATATTATCGCCTTTTTTAAGGTTGAAGTATTCGGATCTTACCACAACACTTCCGTCCTCTTTACGGTGTCCGGTCATCAGGAGATAGTATCCTGGTTCAAGTGTCAGGTTTACCGGGAATTCACTAACCAGTTCATCTCCTTCATAATCAAGGGTCCTGAAACTGCCATCGGTAAATTTCTGGATCGTATAATGGATATAGTACTCAGGTTTAACAGGATTATCACCATCCAGAAGGGTTAGGTGAGCAGTTCTTTCGATCTTTTTATCAACTTCAAAGGATATGTTTTGCCAGTCGCCATTAATAAATACCTGTGGCAGTAAGGTTGCCTGGTCAATGCGGGAAGGGATGGAGAAACTTCTGCACAAAGCGACAAAGAAGATATTTCGTGAATGTTTGTCTGCTACTTTAAGTTCATATACCCCAACAGGCGAAAGCGGACAGTTCATGTAATTCTCCTTATCGGTTATCAGGATACTGTCATTGATCCATTTTATTATCCTGTCAGTCAAATTATCTCGCCCATTAAGTATATCACTAAAAGCATTTACCAGGTAACCCCTCCATGGCCTGATCATTTCATTGCTTATACGGGGTGATAGAATGGAATTGTAAAAGAGCCCTGCATTATTCAGAGCATTGGAGCTATTCTCTGCAGGCTGTCCGGCATTAATTATGACATTAGTATCAGTCTTTGTATTCAGCAGGTGGTCTTCCAGTGATTCTTTCGAAATGTCACGCAAGTCCTTTTCTGATAGAGATTCGAGTAACTCAATTGCATAAGGCTGGCCGGCGTATTGGCTGATAAAACCGCTTATGTTTTCCCAATTGCCGTAACTTAATGCGATCAGACGTTTGATTTTTGCCGTATCGAGTTTATTGTTTAAGGCAAGTGCTTCAGCATCAGCCGTTGGCATAAATGTGGCCATGTAAGCATTGCGGATTGAGTCTTCCTGTGAAAGACGCTTTTTGTTGATCTCTTCCTTATCAGATGAAACAGGCTCCACCACTTTCTGAACAGGAGGAATATTATCGGTTACTTCCAGATATTCTTTTCCGGGTTTATTATCAAGTTTAATAACAGCAGTGTCTGTCAATCCAACTGAGACCCTGGAATATCCGTATAAACTGTCTTTTGAAACCCAAACCTGTAAATCGCCAAGTCCTGTGAGTATTTCAGCCGCTCCGTTTTTATCGCTCTTTTTAGTAACGATTGGATAAAATTCTGAATAGTTATACAGGCCAAACAGTATCTTAGCACCTTCAACCGGCTGATTGTCATTTCCTTTGACCAATATGGTCAGCTTTTTCGTCACGGTATATGATGGCAGACTATTGATCTTAGTGGATAATGTTGTTTGGTCAATCACATTTTCATCATTATAAATTCCCATTACGTTGGTATGAACCATCATGGCCCGTTTTACGGGTGCATCAAACCATCCTTTATTAAGAACGGCTTCCGGCTCACAGGCACCAAGGTACTGCCACTTGCCATTAACAAAAACTTCCACCCATGCATGGTTATCATCCGAATGTGCCCACCTGGGGGTATAAACCTGTCGTGCCGGAATAGCCACTGCCCGCATGGCAGCAACAGTAAAGGTTGATTCTTCACCGCATCTTCCAAATGAAGTCTTCATGGTAGCGAGTGGCGATGAAGTCCGGCCATCGCTGGGACGGTAATTCACCTTCTCATGGCACCAGTGGTTCACTTCGAGTGCTGCTTCTTCAATACTCATCCCTTTTATCCTGCTTTTCAACTCTCTGAAAAAAACTGCCCTTGAAGTGTCCAAATTTTCGTTATTTACCCTTATGGGCAGTACAAAGTGCCTGAAGATCTGTTCCGGTATCTCTTTGCCCCAGCTAAAAGTATCTTTGGCAGCAAATGACAGGTTCACCTGATCAAGATAATATTCCCCATCATAATCTGCGAGATCGCTTAAGGGCATAAATGCATAAAGGAATTCAAGTGCCTCTTTTTGACGGGTATCAAGGTTATTGTTGAAGACTGCAAACAATTGCTTTTCACGGTTGTGAGCGAGGGCACGGCGGTCTTCAAACTGCTTGCTTACAAGTTTCCTGTACTTTGAATCAGTGATAAAATGCCCATTGCCTGAACAGCCGCCAAGTACAATGACCATTAAGAGTAACGATTTGAAGTAAATTTTCTTCATTTTAAAAAGCTTTACAAGGCAAATGTATAATCTTTTGCCCTATGCTTTTTAGAACGGTAGAAATATGCCTATTAGGAAGCCACCGGTAGACTTTTAGAAACCTCTCACTGGCTGACAGGAGTTTATTTTGAGTGATTATCGCTTTTTTATAATGATGGGCGGAGTTGATATTGTATTGCTTTTATTGAGGGCCCGGTCAATAATATAGGCTTCGAATTTAATGGTATCGTATGGTGAGAGTATGTTGTTGACAAACAGGGTATCTTCAACTTCGCCCCTGATGGCCTTATTCTTACCTGCTGGGGTGAGTATCGGAATACGGCCGTTGAAGGTTGCAGTATCATAGATCACTGAGGTATCTGTATAGGTAGGGGTTATCAGGAAGATCTCTTTAAATTCACCATTTTGTTGTTCATAGTACTTTATAAAAAGGTTGTAATCATAAGGGGCTACAGTGTCAGAATCGTGCAGGCCAATGTTGCCATCCCCATCGGTGTAACTGAACTTCAGGATACCACGTTGGTCAATGCCCATCTCATCCCTCAAGAGGACGAAATCCATGAATTCAATAACAGGCTCATCAGGAAAATCCTCATATTTCTTGCATGAACCCAAGATAAGCAAGGTGAGAAAAATAAGTGGTATTACGCGTTTCATCAGTTATAAGATATCATCATTAATAACAACTTTCATGCCGTCAGGTTAAAATAATTCTCCATCAAAGAATTCCATTGGTTCACAGGCTACTATCAATTCAGGTCCTTCGGCCGTGGCTTTATTAACCAATTCAGGAACTCTGTACTTTTTTATTCTCGGTGCAGGAATCGGTTCCAGCAAAGGTTTCAACTTATTTACATCTGTGTTATGAAGCCAGGTATCGAAGGAAGCTTTTTCAAGAATAACCGGCATACGGTCGTGAACCGGTTGCACCTCTTTATTCGCATCCGTTGTGATAATGGCAAAAGAATTGACTTCTTTGCCATCAGCTTGCTTCCATGTATCCCAGATTCCGGCAAAAGCAAAGAGTGATCCATCATTAAGGGTAAACCTGTATGGAAGTTTTCTTCCTGAATGAACCCACTCGTAAAATCCATCAGCCGGAACAAGACACCGTTTCTCCCTGAAAATATTCCTAAAGGATGGTTTATGCTCCAGGGTCTCGCGCCTTGCATTGATTATAGGTACTTTAGGCACTTCCAGACACCATCCGGGAATGAGTCCCCATCTGAAAAGCTGAAGCCGGCGGGGGCCTTCGCCGGTTATGACTGAAAGTTCCTGTGTGGGCGCCCCATTGTACCTTGGCACATATGGAGCGTTTCCACCACTAAGTTCAAAGAACAGGTTCAGTTGTTGTTCATCGGTAGTAAGTGAAAAACGTCCGCACATAATTATACAGGGAATGATGGTTTATCCAATAACGTTAAAATGAATCATTCCTTATGTAAAATTAACACAATTTAAGGGCAGGTTGCCCGGTTCTCATCTGATTTTTCATATATTTGAATTCTCTTCAAATCATTTGTTATGAAAAAGTTCGCTGTAGTTTTAGCCGGAAGCGGTGTGAAGGATGGTGCAGAAATTCATGAAGCTGTGCTGACATTGCTCGCTATAAAGAAACAGGGTGCCGGTTATGAAATCTTTGCTCCCGATGTAACTCAGCATCATGTTATTGACCATTACAGTGGTAAAGAGGTAAATGAAAAAAGGAATGTGCTGAGTGAGTCAGCCCGTATCGCAAGAGGTAAAATTAAACCGTTAAACCAGTTTCAGGCCCGGTCATTTGATGCTTTAGTATTCCCCGGTGGATTCGGAGTGGCCAAGAACCTTTGCACTTATGCTTTTGATGGTTCTGATTGTAAGGTGAATCCTGATGTGGAAAAGGCAGTAAAGGATATGGTTTCGCTCCAAAAACCTATTGGTGCCATGTGCATCTCTCCTGTTGTAATTTCGAAAATATTAGGGAATGTGGAAGTTACTGTTGGAAGTGATGCCTCAACGATTGCCGACATAAAAAGGATGGGTGCCAACCATAAAATTACCACACACGGCCAGGTTGTCAAGGATGCCCACCGAATGATATACACTACCCCATGTTACATGCTGGATGCCGATATCCTTGATATTGAGCAGGGAACGCGGAACCTGATTGCAGAAATGCTCAGGGACATGTAATTTCAAAGGCTAAAGGCTAAAGGCTAAGGGCTAAAGGCTAAAGTCGCACCTCATCCCTGACCCTTCTCCTCAAGGAGAAGGGAAAACAACAATCGAAACAACCGAAACAATCGAAACTAATAAAGCATGTTTCTTGTTTGGGCATATTTTATTGCTTCGCCGAGAATCTTGTTGTGGTCGAATGCTAATTCAGGAATGGAGTTTATATCAAACCAGCGGCATTCGGATGCATCATCAGCAGCGGCAGGATTTTTACTATTATCGTTTAGAAAACCTAAAAAAACAATGGCTATTGTTCTTTGCCTTGGGTCACGGTCTGGCTCATCGAAAATGCCAAATTGTTCAAGCTTGATTCCCTTTAATCCGGTTTCTTCTTCAAGTTCCCTTGCTGCTGCCTCTTCAAGGGTTTCATCCAGGTTGATAAATCCACCCGGTATTGCCCACATTCCTTCGAAGGGTGGATGCAGCCTCTTTATGAGAAGGATTTCGGTATTCTTTTCGTGATGCCTTAAAATAATGGCGTCTACTGTTACAGCCGGACGGGGGTATTCGTATGTATATGACATTAGTGCTTACCTTCAATAGTAATGACAATTTCGCCTTTTGGTTCATTTTTAGTGTAGTATTCCGCTAGCTCCATAAGTGTATTCCGGCGATGCTCCTCAAATACCTTCGATATTTCCCTTGATACACAGGCTCTTCTTTCTCCTCCGAGTGCCTCCGAAAGATGAGTGAGTGTTTTTCCAAGCCTGAAAGGTGATTCGTACAACACGATGGTTTGGTCTAATTCTGCGAGATAAGACAACCGGGTGTTCCGACCCTTCTTATGTGGAAGAAATCCTTCGAAATAAAATCTGTCGCATGGAAGACCTGAACAGACCAATGCGGGTACAAATGCTGTGGCTCCGGGAAGGCATTCAACTTCTATTCCTGATTCAATACAAGTCCTGATAAGAAGAAATCCCGGATCAGAAATTCCCGGGGTACCGGCATCCGTTACAAGCGCAATGGTTTCTCCGGCATTAATTCTTTTGGCAATGATCCCGGCAGTCTGATGTTCATTGTGCTGGTGGTGCGACTGCATCCTGGCCTGTATATCATAGTGTTTCAGCAGCATTCCTGTTTTCCTCGTATCTTCTGCCAGCACAAGGTTTGCTTCTTTAAGTATCCTGATGGCCCTGAGGGTCATGTCTTCAAGATTCCCAACCGGCGTAGGAACTATATAAAGTTTTGCCATCATTTATATATTAGAGGGTATTGATAAAATCACGAATCAACCGGAAGATATCTTCATATTCCGTGAATGGAACCCTGGCAGCCTGGTCATAAATGTTGTGGTATTCAAGATGCTCTTTCCCATTTGAATAGATGAAAATGGCCGGTACCCCCTTTTTATAAAAAGGACAATGGTCGCTGTTGCAGCTTTCGCCCCTTTTAGCCACTTTAACAACATACTCATTTTCAGAATTAATTTTTACCATCCTTTCATAAAAGGCGGGCAGTTGTTCACCATTTACCACGGTAATGCCTTCACTGCCGGTTCCCACCATATCAAGATTGATCAGGAATTTCACTTTCTTCAGGTCAAAAGGTGACGATTCCGCACAGTAATTTGATCCCTTTAATCCTAATTCTTCACCTGCAAAAGCAATGAAGATCATACCAAACGGTTGCCTGTTTTCCGGCCGACTGTAATACTCAGCCATATCAAGCATCATCGCTGTTCCGCTGGCATTATCATTGGCACCCGGAAACATGGCATCCTTTCCCAGCATACCCAGATGATCGTAATGTGCTGTCACAACAACAAAAGAATCAGCAACAGCATTATTGGAAGTAAATCCGTTAATGTCAGCCGTTACCGTGGTTCCGGGCAGGTAGCCTATTACATTGGTGAGCTTATAGTCAGGTATGACCTTTAGTTCAATAAGAACATGGGCCTTCCGGGGATTACGGGGTAATGAGGATTTTAATACAGTAAGTACGGGAAATTCAAAAGGATCAGCAGGTGCCATCACACTCCAGCTAATGGTAGGTTTATCAATGATATGTATGAACCCGGCACACTTCAGGTAATTATACCTGAATAATGAATCGGCCAGTCTCTTGATCTTCCCTTTCATCTCAGAAGGATTGTACATTATCAGTGTGTTGCTCAGATCCTTTTTATTAAGCTTTTGGATTCTTGTATTCTTAATAAACCATGTTGAATCAATTGCCTGTATTTTAAAGGTACCTTTAACTGAAGGAGTTCCAGTTATCAGGGCAAAGTCAGTACCTGCTTTCAGCTCCTTACCATTGATCGAGAGGTTAACAGGACCAGGATAGGTTTTTATGTTTGTAGTAAAATTCTGCTTATAATCCGTCGTAAGTGGCTTCAGTCCTGATTTCTTCATTTCTCCGGCAATATAATCTGCCGCTATACCGGTGCCATTGCTTACATATCCTCTTCCATACATCGAGGGAGAAGCCAGTGTATCCATTACCTTTCTTGCCCTCGTAAGATCCTGGCCTGAAAGGGCAGCAACAAATAAAGAATTGACAAGCAAGAGCAATACAGTCTTGAAATTTAAGGACATGCTGCTGATTTTAAATGTATCTCCTGTTAATGAAGGTCTTAAGTTTATTATAGGCTTCCGTTTCTTCTTTCCAGTTATGGGCCGCTTTAAGATCTTCAAGAAGGCGCTGGGCTGAAGTGTCTGAATTGCAATTGTTAAGGTTGTTAATTGCCTCATTATATAACTCAATCCTGCCTTCAAAGAGATCATTAACGAACTGGAATTTCTCATTTATTCCAATAGCAGTTTTAAGGTCGCTGATTGGTTTAAGCTGCATTTTGTGGGCAAGCGACTGATCAACCCTTCCTTGTGTAATCCTGTCGTTGAGTGAAGGGGTTTCACTTTTTAGTTTATCAGCAATGGTCTGTCCGCCGAAAAGATCACTTGATGCGGAAGTTTTACCGGCAGATGATTTTACCGGCCGTTCAGGCTGTCGCTGTGTATTAGTTCCCTGTGGCTGCTGAATCCTTTCCGGTTCATATTGTTTTTGGGTAGGTTGAACTCTCTCAGGTTCAGGCTGTGGCTGAAGAGTCTGAAACCGTTCCGGTTCATATTGTTGCTGCACGGGCTGTATCCTTTCCTGTTCCTGCTGTGTTTGTGAAGGTTGTATTCTCTCCGGTTCCTTGTACGTAGGTTCAATGACTTTCTCAGGATTAAGGGATACTTCAACTTTGGGAAAAGTCATTACTGGCACTTCCTCGATAAAATGGGCGGCAGGTTTAAGGGGTTCCTGCATTTCATGGGGTTGAACGGGTTTCTGAACTTCATGGGGTTGAACGGGTTCCTTAAATTCTTGTGCCTGTATGAGTTCCTGAAATTTTTGTGTTTGCAAAGGTTCCTGAAACTCATCACTTTTAACCGGTTCAATTACTGGCGATTCCGGTTCAGGGATTTGCTGACTCTCTGGTTGTGATTGTTCAATATGAGCAGCCGGCTGGCTTATTATCTCAGACTTTAAATCATCTACTAGCAGATATACCTGCTTTAGAAGATCTTGTATTATATCAATTTCTATAAGCTCCGGCTTCCCGGCAATGCCGATGCTATTTATTCTTTTAATCAATTTTTCGGTCAGGGCTTTAACTTCATTCAATCTTGTTTCCATCTGCGAAATAAGTTATGTTCTTTCACTAAACGCAATATTATGATTTTTTGTACATTGCATGCTGATAAATAAAAAGCATATATCCTGATGGACTGTTACTTATCAAACTGTTCAGATATCAGATTAGCTGCTATAAAAGTATAAAGAAATCCGGCGGAGTAGAAATAATGTTTCTTGAAAGTTCCAGCAACTCAACCCAGCGCAGGGGGTGGATAGAAGTAATCTGTGGTTCAATGTTCTCAGGCAAGACTGAAGAGCTGATCCGCCGGTTAAACCGTGCAAGGATTGCCCGGTTACGGGTGGAAATTTTTAAACCCATGATTGATACTCGTTATGATGAGACCAATGTTGTATCACATAACGAAAATTCCATCTTATCCACTCCGGTGAGTTCAGCAACCCAGATACTATTGCTGACTAACGAAGTGGATGTCGTTGGTATTGATGAAGTGCAGTTTTTTGATGATGAGATTGTTGATGTCTGCAATAAACTGGCTGCCCAGGGGATCAGGGTCATAGTGGCTGGCCTGGATATGGATTTTACAGGAAAACCCTTCGGACCCGTACCTGCCCTGATGGCAACAGCTGAATATGTTACAAAAGTTCATGCAATATGTATCCGTTGCGGAAATCTGGCACAATATTCGTATCGGAAAACCGACGATCAGAAACTGGTTATGCTGGGTGAAACTGACAGCTATGAGCCGCTTTGCCGCAGTTGCTATGAGCTTCAAAGGTCGAAGACCTGAAGTAATACCTGAGCATTTTTAACCGTTAACGATTATTCATTAGTTTTGCAACAGAATTTAACTGGTTATGAAGCTGTTCTATACCCTCTCTTTCGCGCTGACTCTCCTTTTCAGTCCGTTCCAATATTTCGCAAAGGGACAGGACGTTCCGGCGGTAACTTCGGATGGTGTATTCATGGATGAAACGGTCATAATATCTACATCGTTTGGCGATATAGAGTTAAAGCTTTACAAAGACACTCCCCTTCACAGCAATAACTTCATCAAACTTGCTTCGTCAGGTTATTTCGACAGTACACTTTTCCATCGTGTAATTGAGGGTTTTATGATCCAGGGAGGCGATCCTGACTCAAAGAATGCACAACCGGGTGCAGAGCTTGGCAACGGTGGCCCCGGTTATGATATTCCTGCTGAGATTCTTCCAAACCATATGCATAAACGAGGCGTGCTCGCCGCTGCTCGTGAGAGTGATGATGTGAATCCAAAGAGGTTATCCTCAGGATCGCAATTCTATATTGTGCAGGGAAAGAAATTTACAGATGCTACTTTGGATGAAGTTGAGAAGAAACAATATTCCCTCACCAAACAGAGAATTTTCGCCGACCTGATGAATAAACCGGAAAACCTGGAACTCAGGAATGAATTCCTTTCAGCGGATCAATCGGCTGATACCACGCGGTTCAAATTCCTGCTTGATACCATCAACGGATTAATTGATAAAGAATATGCAACCCGCACTCCTTTTAAGATTTCACCTGATAAGAGGGAAATATATAAAACCGTAGGTGGCGCTCCTCACTTAGATGGAAGTTACACCATTTTCGGTGAAGTGATCTCAGGAATGGAAGTTGTTGATAAGATTGCCGCGGTTCCGCGTGATAAAAACGACCGGCCGCTTACGGATGTTCCAATGAAAATTACAGTTTTAAAAAGAGAATAATTATCTGATAAGTACCAAAAAATCAATTTTAACTAACGTAAATCAATACTGTTAAAATCAAATAAAATTAAATCCTGTATCAGAATGAAGAAGATAACACTTTTAGCAATAGTTTCGTTAATGTTTGCTACCGCATTCAGCCAGACTGCCACTAAGCCGAAACAAACTACCATTCTCATCGAGACCGATTATGGCAACATGACTGCCGTACTTTACAATGATACACCTCAGCACAGGGATAATTTCCTGAAACTGATTAAACAAGGATGGTATAATGGCTCGATTTTCCATCGTGTTATCAATAGATTTATGATACAGGGCGGTGGCCAGGGTACTAAGGTGAACGATCCGGGTTACACCATTCCTGCTGAATTTGTACCGGCACATTTCCATAAGAAAGGTGCATTGGCAGCTGCCAGGAAAGGTGACCAGGTGAACCCACAAAAAGCTTCATCGGGGTCCCAATTTTACATCGTGCAGGGTATGGTATTAAGCAATCAACAGCTTGATATGTTTGAGAAACAGACTGGTAAAAAGGTTTCACCTGAGCGTCGTAAGGTATATACTACCATTGGCGGAACCCCACATCTTGACGATGATTACACCGTTTTCGGTGAAGTGATCAAGGGATTGGAAGTCATTGATAAAATTGCTGCTGTTAAAACAGCTCCCGGCGACCGTCCGCTTCAGGATGTAAAGATGAAGATCACGGTTATTAATTAATACAATAATTGCCAATCCCGTCTCTGGATGGGAAAGTTGAATATAAACCGCATAAAGGCTTCAAAATAAGGTCAGGAGACACTGCTATTTGGGCCGATGACAATACTATGAAACAGGAAATTGAAAAACATCTGGAAGAAATCAATGCTTTCACAACCACTTCGGCTGAGGAGCTTGAACAATTCCGTATAAAATATTCAGGTAAAAAGGGCATTTTGAACGACCTGTTTGCCATGTTTAAAACAGTTGCACCCGAAGACCGGAAAGAGACTGGCCGTTTACTTAATGACCTGAAAGAGGCTGTCCAGGTAAAACACGATTCACTTAAAGATTCCGTTGGCTCTGCTAAAATAAAGGAAGAGAAGAAACTCGATCTTACCCTTCCTCCTATTGATGAGCAGACCGGATCACGACATCCGCTTGCCATCATCCGAAAAAGGATGCTTGATATATTCAACCATATCGGATATACGGTTGCCGAAGGCCCCGATATTGAAGATGACTGGCATAACTTTTCAGCGCTCAATTTTGCTCCAGAGCATCCGGCAAGGGATATGCAGGATACGTTCTTCATTGAATCAAACCCTGATATCCTGCTTCGCACGCATACGTCAAGTGTCCAGGTCAGGGTTATGGAAACAACCAAACCACCTATCCGTATGGTTTTTCCGGGAAGGGTTTACCGTAATGAAGCCATCTCTGCCAGGGCACACTGCTTCTTCCACCAGGTTGAAGGATTGTATATTGATATGGATGTAAGCTTTGCCGACCTCAGGCAGACAATGATGTACTTCGCAAAGGAAATGTTCAGTGCTGACACACGCATCAGGTTGAGGCCTTCATATTTCCCCTTCACGGAACCATCTGCTGAAATGGACATTTCATGCAACCTATGCGGTGGTAAAGGCTGCAGTTTCTGTAAATACACGGGTTGGGTTGAGATTCTTGGCTGCGGTATGGTAAATCCAGCGGTACTTAAAAATTGCGGTATTGATCCTGAAGTGTATTCGGGCTTCGCATTCGGTATTGGCATTGAACGTATTACCAACCTTGTGTTCAATGTTAAAGACCTTCGTATCTTCTCGGAAAACGATGTACGGTTCCTGAAACAGTTCAGGTCCGCATTGTAAGGCTAAAGGCTAAAGGCTAAGGGCTAAAGGAAAAAGTTTATTCCGAATTCTGAATTCCGAAATTCCGGATTCCGGATTCAGGATTCAGGAACGTTCAAAGTTCAAGGTTCAATGTTCAAGGTTTCCCGACGAAGAACCGGGAACAGGGAACGGTGAAGCCTTCGACCGCTTCGCTGCCCAGGGACCACCGGGAACTCTTTTGAGCTTTTGCCTTTGTCCCGAAACTTCGGGATTGCCTTTTGCCTTGTTAATTCATCATTCATCATTCCTATGCTCGCGGTGAACTATCTTGAACCACCTTGAACAATCTTGAACAATCTTGAACAGCTTTTCAGAGCTCTCCAAGCTTCAATAAGTTGAGTGTTTTAATAGACAAATGGAATCAGCTTCTTTGTCTTTTTACTGTATTCGTGGTAAGGTTGGAAGGATTTCTTGAGGTATTCTTCTTCAAGGTGGAGTTTGATAATAAGGGCAATGCTGAGGATTAAGGCAAACGTCAACCGCAGAGGAGTGAAGTGCCCGCCAACAAGTGCCCAGCCTATCAGGATCAGCCCGGTGTACATCGGATGCCTGATAAACCTGTAAGGACCTTTGGCAACCATTTTTCCGCCCTCCTTAACATATGGAAGTATGCTCAGGTTTCCCAGACGGATGGTGTATATTGCCCATAACCCAAGAAATGCACCTGCAACAAACAATGCGATCGCCCACCATTTGTCAGGAAACAATGGACCTGTGAAAATCAACAGGCCCAGCATCGTAAATTGAATAATCACCATTGACCAGGCCAGATACCAGTCAAATGTCCTCATTCTGCGCGTATTAAACATAACTCTTACCTTTCTTGCAATGTCTAACAAATTTACTCATCTGCCAGTTCAAAAAATTCAACCTTCAAATATTATCAGGTGATTTACTTATCTGACAGTTCAAAAACCTCAACTTTCAGATTTCTTATGAAAACAGGCGAGCCCGACACATTCCAAGCGTATATTTTCAGATTGTCCTTTTCAGTTCTTACCTCAGGTGTTAGATACCAATTACTCATCTTTAGCCATTTTTCTCTTAAAGTATCGGAACCGCTATACGCGAAAGCCCGGTATTTATAAGCTCCTCCCTTATAATGGAATGCATTTACCAGCACGGGTAGCTTGCCTGAAAATGATTCAGGTAGCCAGACTTCCATTGAAGACCTTATCCAGGCGTGGTCCTTAGTGGTGAGTTCATTATAAGGAATATTAATGCCTTCGGAAAAAGGATTATTCTTATCAAGCTTTATGGAACCGGTAGTATCAGTGCCAGAGGCGACACCTACTTTAAAGATCTCCCTGGCTCTGTATCTTTCAGGATGCGATGGTTCCTCAAAGGTTTCTGTACTCCGGTCAACCAGCAGCAAAGGGTCAACCTTTTCTTTATCTATATTTACTCTCCCGAAAATGGCCATATAATACTCCCTTGTCATTCGTTCCTTATCAATGATACCGGCTTCAAATTGCCACGACTGAAAAAGATTCAACATTATAAGCATTACACCAATTATCCATGCCAATCTCTTAAACACCCCCGCTTTGATTTCCATTAACAAGTAACCCAATGGTATTGAAAGCAATGCATAAGCCGGAACAAGTGACCTCGAACTGAAACTTCCGCCCCCGTACCACCACGCTGTCCATGATGAAACTATCCACAGGTCAATAAGGAAGAAAAGAAGTATAGCCGGAAGATTCTCCTTTTGCCTCTTGATCATGACGATAAATCCAACCATTGCGAAGATCATGACAGGGGTGTAGATAAACCAACCTTTCCTGAAACTGAACAGGAATTCAACGATATAAGGAGGGAAAAACCTAAAACCTTCACCAGGATTATTACTATAAGAGTAATAAATCCATTCTCCAACCATCGTTTTCCAATAATAAAACTGGAAGAAGCCAAATGCAACTGCGGCTAATCCTGCGATAAGGATATGGTGAGGATTTCTTCTTACCAGTGAAATCTTTTTACTCCAGCCATACCTGCTTCCAACCATCCAAAGGACAGGAATCAGGAAACAAACCGCCTCGGATGGACGGATAAGGGAGATTAAACCACAGATCACTCCTATCAGCAGGGCCTTCGCCATTTTTGGCTTATCATGCCATGAAACAGTAACGATTACAAGTGCTGCATAAAGCGTAAAGAGGTAATTATGGGTTAAAAGGGTACCATCAATAGAAACCAGGTGCAAATAGTTGGTACCTGCAATTACCAGTAATAAAAGGGCTGAAGTTATACGGTCATCAAAAAACCGCAGTAGCATCCTCCTGAATAGGAATACTCCTGCAATGGCCCATAATATTCCTCCAAGTGCAAGAAAAAGCTGGTATGGCAACGAAAATCCATCTGCCGGGTATCCAAGTACCGGTGCAAGGCAGTGGGCTATAAAGAAAAATGGCGAATACAACAGCGCAAGCCCGGAGGAGTATTTGATGATCCGGTTTCCATTGCCTACCTCAACCAATTGATACAGCGTTGGTGAAGGCTGATACTTTTGCATCACATCGTCAATCCATTGCTGGTTTTTCAGTGCCGGATCATCATAAATAAAAGTAGCAGGAAGATAGAGATAATAGCCAAAAACATCCCATGTCAGCACATTGGTTGGCTTCTCAATGATCCTGATTGACACAATAGCACAACATAGAACGACAGAGAGTGAGAGCGATAGGGAAATCCTTTTCATGAAGGAAGTAATGCTTTATTTTCTTATCAAATATATAAAAATCCCCGGTTGCTCATTTTAAGTGAACTACCGGGGAAATAAGATGCAGTTCAGAGTGGCGTCCGGGTAAGCGCGTCACACCGAATGCATCTCATTTATCTTGATAAGAGCATTTTCCTGTATGCCCTGTTTGATTTCCAACGTTTAACGCGGATTCCTGCTTCATGCGACATCAGATACATTGACGGAACAAAAACCAGCGTCAGGAAGGTTGCAAAACTGAGTCCGAAAATAATCGACCAGGCCAGCGGGCCCCAGAACATCATGTTGTCACCCCCCATATGGATTTGCGGATTAAGCTCGGTAAAGAATGTATAGAAATTTAAATTGAAGCCTATAGCCAATGGCACAAGGCCAAGCATCGTAGCGGTTGCTGTAAGGATAACAGGCGTAACACGCGTAAGCCCTGCCCTGACGATTGCTTCCCTTGTCCTTACTCCTCTCTCACGCAATACATCGGTGAATTCAACAATCAGGATACCGTTACGAACTACAATTCCTCCAAGGGCAACAATTCCTAAACCGGTCATAATGATTGAAACATCCATATTGAAGATCACTATACCCAATAAAACACCTATAATACTAAAAATGACTTCACTAAGTATTATAATTGCTTTAGAAAGTGAGTTAAATTGTGTGATAAGGATAAAGAAAATAAGGCCTATTGAGATCATCATCGCCAGTCCGAGGAAGCTGGCCGATTCAGCCTGATCTTCCTGTTCTCCGGTCAACTCAATCTGGATGCCCTCATTTAAAGGGAAATCCTTAGCTAAAGCCCTTATCTTGGGAACGATATCATTTGCTGAATAACCCGTTGTCACTTCACTTGATATCGTTATGATCCTTTTCAGGTTTTGTCTTTTTATTCCGCCATACGATGATCCGTAATCAATCTTTGCCACCGACGAAAGGGGTATTGACCTCAGAACCCCTGTATTCATATCCCTGTAAGTAATCGGAATATTGATAAGATTATTGATATTGTCCCTTGTTTCTTCCGAATATCTTAATTGTATGGGATATTCATCCTCTTCATCTTTGTACTTTGAGATCTCCTTTCCCAGTACTGCAGTACGAAGCTCCATGGCGATCTGCCCTGTGCTTATGCCTTCATAATTTGCCCTCTCGCGGTCAATATCTATGATCACCTCAGGTTTATTTTCAAGGAAGTCGCTTTTCAATTCTTCTACCCCCGGTATTTGAAGCGAATCAAGATAATGCTTGAATGCATAGGCATCATGGATCAAAGCAGGCAGGTCTTCCCCGGTAACCTCAATATTTATTGGTTTACCGGTTGGGGGACCGTTATTTTCCTTTGTTGTATAAATTTCAGCACCAGGTATATCACGGATCTCTTTCCTTATCCGGTCAAGGTAATCATTGGTGTTTATACCATGCCTCTTTTTATATTCGACGAAATTCACAGCCACTTTCCCCTTTTCTGAAGCAAGGTTCCTTGAGAAATCCATTTCATCACCTGCTCCGAGGGCAACATTCGAAACTACTGATTCAACAGCCGGATTATTTTCACCAAGGATTGCCATCACACGTTTCTCCACCACTTTGGTGACTGAGTCAGTTACCTTTTGGTCGGTTCCGACAGGCATCTGGATCATCACAAAAATGTTATTAGGCATATTATCAGGGAAGAAGAGAACTTTTATCCCTGCAGCGCCCGAAAGAAAGAAGGTAAAAAACAACAATCCCACGATCCCAAGCAACAGCCATTGTGGTCTGCGCCCGATAAGGAAGTACCTTAACTGTTTTTCGTAAATACTCATTAAATAAGGCCATCCCTTATTTTGCCACCATTTGATATAAGGATTGATCATAGTGTGGAACAATACAATGAGCGCTGCAAAGAACACAAAGAAGTTTGCAAACCCAAAGGCACCTGTGCTCTTTGACATGAAATATATTAGGTAACAACCAATGGCAAGTCCTATTAGTATAACAACATAAAACATTGCTTTCTTTTTGTCTTTCCTGATATCATGGCTTTCGTATTCATGCTTCATGAAAGAAATAGCAAAGACAGGATTTATGATATAGGCTACAAAAAGTGAGGCAAATAAGGTGAGGATCAATGTTACCGGTATGTAGTACATAAACTCACCAACAATACCCGGCCAGAATGCCAACGGAAAGAAAGGAGCCAATGTGGTAAGCGTTCCCGACAATATGGGCAGGAACACCTCCCCCGCCGCTTTCTTCGCCGCCACAATAATATTAGGTTCATGCCGGTGTATCCTGTGGATGTTCTCTATTACCACTATGGCATCATCCACCACAATTCCAAGGGCAAAGATAAATGCAAACATCACGATCATGTTCATCGTAAAACCAAGGGCAGGCATTACCATGAATGCCAGTGACATGGACAAAGGAACTGCAAGAGCAACAAAGAATGCATTGGTGAGTCCCATAAAGAACATAAGTACCAGTGTCACAAGGATAAAACCGAACAGGATGGTGTTGTTAAGCTCATTAAGGGTGTTTCGTGTAAAGGTCGACATCTCACCCGATATGGTAACATTGAGATCGGAAGGATACCGCTTGTTAATGAGTTCTTCATCAAGTATCACATGTATCTTATCAGAAGCATCAAGAAGGTTTTTACCGCTTTTCTTGATTACGTTTAGGGTAATCACATTTTTGCCAAAAAGGCGCGAGAAACTCTCCTGCTCCTTGAATGAATCCTTAATCTCGGCAACATCCTTCAGGTAAACCAAGGCTCCGCTTGAAGAGGTCACGACGATATTCCTTATCGTTTCCATATCATTAAACTCACCTTGAATCCTGATGCTTCTCTTTGAACCTGTTGATGTAATATTACCTGCAGAAAGGGTAAGATTCTCGGATGCAACGGCACGTTCAACATCACCCATGGTAACGCGGGCTGCCTGTGCTTTGTAAAGGTCAACATTGATCTGTATTTCACGCTCAAGCGCACCAACAATATCTACCCTGGTGATTTCATTCAGCGATTCTATCCTGTCCTGGGCAATCTCGGCATACTTTTTAAGTTGCACGAGGTCATAATCTCCCGAGATCTGGATGTACATAATGGGTATCTCCGAAAAGTCTATATCCATAACCTGCGGGTCATCGAGCAGGTTATTCGGTAAATCACCTATACTTTTATCAACAGCATCCTTAACCCGTTGCTTTGCTTCAGGCACAGGGACATCCGTGTTGAATTCTATGGCTATAGAAGAAAAGTCCTGCAATGAATTGCTGGTGATCTTTTTAACCCCTGCTATGCCCTTCAATTGCTTTTCTATAGGCCTGGTAACAAGGTTTTCAATATCCTGGGGGGAGGTTCCGGGATAGACGGTATTCACGAGAATAGTCGGAATGACTATTTCAGGGAACTGTTCCTTAGGTATCGTGTTATAACTGTATAAACCCAATAGGGTAATGAAGAGTGTAAGCACATACACACTGGTCTTGTTATCAATAGCCCAGCTTGTTGCAAAGAACTCTTTGAATTTATTCTTTTTCATTTTGTCAGGTCTGTAAGAGTGCTTATGAAACTTTCAAAGGTTGTCCTTCAACCAGGTTATTGTATCCTTTGGTAATGAGCTTGTCACCAGGTTTCAGGCCTTTGGTGATTTCCGACATACCGTTATAAGAGCGTCCGACTTCAACTGCTTTTCTTTTTGCCTGTATCTGTCCTTTTACATTTTCGGCTACATATACAAATCTGCCGTCACCCGCTTCGCGTATCAATGAAACGGGTATCACCACTGCATTGGGATTTGAATAATCATTGATCCTTACCCGGGCTACCATATTTGCACGGTATTCTGCTTCTCCCGGTTTTAAACGAACCTCAGTCAGGAAAGTACGGTTAACCGGATTTATATACTTGCTGGTAAAGTCAACTTTCGCTTCAATATCCTTTTTAAGGTCAGGAATAGTAATTATAGCTTTAGCTCCCGGTTTCACCATGTCTGCATAGCTTTCGGCAATGTCTGCAACTACCTTTACCTGCGAAAAGTTAACCACCCTGAGTGCCGGCATTCCGGGTTGTGCCATCTGCCCTATCTTAAGATTTACCTCTTCAACAGATCCGTTGATTGGAGATTTTATTTTGCTCATCTCAAGCTGTTCCTTTAAAGCTGCCACACCCTTTTCAGCTGTTTCCTTATTATTTTTTGCCGTGAGGAATTGTATTTCACTGCCTATCTGCTGATCCCACAATGCTTTCTGTTTATTAAAAACACTGGTTGCAAAATCCAGTTGTGTTTTTGCACTTTCATATTGTTGTTGCAGAGCGCTGCTTTCAAGTTGTGCCAGTACCTGACCTTTCTTAACCCTGTCGCCTTCATTCACATAAATTGCTGTGATCACTCCCGGCATCTGGGCTGAAACGCCAATGTTGTCTTCACCATCCACCCTTCCCTGGACTTCAAGGAAGTGACTGAAAGGTTCTGTTTTCACTTCATTTATTTCAACCGCAACAGTCCTTAATAATGGTTCTTTTTCTTTATTGAGTTCTGCTTCCAGCTCTTTTATCTGAGTTTCAATCTTGGAATGCTGCTTTTTTAGCTTTTCAAGCTCTTTGTTCTTATCTGTTGGTCCGCATGAAACTGCCACGAGCAGTATTAATAGCACAGACGTTAGTTTAATGATTGATTTCATTGGATATTTTATTATTGATTGCTGGTTAACTTAGTGATTTTATTTTTAGCATTTAAAAGTGTGTTCAGGTTACTGATGTATTCACTCTGGGCTGAAAGCATCTGGTTCTGTGCTTGTGTCAGATCCATGCTTGTGGATAGTCCTTCACGGAATTTAATAAGCGTTTTATCGTAAATGCGCTGTGTAAGCTCAAGATTCTTTTTAACGTTGGTATAAGTATCAAAAGCATTGATCACCTCATTACGGGCATTGATATATTCGAGTTTTAACCCGTTGGCAGCATTATCCCTGTTGATCATTGCTTTTTGGTATTCCAGGCTGCGTTGCTGCACTTTTACCCATCGCTGGCCACTCGAGAAAAGCGGAATATTCAGCGTGAGCATGAAAATATCGACAGGCTGGAAATCGAAATCTATCTTTTTAAACTTCTCCTGATGCCTGTAAACTGCTGCAAGATTGGGAAGGAATGTTGATTTTTCCCTTTGCATGTTGAGTTTATTCAGCTTTACCTGGGTATCCATAATCTGGTAATTGATATTGTCCTCAACCCTGAAACCCGAAGCAATTAAATTATCCATATTAATATCTGTGACCATTGCTTCAAGATTATCGGTCAAATTAATCTCTTTATCCATCGGATAACCAATCTGGAATTTCAGCAAGTCCTTTGCTGCTTTAATTTGCCGTTCCATTGAATTCACCCCGTTGCTCAAAGTAAGCGTTGTTAGTTCAATCTGGTCAACATCAGTAATTTCAATAAAACCCTGCTTATTCATCTCTTTCATTTCATTCAGGGTCTTATTCAGATTCTCAAGTGAGCGGGTTAACACAGCATAATTATCCTGCAGCATCAGAATCAATGCATAGGTGCTTGCAACAGTTTCACGGGTATCGCTTTCCGTTTTAAGTTTTGCCTGATCCGACATAAGGTAAAAAACCTTTGATGCCCTAAGGCCAACAAGGTATTCTCCACTGAAAATCAGTTGGGTAACCGTAAAATCAAGGGTTGTATTATCCTTTAAGCCAAGAGGAATTGGGGCTCCGGCTAAAGTATCGAGAAATACCCTGCCTTCTGTAATATCAGCGGCCGTAATCTGGGTTCCGGCCTCAAGCTCTGTATTGATATAATTGATCGGAAAATTAATTTCCGGTACAACAAAAAGATGCTGGTAATTACCCTGTGCATTGATTTGTGGTAACCCTATTGCCGTTGTCTCCCAGATCTTTTTCTTTGCCAATTGCAAATCTATATCTGAGTTCTTAATGGCCGCAGAATTCAATAAAGCATAGTCCTGAGCCTGTTTGAGCGAAAAATCAGTTGATTCCTGTGCCTGTATTTCAAAGCAGGAACCTGCTAACAGGAGTATGGTTAGTAAGGTGGTTAAAAAAGTGAATTTCATTGGTTAATTAAATTGCCTGAGATTAATGTTGTGTTCGTAGTATTCTAATCCTTTATTATTTACAATAGCCCTTATAAGCGTATCCATCATTATAAAAAATAATTTGCCGGATGAAGCATCCAGGAATTCCGGATCTTCAACTTCCATTAGATTCTTCACAAAAAGTTTCGATAGCAGTTCAATTTCTATTCCTTCCCTGTACAGACCTTCTTTAATACCCCTTACAAAGTTCCTGTTGACATCACTGCACACCATATCCCGCTTTTTCAGATATATATTGTAATATATCGCCGGATAAAACTTCTGAAGATCATGAACAACTACCGGATTCAGTTCAACCGTTTCTTCTCTGGTCAACCTGCTTATTTCAAGTAACACTTCAATGGCGTTCAGGTTTGCATTTTCTTCTATCTCTCTTGCAGGATTTTTTTCAATTACATGCTCACATATCTTCTGAATGAGATCTTCTTTACTCTCAACATACTGATATAAAGTCTTCTTTGATATACCAAGTGAACTTGCAACTGAATCCATTGAAATACTGCGTAAACCGTACTTTCTGAATAACCTCTGTGACCCTTCTATTATACTAATAAACCTTGATTCCATGTTCATATTTTGAGCGTGCAAAGATAACGAAGGAAACAATGTAAACACAAAACGTTTCCATTAGATTTAACGATTTATTAACATTGGAAAAATGAAAGGGGCCAGTAGATAAGAGACGTGGAAATCAGGTGGCACGATGTTTAATCGGGGGAGACGTGGTATACCCACCCTGCAACATCGATTGTTTGATGGTGGGATGTTAGAGACGTGATAAATCACGTCTCTACGATGAATGGTTTAATTAATTATTTTAATTCAAATGTGGTTTGGCCTATTTCACTGTCCCCGGAGAAGACTGTTACCACATAATTTCCGATCTGCAACTCTTCTTTTGAACGGTTAATCCAGTAATCGCAGAGGTCCTTGGCTTTATTGTCATAATTAACCGTCTGCTTTATGGAATACTGCATTATTTCACCCCTGTATGAGAATGAGTATTCATCACCTATGCCCCTCGAAAGGATTTCTTTATCAGGCCCGGCAATACGGATGTAAATATCTTTACGGCCTGCACTTAACAAAGGATTTTCACCTAATGTGTAGCATACCTTAATTTTCTCAACCCTCCGCGCCTTGTCAACCGGCTTTTCTCCTTCACCGCTTCCTTTCATTGGAGTGGCGACTATCTTATATGCCTTGAGCACAGCGGCTTCATTTACTCTTTCGGTCAATTCTTCTTTATCGCGCAAAAGGGTGCTGCTGCGTTCCTGTTCCTGCATGAAACTTGACCTGATCTGCTCGTTTTCAGCCCTTAATTCCCTGTTAAGGTTGTACAATGAATCAATCTGCCTTAAATATCCCTGTGATATTGTGCGCAGTCTGTCGAGTTTCTTTTTGACCTTGAAGAACTCATACTGCGTATCCAGCAGTTTCCTTATCTCAACTGCATTTGCCTGGATAACGCTATCCTGTGATGCCAGCGAATCAGCAAGCGGACCATATTCTTCCTTTAATTCATTATGGACTGCAACCAGCGAATCAAGCTCATATTTCAGCTCCATTTTCTGGTTCTCTTTTTCCTGTATCAGGTTACTGAGCTTTGTCCTTGTTGAAAGGAAGAGCCAGGCCAGCAAAGCCAGAAGCGCAATTAAAATAACTGCTACTATTAACCAGGGGTTTCTCTTTTCTGCCCTCCTGTTTTCCGAAATATTTTCCATGTTTGTTGTCAGGTGTAATTCTTTATCTAAATGTAGTGCTTTTTTATAAATGACCTTGTCATAATTGCATACGCAAAATTACATGTTTTATTTCCTTGCTGAAAAAAATATATTTAACCAAACAGGCACAAACTGGCAATATAATCCTTAAATTAGGCCCACAAATCCGGATTAATTTATCCATTACACAGGGTTTTTGTTTAACCTATCCTCTCACCCTGATTCAACAAGGTACTTTCTTTCCATTTCGTGAGACTATATAAGGAGTTATATAGGAGCAATATGCTACTTATATGCCACCTAAATGAGGGATAATTATGTGATGCTGTTTAACCTTTCGGCATAAAATAGCCTGATGATTGAACAGTTTTGAATAAGTTGAAATAATAAAAGGCAAAAGGCAAAAGGCAAATGGCGAAAGGCAAAAGGCAAACCATCCGGTCTGTGGCAGAGACGTTGCATGCAACGTCTCTACGATGTAAAATGGATGGATGGGACATACATTCCTTGACTTTGTTTCTAATATGCATTATATTTGCTGAATTATAGAAATATATAATGAATTTCTTAACTTTTAAAGATAAGTTTTTTGATCTTGGTTGCTTCAATATAAATCAGGTATTTGCATGGCAACCGGGCTTTGATCGAAATAACCTGACAAGGTGGATCAGTAAAGGATACCTTGTCCGCCTCAGGCAGGGATATTTTGCTTTTCCGGAATATAAGAAAACCAATCATTTTTTCTATTATATAGCTAACCGTATTTATAAGCCTTCTTATATCAGCATCCATAGTGCCCTATCGTTTTACGGCATGATCCCTGAATCTGTAATTCAAATCACTAGTGTGACATCACTAAAAACTGCCTTCTTTGAAAATGATTTTGGAGAATATTCCTACAAGAGTATAAAGGAAAGTTTAATGTTTGGTTATGATTTGAAGCCTATGCAGGGTGACAGGACACTTCAATTCGCAACTCCGGAAAAAGCTTTGCTTGATCTGCTGTACCTTTATCCCTTCTATAATAACCGGATGGAAATGGAGGAATTACGACTTGATGAAGATTTTATGCATGAAGATCTAAAAGTGGGATTATTAATGGAACTATTGGATAAATTTGAGAATAAGGCTCTTGCACAAAGAGTAAAACTCCTGTTTGAAGTTTACGAGCTATGATTACCATTGATCAAATAAGGAATTATTTTCCGCCTGAAATCAGAAATAATAGGAAATTCAGTAAGCACATGCTTAAAGAATATTTACAGTTATTGATCCTGGATTACCTGTCTGGTACCCATTTTATCAAGAAAATGTCATTTATTGGAGGCACCTATCTGCGTTTAGTGAAAGGAATCGACCGCTTTTCGGAAGATCTTGATTTTGACTGTAAAGAACTTTCAAAAAAGGAATTTCTTGAGATGACAGACAATGTTATGAATTTCTTAGAACGTTCAGGCTTTCATGTATCAGAAAAAGAGAAGGATAGTCCTAAGTTATCTGCTTTCCGTCGAAATATACATTTTCCCCAGTTGATGTTTGACCTTGGTCTTAGCGGGTATAAGGAAGAAAGATTTTTAATCAAAATTGAATCGCAGGATCAGGGCATTGGGTATAAATCTATTATTCAAAATGTTAAAGGCTGCGGTTTTTTCTTTCCATTGCCGGTACCAACTGATGAAGTGATGTGTAGTATGAAGATTGCTGCAATGCTCTCCCGATCGAAAGGGCGAGATTTTTATGATTTGATTTTTTTACTATCGCAAACAAGACCTGACTATGATTTCTTAGCAAAGCGCAGTGGGATTAAAAATCTGCATGAATTTAAAAAAGCAACACGAGCAATACTTAAATCTGTTGATTTAAGTAAGAAGCAGAGAGATTTTGACCATCTGCTTTTCAATCAATCGAAAAGTGATAAGATTCTAAAGTTTGGTGAATTTATTGATAGTTTGACTGACTGAATTTAATTTACCTTATACTTCTACCTGTACATGGATGGTTAATCAATTTGATGAACGTTGCTGCAAAGGTATTATGATGATTTTTCATAATATAAAGGCGAACCACCCGGTTCGCCTTTATCACTTTTTACTTTGAATTTTAGCCTTTAGCCTTTAGCCTTCTAATGCCCCGCCCCTTCCGGTGCCTTAAATTTATCACCCGTATGTTCAATGATCATTTTGTAATAATCGGGATCATAGCCGGGTTGCTTGACTATTGGATTTTGGTTGTTGCCATCCCTGACCTTAATATTACCATCAAGGAATTTGGTAAAGAGATGCGCGTACAGTTCTTTCCAGCGGGCTACCGTACTGTTTCCCTGGTTTACGGAATAATCGGTAAGGAATTGAACGGCTTTCTTAGGATCCTGTTTGTACAATTCAAGAGCAGCCTTATCGACAACATTTGTATAGGAAAGGAATTTCCCTTCAAGTGCCGTCTGAACTTTCTGGATATCAGGGATCATATCACTATACCTTGTATAGGCAAGATTGGAAACCTGGTTAAATACCCAAAAAGCAGCATCATCACTGAATGTCATTATATTGCCGTTTCCAACCGCATAAGCATGGGGCGTTTCGGTGATACTGCAATACATTGGAACATAAACGGTACTGTAAGTATCATCAACGCCGAACCAAAGGATTCCTCCTATTGGATCAGGTAACCAACCACGTGATTGTGCAACAAATGAAAAACCTGTCTGCTGTGTTGATATAGCTCTTTCATGGAAGTAGTCAACGCCGTCAACCTTCCATGTCATTGGCCTCCAACGGACTATTGATTTGTAAGGTCCTGCGCCGATATCTTTTGTCATGTCAAGGTCGGTTCCCTGGTAATAATCGCGCATCATTCCCATTACATCCTGGGCGCTCAGTTTCTTATCTGGTTTCACCCAAAGTGGCATACGGTTTTTAAGGTCATATCCTTTGGCATAATCGGCATATTTATCCATTCCACTGCTTACTCTGTTGAAGCCTGCCCATACACGTGCTTCGCAGAAACGGGCGCCACCAAAATTAACGGGTGCGTATGTATCCGAGAAACTAAAGTCCTTGTCTTCACCGGTATAGAAGCCCTTTTCCCTGGCAAAGCTGATAACATCAGGAGCATAGATACAGTTTTCAGGATCATTAAGCGGGAAAGTAGTGATACGGGCCTGGTTAGCATGGCCTGAGATATATCCGTCGGGAATGCGCATGGCTACCCAAACAGCTCCTTTATTATAAACGGTACGTTCCCTGCCGCGTTTATCTTTCTTCTTTTCAGGTGAACCTTTGCCAATCATTTCCAGGATCCAAACTTCATTGGGATCAGAAATTGAAAATGACTCACCTTCGCTGTAATACCCATATTCAGCAACCAGTTCACCCATGATGCGGATGGCTTCCCTTGCCGTTTTTGCACGTTGAAGGGTCAAATACATCAAACTGCCATAATCAACAATTGCTGTGGTATCAACGAGCTCTTCTTTTCCCCCGTAAGTAGTTTCACCAATGGCAACCTGGTGCTCGTTCATATTGCCTACCACAAGGTAAGTGTGGGTTACCTGTTTGATCTTTCCAAGATGCTTTCCGGTATCCCATTCGTAAATATCAACCATTGTTCCTTCAGGATAATCAGCTGCGGGACGGTGATAGAGTTCGCCAAATAAAGTATGCGAGTCAGCAGCATAGGTGATCATGGTTGACCCATCAACGGTAGCTCCTTTTGTTATCAGAAAGTTGGTACATGCCATTGAATTAAGGGCCGTAAGCATTACCAAAGAGATCGAAAGGACGATAATTCTCAGATTTCGCATTTTAACAGTATTTTTATTTATAAATCAGATAGTTAATTTAACGATCCAGAAGAGTTTTATTGTTTGGGGAGCCAAAATACAAAAAAGAAAGTAACACAGAAGCGACTCAGCCACTTATTTACTAAATCTGGATATTTTTCAAACTTAAACATTGTCAGCATTTGTTTGTTTCCTACATTTGCTTTCCAAAATTGCACCCTATATTATTATGGCCGAAAAAGTAAAAGGTAAGATTGCCCAGATCATAGGACCGGTAATTGATGTGACTTTTGAAAAAGAAGAGACACTTCCGAATATCTACGATGCCCTGGAATTAATAACTGAAGATGGTAATAAGATAATACTTGAATGTCAGCAGGATATTGGCGAAAATACGATCCGTACCCTCGCCATGGACTCCACCGACGGACTTCACCGCGGTATGGAAGTTACTTCCCTTGGCGGGCCTATTTCAATGCCTGTTGGTGATGATGTAAAAGGAAGACTCTTTAATGTGATTGGACAGCCCATTGATGGACTGGGAGAGGTTAAGACCGAAAAGACCTATGCCATTCACCGTGAGCCTCCAACATTTGAAACCCTCACTACCACAAAGGAAGTGCTTTATACAGGCATCAAGGTAATCGACCTTATCGAGCCTTACGCCAAGGGAGGTAAAACAGGGCTATTCGGTGGTGCAGGTGTTGGTAAGACGGTTATCATCATGGAGCTTATCAACAATATTGCAAAGAGATATTCAGGATTATCGGTTTTCAGCGGTGTGGGTGAAAGAACCCGTGAAGGAAACGACCTGCTGAGGGAAATGATCGAATCGGGCGTTATCCGTTATGGTGATGCTTTCAGGGAAGATATGGCCAATGGCGGCTGGGATCTGAGCAAAGTTGATAAGAAAGAGCTTGCCAATTCACAGGCTACCCTCGTGTTCGGCCAGATGAACGAGCCTCCCGGAGCCCGTGCACGTGTTGCTTTGTCGGGGCTGACCATGGCAGAATACTTCAGGGATGGTGATGAGAAATCAGGCGGAAGGGATATACTTTACTTCGTTGATAATGTATTCCGTTTCACACAGGCCGGTTCTGAGGTATCAGCGCTTTTAGGCCGTATGCCTTCAGCCGTTGGTTATCAGCCTACGCTGGCAACAGAAATGGGTATCATGCAGGAGAGGATTACTTCAACTAAACGAGGCTCAATTACATCAGTCCAGGCAGTTTATGTACCAGCAGACGACCTGACCGACCCGGCACCCGCAACAACATTTGCGCACCTTGATGCAACAACCGTTTTAAGCCGTAAGATATTTGAACTCGGTATTTATCCTGCTGTTGACCCATTGGATTCAACATCAAGGATCCTCATTCCTGAAGTGGTTGGTGATGAGCATTACCGCACCGCACAAAGGGTAAAAGAGATATTGCAGCGCTACAAGGAGTTACTTGATATTATTGCTATCCTTGGAATGGATGAACTTTCAGACAGCGATAAGCAGGTAGTCCACAGGGCCAGAAGAATCCAGCGCTTTATGTCACAGCCTTTCCATATGGCTGAACATTTTACCGGTGTTAAGGGAGTATTCGTTCCGATTGAAGATACCATCAAAGGATTCAGGATGATCCTTGACGGCGAGATGGATGAGTATCCCGAGGCAGCATTTAACCTGGTGGGTACCATTGAAGAAGCAATGGAAAAAGGCAGAAAGATATTATCTGCCAAATAGTTAAACTTATGACACTGGAAATTATCACTCCCGAGAAGACCATTTTTAATGGAAAGGTGTCGCTGGTGCAATTACCCGGTAGCAGTGGTTCATTTGAAATCCTCAATAACCATGCTCCATTGGTTGCTTCACTGAAAAAAGGAAGTATCAAGATCAAAGACCTTGATAATAAAGTAACCTTTATTGAGATCAACGGCGGGACTGTGCAGGTAGAGGATAATAAGATACTGGTGCTTGCCGATTAGAAGGCTAAAGGCTAAAGGCTAAAGGCTAAAGGCTAAAGTTGTTCCAAGCTGCGCGTTCAATGCTGCGCGTTCAAAGGTTGTTCAATGCTTCGCGTTCAAAAGTTGTAAAAGTGTTCCTCTTGGGATACCCCTCTCCTTGAGGAGAGGGGTTGATGTGAGGTGTAACTTTGAGCTTTAGCCTTTAGCCTTTAGCCTTTAGCCTTTTTCGGAGGAGAGGGGTTGGGGTGAGGTGTATAAACAAAAAAAACCGGCTGTTTAACAACCGGTTTTTTTGAGGTGGTATCGGCCGGAATCGAACCAGCGACACACGGATTTTCAGTCCGTTGCTCTACCTACTGAGCTACGATACCTTTTAAGCGGCTGCAAAGGTAATCAAGAAATCCAATTTAACAAATATTTTGATAAATTTTCTCGTAAGTGTTAAAAATCAGGTAATTTTGCAAAAGAAGAAGTTATCTACATATACAGCCTGACATACTTTATCGGCTCAAATGATTAATCAGCAATCTGGTCATGATAATTATATAGTGATCGATCAGGGGAATACCCTGATCAAAGTCATTCTTTTTTATGACAATGAGATCAGATGGCTTAAAGTCTTCAAGCAAATTGGGATTGCTGACAGAGATAAGATAAGGCAAGAGTTTGACAACGTGCAGTATGGTATTATTAGTTCAGTTGCATCTGAGCCTGAAGTGATTACGGCTCTTTTCCCTGAAATAAAATGGATCATTCTGTCACACGAGACACCAGTCCCGGTTATTAATCAGTATAAAACTCCCGCTACCCTTGGCAAAGACAGGCTGGCAGCAGTTGTAGCTGCAAGCGATCTCTATCAGGGAAAAGATATCCTGGTAATTGATACAGGCACTGCAATTACCTATGATTTAGTAACTAAAGACAAAAAATATTCAGGGGGAAGTATTTCGCCCGGACTTTCATTAAGATTTAAAGCATTGAATGCATTTACCGGCAGGCTTCCATTATTGGAAGCATCTGAGTTTAATGGTCTTACAGGAGTGGATACCAATGAATCAATCCTGTCGGGAGTAATGAATGGTGCTTTATTTGAAATCACAGGGTTTATCAATAACTACAAGGAAAATTACCCTGAATTAATAATTATTCTTACAGGGGGTGACTCCGATTATTTTGATAAAAATGTTAAAAGTGACATCTTTGTAGTCCCAAATTTGGTTGCTTACGGTTTAAAACTAATACTTCAATACAATCTTGAAAAATAAAATATTCTATTTAACGGCGTTTGTCGCACTCGTTCTTTTGAAAACCGGACAGGCTCAAGACAGGATAAGTTCTCCCTATTCACGTTATGGTTTAGGTGAGATACTGCAGAATACACACGTAAACAATATGGCAATGGGGGGTATCAACCAGGGAATCTACAATCCCCTGTTTGTAAATCCTGCAAATCCTGCATCGTATACAGCATTTGACTCGCTGTCTTTTGTTTTTGATGTGAGCCTGCACGCAAGATTTACCAATTTATCAACCACCACATTAAGCCAATCGGCCAACTATGCCTCAGTTGGCAACCTGTTATTTGGTTTTCCGGTAACCAGTTGGTGGAAAGCCAGCTTTGGTCTTTTGCCGTACAGCGCATCGGGTTATAAAATGGCAGATACGCGAACAGATACACTATTCACCAGCATAACCAATCTTTACGAAGGCAGTGGTGGATTGAACCAGTTTTATATCGGCAGCAGCTTCGACATAACAAGGAATTTCTCTGTGGGAGCTAATTTTGCTTATCTGTTTGGCACTCTTGAGAGAAGCTCAGCGGTGGAGTTCCCTGATTCGTTGCACAGGCTGAACTCCAAAATCCTGTATACAAACCGTATCCATGATTTTCTCTTCAATTACGGTGTGATGTACCATAAAGATACCGACCGTGGTTTTGAATATACCATTGGAGCAAGTTTTACGGCGCAAACCAATATAAGTAACACGAGTGACAACGTAACTTACACCTACAGGACGATTTCAGGAATTGAAATACCGCGTGATACAATAGAAATTGCAGAAAGTGTAAAAGATGAGATCACTTTGCCAATGGGAATGGCTGCCGGTTTTTCTTTTGGTAAGATAAATAAGTGGCTTATTGGAAGTGATTTTAGTTATACGCAGTGGGAAAAATTTAAATTTTCAGCATCACCGGAAGCTCTGAAAAATAACATGCAATTTTCGCTTGGCGGATATTATAATCCATCAAAATCAACTGTGTCAGGATATCTTAAAAGGCTTACCTACAGGGCAGGAGTAAGATATTCAACAGGATTCCTGGAACTCCGCGGACAAAAGATTGATGACTTTGGCATAAGCTTTGGTGTAGGATTACCGTTACCAAGAACAAGCTCAACTATAAATTTGGCATTTGAAGTTGGTTCAAGGGGTACAAAGAATGAAAACTTAATTAGCGAGAATTATGTTAAATTTACATTAGGTCTCTCACTCTTTGAAAGATGGTTCATAATTAAGAAATACGAATAGAGTACGCACAATAAAAAGCAAACAAATCAGAAAATGAAAAATGGCATTAAAGTAGTTCTGGCAATCATGTCTGCAGTCTTTCTCTCTTTAGGCTTTGCATATGGCCAGAATGGTGAAGACCAGGAAGTATCCAGTGCAAAAGGACCAAAATATGGTACTGATTCAGCAACATGCGTTGTTCACTTGTCTTTATACAGGGAATTTTACAAACAAAAGAATTTCAAAGATGCGATGCCACACTGGCGTTGGGTTTTCAATAATTGCCCCCTCTCTTCACAGAATTTATACATTGATGGGGTCAAGATGGTTTCTGACTTTTTAGAAAAAGCCACAGACCCGGCAGTGAAAAGCAAATATTATGACACCCTGCTCATGGTATATGATCAGCGAATCAAGGCTTTTGACCGCGAAGCGTATGTCCTTGGCCGCAAGGGTATTGATATGGTTACTTACAAACCTGAAAATATAGAAGCTAACTACAATACGTTGAAAAGGGCAGTTGAACTGGGTGGTGATAAAACTGAGGCTGCCACTATTGCCTATTACTTCCAGACTATTCTTGGTATGGTTCAGGCTCAGAAATTGGAGAAAATAGCAGTTGTTGACGGATATGATCAATTAAGTACAATTATTGACCACAATCTCAATCAGGCACAAGGTGATGAAAAGAAAGTTGCAGCCTGGAGCGGAGTCAAAGCCAATATTGAAACAGCCTTTGAACCTTTCGCATCATGCGAAGACCTGATACCGCTTTATGAGAAGAAATTCCAGCAAACCCCTGATGATATTGAGCTGCTTACGAAGATGACTTCAATGCTCGACCGTAAAGGATGCACAAGCAGTGACATTTTCTTTATGGCAACAGAAAAGTTACATAAACTGCAACCCGGTGCAAAATCGGCCTATATGATGGGAAGTCTCTCGTTTGAGAAGAAACAATATTCAAAAGCTGCTGAATATCTTAACGAAGCAGTAAATCTCGCTGATAACAGCGATGATAAAATAAAAGCCCTCAATCTTCTGGCAGCTGTAAATTATCAAATACACAACTATCCACAGGCAAGGGCAAATGCTATGAAGATCCTGCAATTAAATCCTTCATACGGAAAGGCATATATCTTTATAGGAGACCTTTATGCAGCAAGTTCTTCAATGTGTAATGAAGATGACTTATCTGGTAAAACCGTCTTTTGGGCAGCTGTTGATATGTACCAGAAAGCAAAAAGTATTGACCCTTCGACAACTGAAGAAGCAAATAATAAAATTGGCCAGTATTCAAGGTATTATCCTGCAAAAGACGACCTTTTCTTCCGCGATATGCACGAAGGTGAACCGTTTACAGTTGGCTGCTGGATCAATGAGTCTACAACGATCAGGAGCCTGAAACAGTAACATAGTTCAAAGGTTATTCAATGCATAGGGATGCAATTTATTGCATCGGCAATGGGGTGATTCAATGCATTGAGATGCAATTTATTGCATCTTTATTTCATCGGCGATAGGGTTGACAATTATTATTGTACGAATTTATAAAATGAATATTTTGAGTAAAGGGTATAAGAATCTCAGGGAATGTGTTCTTATACTCTTTTGTGTTTTCACGGCACTTTTCTATACAGGGTGTAAAAATGATATGGAAGACGTTAAACGCCTTGCAGGCCGGGATACAATACCGGTAATGTATGCAAAAGATGTATCCATAGCCGAAAGTGAAAACGGGCATATAAAATATAATCTCACAGCACCGGTTCTCTACAGGTATGAAACCAAAAAAGGTGCAACCATTAAGTTTCCCGAAGGGTTTAAGGTCGTTTTTTTCGATTCGATTAATCCTGAAAAGGTAAAAACTGAAATTTCAGCGAAATACGGTATCAATAAAGAGACTGAGAAAATAATGGAAGCTAAGACAGATGTTGTGGTAATTAACCGGCTTAAGGGAGAGCAGTTAAATACCGAGCACCTGATATGGGATCAGAATGCCAAGAAAGTTTTCTCGAATGTTTTTGTCAAAATCACCACTCCTGATAAGATCCTTTATGGTGACGGAATGCAATCGGACGAAGCTTTTAACCACTGGCGAATAAAGAAGCCAAGGGGTGAAATGTATGTTAATGAAAATCAGTAATTAGATTATTCATTAGCTTTGTAAGGTAATCTTTTCCAAATGGAGCCATTTCTTCCAGTTCTGATCACGTTGATCTTGTCGGCTTTATTTTCCGGAATTGAAACCTCATTTTCAGCAGCAAACAAGCTTAAGATCGAAGTAGATAAGAGCAGGGATATCTTTAGTGCAAAGATCCTTTCAAGGTTTGTGAACAACCAGGCACTTTTCAACAGTACCATATGGTTTGCCAGGATCATCACGCTTATCGTTTACACCGTTTCAGCAACTGAACTGGCAGAAAATCTTATCAATCAATATCATCCATTGCAGGATCTTGAATTTGCTGCTTTACTGATAACAGAAGTCCTTGCGATTTCACTTGTTTATTTCCTGGTAGCCCACCTGATTCCCGGTATCCTTTTCCGTTTCAATGCTAATAACCTGCTTAAACTGATGGCTTTGCCTGCACTGGCTATTTATGTACTGTTCTTCCCATTCATTAAAACATTTGTCTTCATTTCAGAGGTCATACTTAAATACCTGATGGGAGAAAAAATAGAAAAGCAGTCTTATTTCTTAAATACTTCTGATCTCGATACACTGATAAATACTACAAATATTGAACCGGCAAAAGACAATGAGGACAGGCAGGAAATCAGGATGTTCCACAATGCAAGGGATCTGAGCAACATTAAAGTCCGTGAGTTTATGGTCCCCAGGAATGAGATTGTGGCAATCAACAAGAGCGAAAACCTTGAAAACCTGGGTAACTTAATTGTTGAATCGGGACATTCCAAAATACTCATTTTTGACGAATCGATTGATAATGTGATAGGTTATGCCCATGCTTACGATATATTTGCCAAGCCCGGTACTATTGGTGAAATCCTGAAACCTGTGATCATTGTGCCCGGTTCGATGGCAGCCGATAAGCTGTTAAGCACTTTCATTCTTGAAAGAAAAAGTGTAGCCCTTGTGGTTGATGAATTCGGCGGGACTGATGGCATGCTCACGATTGAGGACATACTGGAGGAAATTTTCGGAGACATTGAGGATGAATATGATACCGAAGAAATTGAAGATAGCCAGATAAGTGAAAACGAATATCTTGTGTCAGGAAGAAGTGGGATAAACTATTTAAATGAAAAATACAACCTGGCCTTGCCGGAATCAGACGATTATCAAACTATTGCCGGATATGTGATAAATATACATGAAAATATCCCTTCGGAAAATGAAGAAATAAACATTGCCAACTATACATTCATTATTCAAAAAGCTTCGGAATCGCGGATCGAAGAAATACTCATCAGGGTTAATCCTGCCTGATCTGAAAGATTTTAACAATTTCTTACCCGGTCTGACTGCGATTCAGTTAACTTACTGATTTACTTTAACCCGGTCTGACCTGTGATTCAGTTAACTTACTGATTTACTTTGTACCTACATATTGGTTCAATTTAAATAAATTAAGTAATTTTGCGCCACCTTTCAACTAAATCATAGTGGTATGAAAAATATTATTGTTATTTGCTCTGTATTGTTGTCGGCCTTCACATATTCTATTACCCAGGCGCAAGACAACAGTTCTGCCGTTCCTCAGGAACAGACTCTCTCAAAAGCTGACTCCCTTCAATGTAAAGAACAGCTTTCATTGTACCGGGAATATTATAAAATTAAATTATACAGCCATGCTTTCCCTCATTGGAGGTGGATGTTCCTGAATTGCCCCCAGGGTTCGCAAAACATATATATCGACGGTATAAAGATTCTTACCTCACATATTGACACGGTTAAGAATGTCGAGTTAAAGGAAAAGTGGATTGATACCCTGTTGATGGTTTACGACCAGCGTATTAAATATTATGGAAGAGAAGGCTATGTGTTGGGCCGGAAAGCAATAGATGCCATATCATACAAGCCGTCAGCAATCCAGGAGGCCTTCACTTGGTTCGGCCGTTCAGTTGAACTGCAAGGTAACCAGTCGGATGGAGCAGTGCTTGTTTATTACCTGAATACAGCAGTCCAATTAGCCAACACGGGTAAGATAGATAAAAGCGAGGTGTTCATGGTTTATGATAAGGTTTTGTCGATTGCTGATTACAATATCTCACAATCAGCAGGCAACGAAAAAGAATTCGCAAACTGGAATAATATAAAGAGTAATATTGAAACTATTATTGAACCGTTAGCTTCATGTTCTGACCTTGTAACGATTTACGAAAAGAAGTTCAAGGAATTTCCAAATGATACCACTTTGCTGATCAATATGACCAATATTCTTGATAAAAGGAACTGTACACAGGAAGGTGATCTTTTTTACAGGGCTACCGGCAATCTGCATAAGTTAAAACCAAGTGCCCAGACCGCTTATTTAATGGGAAAACTTTCAATCCAGAATAACTATATCGGCAGGGCTGCAGAGTACATGGAAGAAGCAGCAAACCTCTTTAAAGAAAATACTGACAAGATAAGGGCGCTGTATGCCTTGGTGGGTATTTATATGACCAACCGCAATTTTACCCTTGCCAGGAGTACTGCCAATAAAATTATCCAGATGAATCCTAATGAAGGAAAGGCTTATATTTTAATTGGTGATATGTATGCGATGAGCGCCGGAATGTGCGAAGAGGATGACATGAATGGCAAGACAGTTTTCTGGGCTGCCATTGATAAATATATCAAGGCAAAGTCGGTTGACAGCAGCGTTGAACAGGAAGCAAATGAGAAGATATCGCAATATGCAAGGTACTATCCTCCCAAACAGGATTTATTCTTCAGGGATTTACAGGAAGGGACCTCATTTACTGTAGGATGCTGGATCAACGAAACAACAACAATAAGGGGTAATTAATTTAGCTTTCCTGTTTCTGTATCATCTTTATTTACAAAAATATAGCCTTAACGGTGATTTTATTTTTATGCAATCACTTTTATTGTAAATTTGCACCCTATTAAAAAAAAATAAGAACAAAATGGCATTAATCGGACGTATACGTAAACATTCAGGATTACTTGTTATAATCATAGGAGTTGCGCTGGCTGCGTTTGTACTTGGGGATTTCCTTTCAAACCGTAGTCCTCGCAGAGGCAGGGGTGCTAATCTGGTAGGAGAAGTAAATGGTGATAAGATCTTATATACAGACTTCAGTAACAGGGTTGATCAAAATATTGAGAATCAGCGTCTGAATTCTGGCAAAGAGAACCTCACGCAACAAGAACAATTCCAGATCAGGCAGCAAACCTGGGAACAATTCCTCAGTGAAACACTCCTTCAGCAACAAGTTGAGAAGACCGGTGTAACTGTAACCACTGAAGAACTTGATGACCTTGTCAGGGGCAAGAATCCGCACCCATATATCAGGCAAAGTTTCAGTGATCCGGAAACAGGACAATTTGATCCGGCTGCAGTGCTCAACTTCCTTCAGAATCTTGACAAAGTTGATCCTCAAATGAAACAGCGTTACCTGTCAATTGAAAAAGCGATAAAAGAAGACAGGCTGAATACCAAATTCAGGAATCTGGTGGCTAAAGCTTATTACATTCCAAAGGCTTTTGCTGAAAGGGATTACAATAATCGCAACACCACTGCCACAGTCAGGTTTTACAGTCTTCCATATACTACTGTTGCCGACAGCCTTATTGCGCTTACCGATACCGATTATGAAAAATATTATAACGACTATAAATACCGTTATCAGCAGGAAGCATCAAGGGATATCGATTACGTTAGTTTTGAAATAGTGCCTTCAGCTGAGGACCGCGACCGGTTAAACAAACAGTTTAATGACCTCTACAATGAGTTTCAGACGGTAGAGAATGTAAAGGATTTTGTAAATACCACTTCTGATGAGCGTTATGACAGTACCTGGTATAAAAAAGGAACACTGCCCTATCAAATGGATTCATTAATGTTCAACTCACCAATAGGCACTACATTCGGACCCTATGTTGAGAATAACATGTACCAGATGGCACGCCTGGTGGATATCCAGACCCGTCCGGATTCACTCAGGGCAAGTCATATATTGATTTCATACCGCGGCCTTAATATAAATCCTAAAACAACTTTAACTAAGGAACAAGCAAAAGCTAAAGCCGACAGTATATTGAATGTTGTAAAAAGTAATCCTGCCAAATTTGAAGAAATAGCAGCTTCATCAGTGAATGATGACAAGACAACTGCTAAAAAATCAGGAGACCTTGACTGGTTTGCTGATGGTGCAATGGTTGGGCCATTCAACCAGGCTGTTCTGGATGGTAAGGTAGGTGAAATTAAAGTAGTTGAATCACAATATGGTTTTCATGTAATTAAGATTACCGGAAAAACCACTCCAACTAAAAAGGTACGCGTTGCAATGGTGAAGAGGGCAATGGAAGCCAGTTCAAAGACTATGCAGGATATTTACACCCAGGCAAGCCAGTTTGCTTCGGAGGCTAAAGACCAGGAGACATTTGATACCCTCGTAAAACAGAAAAACCTTACCAAACGTGTTGCTGAGCGTATCACTGTTGAACAAAACTCACTCCCTGGACTAGAAAATGCAAGAGAGGTTGTACGCTGGTCATTTGATGACAAACGTGAAATTGGAGACGTATCCAATGTATTTGACCTTGAAGGACGCTATATTGTTGCAGTGCTGACACAAATTCGTGAAAAGGGCACCCCAACACTCGAGCAGTTAAAAGAATTCATTGAGCCTCTCGTAAAACGTGAGAAGAAAGCAGAAAAGCTGATTGCCCAAATCAATGGACAGATAAAGTCAAAAACCGATCTTGAAAAGAATTACCCTGCCCTGGCTATGAAGGTTGACACTGCTGATATTACCATAGGCGCAAATTCACTTCCGGGATTTGGAAAGGAAGATGAGGTTATTGGAACAGTCTTCACTCTTAAAGAAGGTGATATGTCAAAACCTGTTAAAGGTAACCAGGGTGTTTTCATGGTCATCATAGATAAAGTCTCCAAAGCAGCACCTAAGGACGACTATACCCCTGAAAAGAAGATGTTATCAAGTGCTTTTATCACCAGGAGTCAAAGGGAAATCAATGAAGCCCTCAAGAAGAGAGCCGATATTGAAGACCACAGGCTGATGTTCTACTAAACTAATTGTTATAACTGAATCGAATTATTGCCATATACTAAGGCTGCCACTTGGGGCAGCCTTTTTTATTTGCTTAATTTTATTGCACTATAACCTACTACTACTTTTTTACTGCACAGAAAACTCAGCTTGTATAAAATTGGAAGTAATTAACCTGGACTACTTTGAAAAAATACTTTCTCAACCTGCTGGCACTATTCTATCCTAATTTATGCTTTGCCTGCGGAAAGCCTTTAATGAGCAACGAAGAGTGTTTGTGTGCAGACTGCAATTCCAACCTGCCCCTTACCGATTTCCACCTGACAGAGCATAATCCTGTTGCCAGCCAGTTTTTTGGTAAAATTGACTTCAAGGCAGCCGCCTCATGCTATTATTTCACTAAGGGTGGTAAAGTGCAACACCTCGTACATCAGTTCAAATACAAGGGTTTTAAGGAAATTGGATTGTATGTCGGAAAAGAATATGGATTAAAGTTAAAGGAGTCTTTCCTCTTTAACGATCTCGATCTGATAGTTCCTGTGCCATTACACCCTAAAAGGGAAAAAGCACGGGGATATAACCAGGCAGAGTGGTTCGCAAAAGGCCTTTCCCTAAGTCTTAACCTGGAAGTCAGGAAAGACATCCTGAAGAGAATAGCGGTTTCAGAATCGCAAACCCGCAAAAGCAGATATAAAAGGTGGGAAAATGTGAGCGAGATCTTCTCGCTTGGTGATATTACAGACATCCAGAATAAACATCTGCTTTTAGTGGATGATGTTATCACAACAGGCTCTACGCTTGAGGCCGCCGGTCATGTGCTTATGAAGATTCCCGGAATAAAGATCAGTGTTTGTTCTATGGCGTGCGCACTGCATTAAGTCATGGAAAGCTTGAGCATATTTGTTTTGCCAGGCTGCCCCATAGGAATACTTGAGATATTTATAAGGTAATCACCTTTGCTCAAAAATTTCATTTCGACCAGCATCTCTTTCATTTTTCCCATTACGAGGTCGGTATTGCTGAAATCCTCATAGTAAATCACCCTGACACCCCATACGAGGCTCAATGCATTCAGCAGATGCCTGTCGGAAGAAAAAATGAATATACCTGCTTTAGGCCTGTGACTTGATAATTTAAAGGCAGAATAGCCTGTGTAAGTCATTGCCACTATGGCTTTGGCATCCACCTTCTGGGCAAGCTCAGTGGCCGATATAATAATTGAGTCAGATATTGTCCTTTCCCTGGCAGGTGGATTGTGTCCGGTCCTGTAATAAAGATCTTCATAGGTTTCAACATCTACCAGTATGCGGTTCATGGTCTCGACAGTCTCAACAGGATACTTGCCGATAGAAGTTTCAGCGCTGAGCATTACAGCATCGGCACCGTCAAGTACCGAATTTGCAACATCGGTAACTTCAGCACGGGTTGGCCGCAGGTTCTCAATCATTCCTTCCATCATCTGGGTAGCCACAATAACAGGCTTAGAAGCGGCTCCCGACAATCTGATCAGGGTTTTCTGTATTACGGGGAGTTTTTCCATTGGTATTTCAACACCAAGGTCGCCCCTTGCAACCATAATAGCATCTGAAGCTTTTATGATTTCTTCAGCGTTTTTAACCGCCTCAGGTTTCTCAATTTTTGCAATAATCCTGGGGTAGTCTGTTTTATTATACTCCCTTATTTTGCTTCTCAGTGCCTCTATATCAGCCGCCTTCCTTACAAAGGAGAGTGCTATCCAATGCACATTCATGCTCATGATAAAATCAAGGTCTTTAAGATCCTTTTCGCTCAGGCTTGGAAGCCTCAGGTTGGTCTCAGGCAGGTTAACCCCTTTCCTTGAAGTGAGCATACCACCTTGGATGATACGGGCTTTAACAGTGTCCTTTTTATCAGTTTCAATGGCTTGTAGCAGTATCTTGCCATCATCAAGCAATATCTGTTCCCCCGGGTTCACATCCTCAGCAAAATGTGGATAATTCAGGCAAATAATGCCGGGCTTGCATACTATTTCTTTGGAGGAAACTGTAACAACATCCCCTTTATTTAACCGGAGCGCTCCTCCTGCCACTTCACCCGTCCTGATCTTTGGACCGGAGAGGTCGGCAAGTACCCCGGTATTTAATCCAAGTTCCTTATTCAGTTCAGTTATAAGCGCAAAAGTATCAGCATGCGATTCATGGGTGCCATGCGAGAAGTTAAGCCTGAAAACATTCACTCCGGCTATCATCAGTTTTCTTAAGTTATCCTCTGAAGATGAGGCGGGTCCTATGGTGGCAACAATCTTGGTCCTGCGCATTTTAACAGTATATGGTCCGGAACAAAGTTACATTTAAAGCATGGAAAAGCTTACCTTTGCAGTCTTAAAAAATTCACCCTGTGCCATTTATATTAATCCTTGTTTTACTCGCACTGTTAACCGAAAGCTTTGTTACAACATGGTACAGCGCTGCCATAAATGCTAAAGTAAAAGAAAAACTTACTATCCTGATGCCGGTAATTATGACTATCGTTAAAACTGCTTTCCTGGCGCTGGGTATATTCCTCGGGACTAAAGGCTCTTTCATGTTACCCTGGCTGTATCTTACAATGGCTTATGTGCTTATGTTTATCATTGGCTTAAAGATGGTACTTGAATCTATGAGGTTCTCTCCTGAAGAGAGGATCATACTGATCGATAATAATAAAACCATCTTGCTTCTGTCGGTTGCCGGAAGTTTTAATACTTTTTTCATTGGAATATGCCTTGGCCTGATTGGCACTACAGTATTGCACCCTGTACTTTTTACCTTTACCGGCACCCTGCTGCTAAGCAGCATAGCCTTTTTCCTTGGAAGGAAATATGGGTTGAGGGTACTCCTAAGGCTGACCGGAATAGTTGCAGGTGCTGTCATTTGCGGCATCGCATTAAGGTTTTTTGTGCTTTATTACATTAGTTGATCTTTTATGAGATATTGGCCTTCCCTTTTTCTGGTATTTATGAACCTGGCCGTGCGAGCTCAGGTGCCGGCAGGTTATTATGATCCGGCCGCCGGACTTAATGGGGTCCAATTGCAATCAGCTTTACATGCTATCATTGACAATCATTCCGCTCAAAGCTACAGCTCGCTATGGGAATATTTTGAATCGACCGACATGAAGCCTGATGGCAGCGTTTGGGATATCTATTCGGATAATCCGGGAGGGAACCCCCCATATTTGTATCATTTTACAACAGCTGATCAATGCGGTAACTACAGTGGGGAGGGTGACTGCTTCAACAGGGAACATTCATGGCCAAAAAGCTGGTTTGATGATATGATGCCTATGTATACCGATCTGTTCCATCTTTATCCAACCGATGGTTATGTAAATAACCGCAGGGGGAATTATCCTTACGGAGAAGTAGGTACCGCTACATGGACTTCAATGAATGGCAGTCTTGTGGGCAATTGTGTCTATCCCGGATATTCAGGCACTGTTTTTGAACCCATCGATGCCTACAAAGGAGATCTTGCCAGGACATACTTTTATATGGCGGTTCGATATTATACTGAAGATAGCGGATGGTCCGGCAGTGAGCAAACTAACGGATCACAGTTAAAGCCCTGGGCCATGCATATGATGCTTGACTGGAATGAGGCTGATCCGGTGAGTGATAAGGAAATTGACAGAAACAATGCTGTTTATGGTATCCAGCTAAACAGGAATCCCTTTATCGACCATCCGGAATATGCTCAGGCAATCTGGGATCCGTCAACAGGACTGGCAGATAAAAATGTAAATAAGAATATCACTGTTTATCCCGTTCCTTCTGTGGAATTTTGTATCATTGACCACAGAGGGTATTATAACGGCGAAAAAACGACAATTAAACTGATGGATGTTGCCGGAAGGCAATTTAAAATCAGTCACACAGCGTATGGCAGTATCATAAAGGTAGATGTTAAAAGCTTAACACCGGGATTTTATATGATTGGCATCTCTGAAGATGGCAAGTACCCTGCCTTTGCTAATATTATCAAATAACAACTGAAATTAATAAATGAAAGATATAGGTAACATTGAAATCATGTCCCCTGCCGGATCTTTTGATTCGCTGATGGCCGCTATTCAGGGTGGTGCGGGTTCCGTTTATTTCGGGGCAGGGCAGCTTAACATGCGTTCACGTTCCTCCAGCAATTTTTCCCCCGAAGAGATAAGGCAGATAGTAGGTATCTGCAATGAAAAGGGCGTAAAATCTTATCTGACGCTCAACACGATCATCTACGACAATGAACTCAGTGAGATGATGCATATGGTTGATGTGGCAAAAGAATCGGGTGTCACTGCTATCATTGCTTCAGATATCTCGGTGCTGGAATATGCCAGGGAACAAGGGGTTGAAATTCATATATCAACCCAATGCAACATTACAAACATCCATGCGGTTAAATTCTATGCCCGGTATGCCGATGTTGTAGTATTGGCACGTGAATTGAGCATTCAGCAAATTGCCGGTATTACTAAGGCCATCAGGGAGGAAAATATATGCGGACCGTCAGGTAAACTGGTAAGGGTTGAAGTATTTGTCCATGGAGCATTGTGCATGGCGGTTTCTGGTAAATGCTACATAAGCCTTGATAATTTCAACCAATCAGCCAACAGGGGCGCCTGCCTGCAACCGTGCAGAAGAGCCTACCATGTAAAAGATGCTGACAGTCAGATTGAGCTGGAGATCGATAACAAGTACATCATGTCACCAAAAGACCTGATGACCATACCCATACTGAACCGTTTGCTCGATGCAGGAGTTTCAGTATTAAAAATTGAAGGGAGAGGGCGTTCGGCAGAGTATGTGAAGACAGTTACAAGAACGTACCATGAAGCTGTGGAAGAATGGATGAATGGTGAGTATACAAAGGAAAACATTGACAAGTGGACTGAACAACTGAGGGCTGTTTACAACAGGGGATTCTGGGGAGGATACTACCTGGGAGAAAATACCGGCGAATGGTCTGAGAAATACGGTTCTCAGGCAACATCAAAAAAAGTCTATATCGGTAAGGTGGTTAACTATTTCAATAACCTGGGCGTTGCTGAAATTAAGATAGAAACCCACGCTATGAACCTCAATGATGACATTCTTATTATAGGGCCAACAACAGGCGCTTATGAAGGTAAAGTCAGTGAAATCAGGGTAGATCTTTTGCCGGTAGATTCAGCAGTGAAAGGAGTTAACTGTTCTATACCCGTTACCGAAACTGTCAGGCGCGGTGATAAAGTTTACCTTGTTGTAAGGTCAGGCCACCCGCTTTTCCAGTCACAATCTGTTTAATATTACGTATAAGATCCGTTTTATTAGCTGCTCCTTATACAATGAGAACCTTTAATAGACAATGAGATCCGTTTATAAGCTGCTCCTTATACTATGAGAACCTTTATAAAAACTGCTTTTTCTGATGATTCCATATAATTTCCATACACACAGTAAATTCTCGGATGGGGCATGCGCTCCGGAGGAGTATGTCATTGAGGCAATTAAGCAGGACTTTAAAGGGCTGGGATTTTCTGAGCATTCAGTACTGCCTTTCAGCAATACATTTGCGCTCACAGAGAGGCGGGAAAAGGAATATTGTACAGAGGTTGCCAGACTGAAGGAAAAATACAAAGGAGAGATAGAGATCTGCCTTTCACTTGAAGCTGATTTTATACCGGGAATGTCGGAAAGTATGGCTTCTTTAAAGCAGAGGCTCTCACTTGATTATATAATTGGCAGTGTACACCTGGTGAGGGAAAGTGCTGCCTCAGGTGATTTATGGTTTATCGACGGACCTATGGTCCAGATCTATGATGATGGGATCAATGGAATCTATGCCGGAGATGCCCGCATGGCAGTAACCGCCTACTGGCACCAGGTTAATAAAATGATACTCGAAGAACAGTTTGATGTGGCAGGTCACCTTGATAAGGTGAAAATGCACAACAAAGGAAGGTGGTTCAGTGAGGAAGACGATTGGTACCTTTCACTTGTAAATGAGACTATTGAACTGATTGCCCAAAAGGGACTTCTGGTTGAGATAAATACAAGGGGATTATATAAGAAGCGCAGTGACACCTTTTTCCCCGGTGATTATATTCTAAGGCAATTATTTGATAAAGGGATTGGCATTGTGGTCAGCAGTGATGCACATCATCCATCTGAGATCAGCCTTTGCTTTGACCAGGCAATTAATAAGCTAAAGGAGACAGGATACCGTTCCTCTTATGTATTCTGTAATAATGATTGGCAGGAAATAGCTTTACAATAGGGATCCGATCTTACCGTTAGATGCTAACTAACGGTAATTGTAGCCTCATTTGACAGGAAACTGCTCATGATTGGCTAACGGTAAATATAACCTCACTTGGCAGGAAACTGCTTTATGAAATTGCTTTAGGATAATCTTAACCTTTGCCGTTCAATTTACCGCCATCATATGCCCATTTGAGATAGAGGGCACCCCATGTGAAACCGGCACCGAAGGCAGCAAGTATAATATTGTCACCCTTTTTTAACTGGTTTTCCCATTCCCAGAGGCATAAAGGCAAAGTGGCAGAAGTAGTGTTGCCATAGCGCTGGATGTTGATCATCACTTTCTCCTTGCTTAAACCCATGCGGTTGGCGGTGGCCTCAATAATACGCATGTTAGCCTGGTGGGGAACCAGCCAGTTGAGCGTTTCGGCTGTGAGATTATGCTTTTCCATCATATCAGCAGAGATATCAGCCATTTTGCTGACTGCCCATTTAAATACAGGTTGCCCTTCCTGATATATATAATGTTCCCTTGCATCTATAGTTTCATGGCTGGGTGGTTTCAGCGATCCGCCGGCTTTCTGGTGAAGGTGCACTCTGCCAACTCCATCGCTCTGGAGGGCAGCATCAATTATTCCAACCTCTTCAGTGGTAGGTTCCAAAAGAACAGCGGCAGCGCCATCACCGAAGATAGGGCAGGTAGCCCTGTCCTGGTAATCAACGATCGACGACATTTTATCGGCTCCAACAACAATAACCTTTTTATGTGAACCTGATTCCACAAATTTTGAGGCTGTGGTTATAGCGTAAAGAAAACTTGAACAACCCGCATTGATATCAAAACCAAAAGCATTCCTGATGTTGGCCTTATCGGCAATTATATTTGCGGTTGCCGGGAAAAGCATATCGGGAGTTACCACTCCGCAAATAAGCATATCTACATCAGCAGGATCAGTGTGTGTTTTAACCAACAGTTGTTTAACAGCTTCGGCCCCCATATCAGAAGTGGCTTTGCCCTCTCCTTTCAGGATACGGCGTTCTTTAATTCCAATTCGGGTCATGATCCACTCATCTGATGTGTCAACCATATGGCTCAACTCATCATTAGTCAGGATATATTCAGGTACATATCCTCCAACACCGGTAATAGCAGCTCTTAGTTTAGTCATTTCTTAATAATTCTAAGAAAGTTAGTTATAAATATTCTTCTGGTACCTTAGCTAGAACCTTCCTGATCTTTTGTGATAAACGGGCATTATGAACATCCCGGGCAAGCAGCAACATGTTTTTAATTGCGATATTGTTTGATATCCCATGTCCAACTATTACTGTTGAGTTAACTCCCAATATCGGGGTACCACCATAGTTCTCGTAATTAAACCTGTCGAAATATTCATCCCTGAGGCCATGCTTCATCATTAACCTGTACATTCCTTCAATATTCTTAAGAAGAATGTTGCCCGTAAAACCGTCACAAACAATCACATCCGCTTTATTCCGCAAAATATCCCTGCCTTCTATATTTCCCGTAAAGTTATAATCTTTTGAATTCTTCATCAGGTGATAGGCTGCCTGTGTAGAAAGATTTCCTTTTTCTTCTTCATGGCCAATATTAAGGAGAGCTACCCTTGGTGAAGTAATTTTGTAAACATGCTCTGCCAGGAATGCACCCAATAATCCAAACTGGTACATCACATCGGGTTTGGCATCAGGATTTGTCCCAACGTCAACCAACAGGCTTATGCCACCACCTTCCTGTGGTAAAGTTGCTGAAGTACAGGGCCTAATGACACCCTGAATATTGTTAACGCTGTATATTGAACCAACAAGCATTGCACCGCTGCTACCTGCGCTGGTGAATGCATCAATGTGTTTATGCTTTAAGAGTTCGAAACCGATACTTATACTTGATTGGGGTTTCTTAAGGATTGCCCGGGTAGGATGCTCACCCATTTCTATGACCTCATTGGCATGCTCAATGACAAAGAGCTCCGGACTGACATGATTTTTATCCAGTTCTGCCAAAATGGTTTCTCTGTCCCCAATCAGTACAATCTGGTCATTCTTTCCCAGTTGTCCATGTGCGAGTATGGCACCTGATATTGTTGAGACAGGGGCGAAATCGCCGCCCATAACATCAAGTCCGATTCTCATCTGACCTTATTTGAGTTAGAAAGCCTCAAGAATTAAGCAGTGGTGGCCTTTTCAATAGCCAATTTGCCTTTATAATAACCGCAATCAGGGCATACCCTGTGATACAGGACCGATGCACCACAATTTGAGCAGATGGTAAGTGTAGGAGCAACAGCTTTGTAATGTGTCCTTCTTTTCGCTGTCCTGGTTTTGGAAAACCTATGTTTTGGATTTGGCATTTCTACTTACTTTTTATTATTTGTATTATTCTAAATTTAAATCTTTTAATTTATCCCACCGAGGGTCGGTATCCTTCTGTTGTTTTTTTTCTTCAATCCGCCTGATCACATCAGGATCACACTGTGATTCTCCGTTTTCATTATCCGGATGCACTACCCTGAAAGGTACCATTAAACTGAGATAATCATAAATAAAGGGCGCCAGGTTGATCTGTGTTTCCGATTCAGGAATGATAATCACATCATCATCCTCTTCTTTGTACTCACTGCCAAATTTAATATAAAGCACTTCCTCACCTGCAACAGGGAAATCAAATTCATCAAGGCACCGGCTGCAGGTAACCCTGATCACTCCCAGCATTGAAAAAGTGAGTACCATCATCCGCTCCGACTTGTTCAGGTTTACATCAACCTTAACCTTGGCCTGCTCTATTTCTGAATACTCAAAACTTGCAAAGAACTTATCATCAATTAAGAATTCGAACTTGTGTTCTTCGTTACTTAACCCTACAAATGGAATTACAAAGTCTCTTAAGTAATCCACAGCTTTATGGTTTAGTTTTAGGGGTGCAAAAGTAGCAAATATTATTCTACTAACAAAATATTATATCAATTACAGTGGTTAAAATTCCGTAATTCAACCGTTTAGGGTAGAGATGTTGCGTTGAGACATTGCATGCAATGTCTCAACCACGTAATGTTGATCAATTATTTAAATGCCTTCTCAGGTAAACCGTCGCCACTGACCTTCAGCCTTTCCATATATTCAGGAACCGGTTTACCGGTAAGTTTGTCCACATATAACTTTGCAAGGTATTGCCCAAGCATAAATCCCTGTCCCCTTAAACCTACCAGAAGTCCGTTTTCCGGATCCACTATCATCTTTGGTTCAATGTAGTAACCTGCCCAAACGGCCTGGAAGCCTACTGAAGAGAGATTCGGGAACCAATCAACAAAGACTTCCGATACAATTTCGAGGAACTGCTTCGAGTTGATCTTTAAGTTCTTGTCTGTTTCCATCGGATCAACTGCAGGTGATGCACATCCGATGATCTGCCCCGTTTCAGCCAACTGCTGACCGTAAACAGCGACAAATCCTTTATACTTTCTCCTGTCGATGATCATATCCAGCGGATTGCCATTATGTCCCATCAACGGAAGCCTCCTGGTGATGAATGCCTGATGTTTAACGGGATACAGTCCGGTCTCAAGTCCGAGCTTTGATGCAAACTTGCCGGAATCATTACCGAGTGCATTGACGAAAATATCCGTATGGTACTCAATATATTGCTTATCATGGTCCTGTACCAGCACAATGTATTTCTTTCCTTCTTTCCTGATATCAATAGCGCGGCAATCCTCCTTAACAGTGCCTCCATGGTTTATCCCGATCCTTCTTATCAGGTCAAGCACCAATCCCGGCGTAGCCTGCCAGCAATCATTCGTGATCAGGGCGCCCAGATAAGTCTTGAGGTTAGGATTTATATAGGACGAAATCTGTTTACTGAAATCTTTGGGTTCAACCATATAGGCATCCGACCATGCCCTTGAGTTATCGAGTGCCTTCAGGACTTGTTCATCGTGAGCAAAGTTTACATACCTGATAGGCCTGTAATTCACATTTGAAATGCCCTGTAATTCTTTAAAGATCTCCAGGTTTGCTTTGGCAATCTCAGCAAGCTCCGGTACGCTGAATGCAGGCCTTCCACCGGCAATATTCCTCCACGAAGATCCCCTGTCGGCATTTACCAGCACCGGTTTCAATCCCGCTTCTGAAAGATACCTGAATAAAGCTGATCCGGCAATACCTCCTCCGCAAACAAGCGACTGCACTTCAACTTTCTTAGGTTCATTGCCTTTAGAGTTGACAAAAATCTTCTCATGTTTCAGATGGGGATAAAGTTCACCCATGGTGAGCTGATTTGAGAGCGGCCCGCGTGGTGTAGCTTCACCAACAACCGTAATACCATATCCGGTGAGTGTCTGCTTCAGCCTCCTGATGCAGCGTTTACCCCGGCAGGCTCCCATGCCAAGCCTTGTAGTGTGTTTCACTTCATCGACTGAGATGAACTGACGGTCACCAATGGTTTCCAGGATTTCATCGAGAGTCACGTCATCACAATGGCATACGTACATTTTTTCCTGTGGTGTATATTCAACCGGAGTGATACTTAAGGATTCAGGATATTTCTCCTTCACAATGAAACCCCTGACACCGGTCAATGCTTCATCGTGGATATCGAGTGATTTAACCCTTGCAACATTGGTCTTATTCGGTTTCTTAAGTATTTTCTCAATGATACCGTTACCTAATATTTTACCGTTATTATCAACCAGATACACTTCAGCCTGCTCCTCTGCATGGTATTCAATCGGCAGGAACAACCAGTCCTTTTTTAAATGATATCCGAAAATTGCGAGTCCCGGGCACTGGTAAACACAATCCATGCAACCGATGCACTTATCAAAATCAATCTGCGGGACCGTATTGGTCGATGTTTTGGTGATAGCCCCGTGTGAGCATGAAAACTCACATGGGTTACATGCGAATCCATAAAGGCAGTCGATCTGTACAAATGGCTTAGCCAGCATCCGCTCCCTGCCCGGCAGAAATGGATTCTCAATTACCCTTTCTGGATGCTGCTGTGAGTCAATATATTCCTTTGAAACCCTTAAATAATCATCGTAGCTGAACCTTTTGCCCATTTCCTGGAGTATTTCAAAAGCAGCCTGACGACCCCGCAACACAGCGCTGGTTCCTTCACCAATCCGAATAGCATCACCGGCACCAAAGCAGTTACGCCCGAAAATCTCATTACCCTTTATGAGCAGCTGGTCATCAGGTACCAATCCGGTACAAATATTAATGGCATCAATTCCTTCAATCAATATCTCTGTTCCGGGAATAGGTTTAAAGTTCTGGCATCTGGCAACCACTGCACCGACGATGCCATCATGATTTTCATTTGGAATTGCCTTGAGCAGGATATGCGACAACATAACGGGAATTCCAAGCCTTCTTACCCTGTTTGCCTGGACAGGGAAACCACCCTCAAAGGGCTGGGCTTCAATAATTGCTTTCACCGTAGCCCCGGCCTGCATCAACTGGTATGAGGTGAGGTAACCTATATTGCCGGCGCCAACCGTAAGGATATTCCTTCCAAGCAAAGTAAATTCGGTATTCATCATTTTCTGTACAACGGCTGCCGTATAAACTCCGGGCAGGTCGTCATTCTCGAAGGCAGGCATAAAAGGAACAGCTCCTGTGGCAACAACCATGAACTGCGATTCAATATAGAAAATCTCGTTTGTCTTTATATTCTTAATGGCAATCCGCTTTCCTTCAAGCACATCCCAAACGGTGCAATTCAGGAATATGCCCGAATGGTCATCCCCTGCAAGGGTCTTTGCGATGTCAAAACCCCTCATGCCGCCAAACTTCTTCTCTTTCTCAAAAAAGAAGAACTGGTGCGTCTGCATAAGGAATTGTCCGCCAATATGCTCATTGTTATCAACTACGATATTATCGATTCCCTGTTTGTTAAGCTCTTCACGGCAGGCAAGTCCTGCAGGGCCTGCACCGATAATGGCGACTTCGGTCCTGTAAACTTTTACTGGTTCGCCGATATCAAAGGAAGCGATGGTGGGCGCAAAATCATGCGGAATCTCACTGACAGTCTTTACCCCGTCGACTTTAGTGATACAAATACGTTTAATCTGGCCATCTACCAGCATTTCGCAGGCGCCGCATTTTCCTATGCCACATTCAAGCGACCGCTCACGGTTTTGTAAACTGTGGCTGTGTATCGGAAAGCCCGCCTGGTGAAGCGCCGCTGCAATGGTGAACCCTTTCTCACCGGTAACAGTTTTGCCGTTAAATGAAAAAGTAACCTCCTCAGGGGTGACAATGTCGAGGATGGGATGTGAACTGATTTTGTGCATTTTGATTGTATTTTTAAGCTCTTTCAAGTCTGTTTGCAGAATTCTAAGGCGTCGCAAATTTATAACTATTTGCCGGGTTCAAAAATCAAAAAAACACAAAAATCTTTTGCTTAATTAAAGATTATCAACACTTTATCGTAGAATGATTATAAATAACCACATTGTATTTATTTCGCCAACATAGAATGAAAATTGCAACTGACTGAACTACCAACACAATAACCGCCTTAATCAAATACTAAACATTCATATTCTGAGTTACTAATTAAATATTTTCAAGCTTTTTATTATAAACACTGCGGTTCCCGGAGGGCTAACTTCAGATGCTTCGCATTGATTGATAACCGGATAATTAACTATAAGTAAAACTTTGCTAAATATTTGTTAATTTTGCATCTTGTTAGAAAAAAAGGGAGAATCATGGAAAAAACGAGGATACTCTTTGTATCTCAGGAAATAGTTCCTTACTTGAAAGAAAGCCGCATGGGAACTATAGGCCGTTATCTTCCACAGGGTATTCAGGAAAAAGGTCGTGAGATCAGAACTTTCATGCCCCGTTTCGGACACATCAACGAACGCAGGAACCAACTGCATGAGGTTATCCGCCTCTCAGGTATGAACCTCATCATCGACGATACCGACCACCCGCTTATCATTAAGGTTGCATCCATTCAATCGGCCAGGATGCAGATCTATTTCATCGACAATGAAGATTATTTCCAGCGCAAGTTCATGTTCCGCGACAAGAACAACAAGTTCTTCAGGGACAACGACGAACGCGCCATTTTCTTCTCCCGCGGCGTTATTGAAACCGTAAAAAAACTGGGATGGTCACCCGATATTATCCATTGCCACGGCTGGATGACCAGCCTCATTCCCCTGTACATAAAAAGAGCTTTCAGGGAAAATCCCCTTTTTACCGAAACCAAAATCGTTATATCCCTGTATGATGACGATTTTGATGAACTCCTTAACAAGGACACGGCTAACAAGATCAAGATCGACGGCATTACCAATAAAGACCTTAAGCATTTTAAAAAAGCAGATTACAGGGCAATGATGATGTCGGCCATTGACTTCTCCGAAGGTGTGATCGTTGGAAGTGAAAATGCCGATGCTGAACTGATCGAATATGCTAAATCAATTGGCAAGCCGCTGTTGCCATTCGAAAGTGACAACTATATAGAAGCTTATAACAATTTTTATGATTTAGTCCTTTCAGCACCCGCTGCAACGACCGAATAAGAATTTAACTTGCATAACTTTTTAAACACCCTAATCCCATTTTAACGTGCGTTTATCCCTCCTGACCAAAACAATTATCATTATCTCATTCATCTCATTGATATGGTCGTGTAAGAAAGAACCTGACCTGCTTGGACTTGACCTCATCCCTGAAGAAGAGCTCCTGAACCATGATATCATTGATACCATTACCATCATAGCAAGGACTGAAAAAGATACGCTTTTAACAAAAAATACCTCTGCCAGCTTGTTGGGATCGATCGAAGACCTGGCATTCGGAAGGACTTCAGCCTCTTTTTATACCCAATTTCTTTTACCTGAAGCGAACCATGATTTTGGTGACAATCCCATTGCTGATTCAATCTTCCTGACTTTACCCTACAGAGGAATATACGGCGATTCGAATGCCGTTCAGACGGTCAGGATATACGAAGTCACCGATACCCTCAGCCAATACGTTAATTATTTTCAATACAGCACTCTACCTGTTGGAGCCGAACTTATCGGTGAGGCTACCTTCGTCCCCAATCTAAAGGATTCCATTTATATCGACAGTGTTAAAACCATACCGATGATGCGTATACCGCTGTCCATAGATTTTGCCAACCGGCTCATGAATCCGCCTGCCGATACCACTTATAAAAACAACACGAATTTCATAAAGACATTCAAGGGATTGTACTTTGTTACAGAAGATGCCACCGGGCCGGGTTCAGGGGCAATCATGTACATGAACCTGCTGAGCGAGTATTCGCGTATTCACCTTTACTACAGGTATGATGCCGCTGCCAACGACCAGGATACCACCAAGTTCGTGTATGTATTCAGTTCTTCAGCCGCCCGGTTTAACCACTATGACCATGATTATGCCGGTGCCGATCCCGCCCTGCTTGACCAGTTTGCAGGCAATAGCGCAACTTCAGGCGAAAAGCTGTTTCTCCAGTCAATGGCAGGCACCAAGCTGCTGCTTGAGTTTCCGCACCTTGATAAGTTGGCAGGTAAAAACCTTGCCATCCATGAGGCAGAACTGGTGTTTAAACCCATTGATGATGAAGATAATGTGGCACCTTTAATGCTGAACATCAAAGAAATGATACCACGCTCCCTGGTTGATACCTCAAATGCCGACCTCTCCTACTTCGTTTTCCGGGCACTTCAGGATGAAGAGGAAGGGGCAACCCATATACTTGGCAATCTTAGCAACGACCAGTATAAATTCAGGATCACACGCTACGTGCAGGATCGACTGCTGCATCCCGATGATCCCGTTTACCCGCTTGCCGTTTATATTTCAGGAGCCAATGCTCTGTCCAACTCTGCTGTCATCAAAGGAACCGAAGCCGGATCAGGAAGGTTTAAACTTGTGCTTTATCTTACTCCAATGAACTGACGCACATAAAAAGTGGTCATGGGTACTTAAAAAGTTTTACTTATTATGCGTTTCTTGCGTATTTTCGTCCCCGTGTTTGTTTGATTATTAAACTCTTAGAAAATGTGTGGTATCGTCGCCTATATAGGACCCCGTGAAGCTTATCCGATTCTTATCAAAGGACTGCATCGTCTTGAATACAGAGGTTATGACAGCGCAGGGGTCGCACTGATCAACTCCGATCTCAAATTGTATAAAACCCGCGGCAAGGTTTCAGACCTTGAAGAAGCGGTTAAGGGAAAAGACCTTACCGGTACCATAGGCATTGCCCATACCCGCTGGGCCACGCACGGTGAGCCCAATGATGTGAATGCACACCCCCATTTCTCCTATTCAAAGAACCTTGCCATCATCCACAACGGGATCATTGAAAACTACGCACCCCTCAAGCAGGAGCTCCTTAAACGCGGATACACCTTTGTCAGCGAAACCGATACCGAGGTGCTTATCCACCTGATTGAAGATATTGAACTTAATGAGTCGGTTAAGCTCGAAGAGGCCCTCCAGATTGCCCTGAACCAGGTAGTGGGAGCCTATGCCATTGTGATCATCGACAAGAATGACCCTGATAAACTGATTGCTGCCCGCAAGGGAAGCCCGCTCGTGGTTGGTATTGGTGAAAAGGAATTTTTCGTAGCCTCCGATGCCACGCCTATCGTTGAATATACCCGCGATGTGGTTTACCTGAATGATGAGGAGATTGCCGTAGTTACCCGTGGCGGCGACCTTAAGATCAAGACCATCTCAAATATCGACAAGACCCCATACATCCAGACCCTTGAGATCAACCTCAGCGCCCTCGAGAAAGAAGGCTTTGAACACTTCATGCTCAAAGAGATCTATGAGCAGCCAAGGTCTATACGCGACAGTATGCGCGGAAGGCTTAATGCCAAGACCGGTGTTGTTTCGCTGGGAGGCATCAGTGAGTACAAGCAGAAGATGGTAAATGCCAAGCGCATCATCATCGTTGCCTGCGGCACCTCGTGGCATGCCGGCATCGTGGGCGAGTACCTTATTGAAGAACTGGCAAGGATACCGGTCGAAATTGAATATGCATCCGAGTTCAGGTACCGCAACCCGGTGATCTATGAAGATGATATTGTGATCGCCATCTCCCAGTCGGGCGAAACTGCCGATACCCTCGCAGCCATTGAACTGGCCAAGTCGAAAGGCGCCACCATCATAGGCATCTGCAACGTGGTGGGTTCCTCCATTCCAAGGGCCACCCATGCGGGTTCATACACCCATGCAGGCCCCGAGATCGGCGTTGCATCCACCAAGGCATTTACCGCACAGGTAACCCTCCTCACCCTTATGGCACTCATGATCGCCGAAAGCAAGGGCACCATCTCAAAGTCAAGGTACCATCAGCTCATTGCCGAACTCGATACCATCCCGTCGAAGGTTGAGCAGACACTGAAGGTCAACGATAAGGTAATTGAGCTTGCGAGGATCTTCAAGAAATCACGCAATGCATTGTACCTCGGCCGCGGATACAACTACCCGGTTGCCATGGAAGGCGCCCTGAAGCTTAAGGAAATCTCCTACATACATGCCGAAGGCTATCCGGCCGCCGAAATGAAACACGGACCCATTGCCCTTATCGATGAGGAGATGCCCGTGGTGATCATTGCCACCAACAAGGGAACCTATAAGAAGGTCATCTCGAACATCCAGGAAGTGAAAGCCCGAAAAGGCAAGATCATTGCCATAATTACCGAAGGCGATGAAACCGTAAAGGAACTTGCCGACCACTACATTGAAGTACCCGAAACCGAAGAGATGCTGGTACCGCTTATTGCCACCATCCCGCTGCAACTGCTGGCCTACCATATAGCCGTCATGCGGGGATGCAATGTGGATCAGCCGAGGAATCTGGCGAAGAGTGTGACGGTGGAATAAAAAACACCTCACCCCAACCCCTCTCCTCAAGGAGAGGGGCATCCCAGCAGGATGTTCTTGTTTCTCTTTGTTTCTTCTTGTTTTTCTTTGTTTCGATTGTTTCGATTGTTTCGATTGTTTCGGGGAACCCTTCACCCCCTGCCCCCTCTCAAAAAGGTTCCTTGTTGCTCACTCCTCACTCCTCATTCACAACTCACAACTCACAACTCATGTTTTTCCTTGTTTCTTTTTGTTTTTCCTTGTTTTTCCTTGTTTCGATTGTTTCGATTGTTTCGATTGTTCAGCCCTGAAAGGGCGAAGTACGATAGCCGCCGGTGCCAACCGGCGGTAATAAGGCCATCCATGAACCGAAAGCCCTGAAAGGGCGAAGTACAACCAGAATCTAGAACATCAAAATATTGGATAATAAATAGAACATCAGAAAGATCCCGCCTAAAACCATAATGAAGGTAATAAAGAGCGACAGCATCGAAGAAGAAATAAAGTAATTGTTTTTCAGCTGGTTATAATTCTTTTTATACTGTATATAGGCCAAAACGGATATTAATAAACCAAGGGCCACCATTATTACACCGGTAATTGCCGAATATCTTTTTACTGAAACATCGGTTGTTTCAAGGAGCATTGAAAGCTGTTTAAGGAATAAGGTAAACTTAACGATCACAAAACCGAAGCCCATCAGGGCAATGCCGGTCCGTATCCAGGCGAGGAACGTCCTCTCGTTTGCAAGGTGTTCCCTGGATCTTTCTATGGAGTTGTTTTCTTTGGAATCTGTCATTTGCACTTTTCCGCTGTGTTTACTTTAAAACAAGTGCAGCAGGCAAATTACTTTAGGCAAAAGTTTTTCTTGTTTTTCCTTGTTTCTTCTTGTTTTTCTTTGTTTCGATTGTTTCGGGGAACCCCTCACCCCCTGCCCCCTCTCCCGGTGGGCGAGGGGGAAATGCGCAGACTAACAATTATTCACAATTCATCATTCACAATTCATCATTCATCAGTCTTTTGCCTTTGTCCCGAAGCTTCGGGATTGCCTTTTGCCTTTCAGCACCTCACCCTCAACCCTCCCCTCATAGATTCGACTTCACTTCGTTAAGCTCACCAACCGGAGAGGGAAGCCTTAAAATTATGCATTGTGCTTAAAGTTCGATATCCTGGTTAATCAGCCAAGTGATGATATTTTTTCACAGTCTTTATCTTTCTCCTTTACCAGTGTATAAAATTCCTGCCATTTGGGCTCTTTACGGAGGTGACCGTCTGTTATTTTGAGAAATTCGTTATTAATGCAGTAAATGTGCTTTCTTGTCCATCCATACCGGTGACTTATTTTGATCTTGAATTTGTTGGCTCTAAAAATCCTTAAAGAAAGACCTCCACCCCTAATAATTGTTTCTAACCTTGAATAAAACGAAAATTCATTGAAGGGTATAATTAGTTTCCTTTTAAATAGAAAATATAATACATAGTTAAACTGAATTTCTTTTTGTTCAAAATCAATAATTAATTCTTCCACAATTGTATGAGTGGTCAATATCCGATGAATGATAAAAGCTGAGGACATAAATAATAAAAAGAAAGTATCAAGTCCAAAATTAGTATCAAATACATAATCGTCAATCCGCAAATAATGCACAATAGCTAAAATGAGTAAAAAAGCTATTAAGTGAAGTAATAGTTCTAGTATTCTTGGTATTTTAAGGAATCTGGGATTTGTATATGCTTTTTTCATTGTCAACAAGGTGCCTCTCCCCTCAGTCTTTTCTCATCAACGTAAAAATAAGAATATTTTTGGTTTGGGTATTGAGATGATTCCACATCGGCATCTTCAAGATCTCACCCCCTGCCCCCTCTCAAAAAGGCTAAAGGCTAAGGGCTAAAGGAAAAAGTTTTTCCTTGTTTCTACTTGTTTTTCCTTGTTACGATTGTTTCGATTGTTCAGCCCTTAAAGGGCGCTAAAGTTTTCCTAGTTTCTTCTTGATTCTTCTTGTTTTTCCTTGTTTTTCTTTGTTTTTCTTTGTTTCTCTTCGCTATTAATAGCCCTGCAAGTCCATTATTAGTGAGTTTCTAATTGCCAGGCTTGAGTTTTTTCATTAAATTGATGAAGATTTATAACTTTTTCGATATAATCTAAAATATCTTCTTTTAAGTAATATTGATTTTCTCGAAAAAATTGTAATAATTTCTTCAATACATCCTCAATCGGTAATCTCATATTAACAAGAAAAATTTTATTTTGATCTTTCAATAAAAGATGTCGATATGAATGACTTGTCAAAGTTCCAAAACTAAAAATTCCAAACTCCTGTTTTTGATAATCTTCCAATGTTTTTAAATCTTTTATAATCAAATAGGTGCCAGAATTTATCATAGAACTGTCATAATCTCCTTTAGAAATTAGAAAATTAAGCAAATTAATTCTCATTTCTGTAGAATCTATATTCTGTGAAATACATTTTATCGGAAAAATAAGTAGGATAAGTTGGATTACAGTTATTATCTTTTTCATAACTCATTGTTTTTCAATTCTATTTGGAATTAAAGGCTTCATTGGTGTCAGTTTACTACCTAATTCACTAAGAATTTTCTTTTCGATTTCTCGTGGTTTCTTTTCAACATCAGTAGATCCACTGTCATTTAATTTAAGATTTTCAGGTGTTAAATGTTCTATTTCATGGCCAGCAACTGCTGCAATTCTTTCATCATTATTCGTTGTATTGGCTTGATATTCTTGGGCTAATTTATCATTAGAATTTTTTGTGTCTTCCATAAATCTATTAATAGTTCCTTCATAAACAATTAATTTAGCATCCTCTAACTTAATATTACTTCCTTCTTTGGATGATCTTCCGGGTAACATTTTTCCTAGATTATAGGTGTTTCCAGCTACTTTTGTATCTTGGCTTATTTCTAAACTAATTTTGGTTTTTGAATTGACCATCTTATTGAATTGTTCTGTTCCTGCTCTTGTTTTTAATAATGCGTTTCCAATTCGTTTAACATCATTAGTTGCATTTGAAGACCATCCTTTTGAAGATGAATAAGTGACAGGCTTACCATTGGCATCTACAATCTCATTTCCATCCGGGTCAATGAATCTGATTGGATTATTAATACAAAAATTATATAGACTTAATTTTCGGTATTTCTCTCCCAGCGGATCCACACTCCACCATCTTGCCACCACCGGATCATAAAACCTTGCGCCATAATCATACCAATTTAGTCCCAGTTCATCTTGGTACATCTTGCCATTGTAAAGGTATTCATTTTTTGCTTCCCGCAAGGTTACATAGGTTGCGGTGAGGCTATTGATGCCCATGCCAAAGGGATAATAGGCGTAGACATCACGGGCGTTGGCAATAGTGCCGTTTTTGCTGTAAGTTACTCTTACGTTGCCAAGGTGGTCTTTGACGTGGTTCTCAAAAAAACAAACTCCGGTTGAGGGATAAACAACCCTGCCCTCATCAAATGTATTCCATTCCAATACCCCGTCGATATATACAAAATTACCGATAAAG
>DATGZB010000037.1:0-133943 GCA_035297395.1 Lentimicrobium sp. | reverse complement strand
CTTAACTTACCTTTATAAGTTTATCAAATTTCTTTAGCCTTTAGCCTTTAGCCTTTAGCCTTTAGCCTTTAGCCTTTAGCCTTTAGCCTTTAGCCTTTAGCCTTTAGCTTTTTGCCTTTAATACCGGTAATGGTCAGATTTATACGGTCCTTCAACCGGTACACCGATATAGTCAGCCTGCTCTTTCGAAAGTTTGGTGAGCTTTACTCCCAGATGCTCAAGATGCAACCTGGCAACTTCCTCATCCAAATGTTTTGGTAAACGGTAAACGCCAATTTCATATTTATTTTTCCAAAGATCCATCTGAGCCAGCGTCTGATTTGAGAATGAATTGCTCATAACAAAAGAAGGATGGCCGGTCGCACAACCCAGGTTAACCAGTCGACCTTCGGCGAGTAGAAAGATTGCTTTACCGTCTTTAAAAATATATTTATCAACCTGCGGTTTGATATTTACTCTCTTTATGCCGTCATTGTTAAGTTTATCAACCTGTATTTCATTGTCAAAATGACCTATGTTACAGACAATGCTCTGGTCCTTCATCTTGCTCATATGCTCAAAGGTGATCACATCCCTGTTACCGGTTGCAGTAACATAAATGTTTCCTTCTGTGAGTGCTTCTTCTATTGTGTTAACTTCAAAACCTTCCATGGCAGCCTGGAGTGCACAAATAGGATCAATTTCGGTTACAATAACTCTTGCTCCGTACGAACGCATTGAACGGGCACAGCCTTTTCCAACATCACCGAATCCCAGTACCACCACCACTTTACCTGCGATCATTACATCCGTAGCTCTTTTAATACCATCTGCAAGTGATTCGTGGCAACCATAGAGATTGTCGAATTTTGACTTTGTAACCGAATCATTCACATTGATTGCCGGAACCAGTAATTCACCGGCCTCGAACATCTGATAAAGACGATGAACACCGGTAGTGGTCTCTTCTGAAACACCCTTTAATTCCTTTACTATCCTGTGCCAACGGCTATTGTCTTCAACGTAAGCTTCGCGTAAAGTTTTAAGCACACAAGCCTCCTCTGCATTTGAGGGTTCGGATTCAAGAAGAGAAGGATTCTTTTCAGCAGCATATCCTTTATGGACAAGCAAAGTTGCATCACCACCATCATCCACGATAAGTTGTGGACCCAATCCTCCTGGAAACGAGAGTGCCTGAAGGGTACACCACCAATATTCCTCAAGAGTTTCACCTTTCCATGCGAATACCGGTATTCCGGCAGCAGCGATTGCTGCGGCTGCATGATCCTGAGTTGAGAAGATATTACAGCTTGCCCAACGAACATTTGCACCAAGTGCTTTTAATGTTTCAATCAGCACAGCGGTTTGAATAGTCATGTGAAGTGAACCTGATATACGCACTCCTTTAAGAGGTTGTTCAGGGGCATATTTACGCCTGATGGACATTAATCCCGGCATTTCTTTTTCTGCGATTTCTATCTCTTTCCTGCCAAATTCAGCTAATGCAATATCTTTGATTTTATATTGAGGCGCTTCTGTTTCGATGATTCTCATTTTTCTCCTTTTGATTCAGTTAAGGTGTGCAAAATTACAAAATTTTACAGCACGAATTACATTTAATACAACCCTTCAAATAGCATGGGCAAGCATTATTTTAAAATGGGCAAAATTCAACTCCTATTTTTATATTTTTTATTTTAGTGCCCTCGTTTAATTGATCCCGATGCAAATACTAAACTCAATTACATCATCTGCTTCCAGCGGTAAAAAACAGCTTGCAGTCCTTGTCGACCCTGATAAGGCAGATAATGCCCGCCTGCTTGATTTAGCCGGTTTGGCCGCTAAGAAAACCATCGACTACTTCTTTGTTGGAGGTAGTTTATTAGTGAACAATGGATTAGATAACTGTATAAAAATACTTCAACAAGAGTCGGGAATTCCTGTCATCCTGTTCCCGGGAAATACGCTGCAAATGAGTTACCGCGCTGATGCAATACTCTTCCTTTCTCTAATATCGGGCAGGAATCCTGAGATGCTGATTGGCCGCCATGTGATTGCAGCCCCATACCTGAAATTAAGTAATATTGAGGTTATTGGGACCGGTTATATGCTTATTGAAAGCGGCAGGCCAACTGCAGTCTCATACATGAGTAATTCAGATCCTATTCCAGCCGATAAAAATGATATTGCCATGTGCACTGCAATGGCAGGTGAAATGCTCGGATTGAAACTTATTTATATGGATGCAGGCAGTGGGGCGATCAATCCTGTTTCATCAACAATGATTGAACATGTCAGGCAAAGTATTTCTATTCCCATAATAGTTGGCGGTGGTATTACAACCCCTCAGTTAGCATCGCGGGCAGTAATGGCAGGAGCTGATATTATTGTTGTTGGTAATGGTGCCGAAAAAGACCCTTCCATAATTTCCCAAATTTCAGATGCAATAAAATAGCTATATGCACCTTTTCAACCTTACCAGTTTAAAAGTCACCAAAAAACTAATCACTCTATTTATTTAATTATCAGGTTATGAAATCACTCATTCTTTCCCTGCTATTAATCATTCAGTTCACTTTTTCTTTTGCACAGGGTAAAATACTTGTTCCTGAAGAAATAATGACCGACCGGAAATTGTATCCTCAAGCCCTTTCAAATATTCAATGGCAGGGCAACAGCGGTTTCTTCACCTGGCAAACATCATCTGCTGTTTTAAGGGGAAGTGTAACCAATGCTACAAATGATACATTGCTCAAACTGGATGATTTGAACAGGATGCTGACCGTAATCAATGAAAAAGAAATTAAAAGGATCCCTTTCCTGGCCTGGAAAGATGAAAATACAATGGCATTCAGCATTGGAAATAAATATTTCCAACTTACAGGCAATACGCTCACGTTGAAACATAATTTGCCTGATGAGGCTGAAAATGCAGATGAAGCACCGGTTACCGGTTTTCTGGCCTATACGGTTGACAATAACCTCTTTATATCTGATGGTACCGGCCATATTACTGTAACCAATGATAATGAAAAGGGAATTGTAAACGGACAAACTGTGCATCGCAATGAATTCGGGATCCATAAAGGTACTTTTTGGTCACCATCAGGAAACCTGCTTGCTTTTTACAGGATGGACGAATCGATGGTAACGGAATATCCATTAGTGGATATTACTGCCAGGGTGGCAGAACTTGAAGAAATCCGCTATCCAATGGCCGGAATGACAAGCCATCAGGTAACACTTGGGGTTTATAATGTTTTATCCGGAAGCACTGTTTTCCTAAAAACTGGTGAACCAAAAGAACAGTACCTTACCAATGTATCATGGAGTCCCGACGACCAATTTATTTTTATTGCTATTGTCAACCGCGATCAGAATCACATGAAACTGAATAAATACAATGCGTCTGATGGTTCATTCGTACAAACATTATTCGAAGAAAAAAATGAACGGTATGTTGAGCCATTGAATCCCCTGTTTTTCCTCCCCGGAAAGACGGATCAGTTCATCTGGCAGAGCCAGAAAGACGGATTCAACCATATGTATCTATACAACACCGATGGTAATTTGATAAAGCAAGTGACATCAGGAAAGTGGGTAGTAGGACAAGTTTTGGGATCTGATGAAAAAGGAAACGGCCTATTCTTTACTTCCAACGAAAACTCGCCCATTGATGAGCAATTATGGTATGTTGACATCAAAAATGCGAAACGCCTGCAATTAACGCCTGAGAAAGGCACTCATAATATAAATATGCGTTCAGATGGGAAATATTTCATTTCAACCTGGAGCAATATAAACACTCCGCCTGTCACTTATCTGAAGGAAGTGAAAGGTAAGACCTATAAAGAATTGAATAAGGCCCTGAATCCATTGATCGGGTATGCCCTCGGTGAAATGACCATCTCCTCAATCAAGGCAGATGATGGCAATACCGACCTCTATTACCGGTTGATTAAACCGGCAAATTTTGATCCCTCAAAAAAATATCCAGTTTTCCTTTATGTCTATGGAGGCCCTCACGACCAACTTGTTACTGATATATGGATGAGTGGCGGACTTTTCCTGCAATACATGGCGCAGCAGGGTTATGTCGTGTTTACTTTAGATAACCGCGGAAGTTCAAACAGGGGGTTTGCATTTGAAAGTATTATCCACAGGCAGGTTGGAAAAACAGAAATGGAAGATCAAATGAAAGGGGTTGATTACCTTAAGTCACTTCCTTTTGTAGATACTACAAGGATTGGTGTTGATGGTTGGAGCTATGGGGGTTTCATGTCAGTTAATCTCAAACTCAATCATCCTGAGGTTTTTAAAGTCGCAACAGCAGGCGGACCCGTATGCGACTGGAAATATTACGAAGTGATGTATGGCGAACGATACATGGATACCCCGGAACAAAATCCTGAAGGTTATATAGCATCAAGTCTGATAGAACAAGCAGGAAAGCTGAAAGGCAAACTCCTCATCCTGCATGGAGGAGTTGATAACACAGTAGTTTGGCAAAACAGCCTCGCTTTTCTTAAAGCATGCATTGACAACAAGAAACAACTTGACTACTTTGTTTACCCCACCCATGAACATAATGTAAGTGGCATTGACAGGGCACACCTGTACAGAAAGATTGCGGAGTATTTTAATGAGAACCTTTAATTTAACGCACCGTAGGTGCGAAATTTTGGTAGATAAACGATTGTAGAAGAATTTTCGCTCCGTAGGTGCGAAATATTAGTTACCAATTCCGCGCCTTTAATCCTGGAGAGGTTTGAAAATATATTTCAGATCATAATCGATTTCAAAATCATGAAGTATCTTGGTATATTCTTCTATGAAGGATTTCTTCCTTGTGGTGTTCTTCCTGCTTTGCAATATACGCAATCACATCAGGAAGTTGAGATTTTGAATAAGAAAAAGCCCCATATCCTTCCTGCCAGAAGAATTTACCATTGACCAATCTATTGTTATTAATCCAAATTGTAGAATCACCTTTCACATCCCTCATCAAATCAGATAATGATTGTGTTGGCCTCATACCGAAAAGAATATGGACATGGTCAGGCATGCCATTTATTATCAGCATTTTGTGGCCATGATTTTGAATAATGCCTGTCATATATTTAAAAAGCTCCTTAGCCCATGATTTTGAGATAAGAGATAGTCTGTTCCTGACAGCAAAAACAGCATGGATGTGAATTTGTGTATAAGTATTTGGCATATAGATGTTGTTAGTTCCTTCTTTACCGATATTCCGCCCCTATTGGGGGCGGAACCTTCTGATCTTTGCATTCGCTTTTTACCGATATCCCGCCCCTAATGGGGCGTAACATTTGTGTGCTACCTGCTCCATCAATATTTTGCCCCTAACGTGGCATGCAAAGCAAAAAGATTCGTCGCCGTATTGGGGCGCAACTTCAGTAGAAGGCATTCCTTGTTTTACCGATATTTTGCCACTTAAGGTGAATTTGTAAATTGAGATAGATTTATAATTTGGCATTTAAGATTAAACTATATAGCTAACAGTGTAATACCAGTCAGATCGGCTTTGCCCTGCTTCAGGAATTCATAAGTGATCCTGTCTGCTTTACAATCAATGAACTTTATTCGTTTCAGTTTACTGTTATTTTTAAAAAATGTATTAAACAGAGTCACATTATTAAAAGAGACCTTTGTAAAGTTGCAGTTCTCAAAAGAGCAGTCTTCCAATGTACCTTCAAAAACCATATCAGCGATATGAGAATTAATAAAAGAAGAGCGGTAACATTTAGCATTAGTTAAGGTATTTTTCTCAAAACCGCCAGCTTTAAAGATCAATCCGCTCAGATCTGCTCCTGTGAAATCGCATCCTGAGATATTACTGAAGGCGAATTCAGTATGCATTAAAGAACAATCCCTGAATATACAATTTTGCATATTTGAACTTCTGATATGACTATTGCTGATATCTGATCCTGAAAAATCACAAGCATCAACATTGTTGCTTCGCAAAAGCAAGGATGACATATCCGAGCCAATAAACTTACAGCGCTGCATATTTGAAGAACTGAATTTTTCATGGAGATTCTTTAATCCTGAAAAATCAGCATCCAACCAGTTACCCCGTGACATATCCCAGCCAGAGTTATTCTTAACTTTACCCGATATGGGGCCGGGTTGCATTTCCGAATTGAAATCCTTTCCTGATTCATTCGATACTTCAGTTTCGGCAGAGAAATAATTGAGATCAACGCCAAATATCTCCGCGAGGCGATTTAATGTAATAATATCGGGTAGTGATTCACCCCGCTCCCACTTGCCAACTGCCTGGGCACTGATAAAAAGTCGTTCAGCTAATCCGGCCTGTGAGATATTTATTTTCTTACGAGCCTCAGTGATTCTGTTTCCAATGATTTTGTTGTCTAACATAGTGTCTGATTTTAATTGTTATTGACACTGCAAATGTATTCGGCTAATTTAGCCCATTCCAAATAAAATCAGATACTTATAGTTGTAATGCGACTACTTTTAGTTGTTTTCTGACAACTTACAGTATGAATTTCTGCTGTTTAAGCTTTTTTGACTGTCTAAGATTCAGGTTATTATAGGATTTCTTAATAATTTATTCACAAATCACATCATTTCCTTAAAATCTTCTCCATCGCTTTTCCCTTTGCCAACTCATCCACTAATTTATCCATATACCTGATCTTCTGTATGAGTTGATCTTCAATCTCTTCCACCCTAATACCGCAAACTACGCCGTTTATTTTTGAAGCATCCGGATTGATTTGAGGTGCCAGGACAAAGAAGGTTTCAAGGTCAACGTTCTTGTCAATTTGTTGCCGGAGTGCCTTATCATCATATTCGGTCAGCCAGGAAATGACTGCATCCACTTCATCTTTCGTGCGGCCTTTTTTTTCTGCTTTTTGAATATAAAGTGGGTAGATTTTTGCAAAGGGGATTGTATATATTCTGGGTTTGTTCATTTATTTAATCTCCATTATTTCAAATATAGTCTTTAACTCCTTTAAAATATTGTATATTCAAATATTAACGATAAGTCATTAAAATTCGAATGCCAAAAGAAATACTTTTCTAAGATATCTCTTGTTGTTTGGTAACGAATCTCAAGTCCAAATTTATTTTTGAATTTGTAACCTGCACCAAAGGCGAGGTTTCCTTTTGAACTAATCTCCAGATTATTAAATTCGGAACGATCCTTTCTTAAAAACCTTACCGATGAATGACTGTCAAGATCAACCACATATGAAGCATTTAGAAAAATTTTAGCGTCATTGTCTAAAAAGAAATAATGTCTAACCCCAACTGGTAATTCAATGGATTTGTAATTAACATCTGAAATCAGAATTCCCCCTGAAACACCGCTTGCCTCAGTAGCCTTCTCCAATTTGTAGTATTGATAAGTAGGCTCAATTATTAAACCCCATTTATTTTTATTATATGGCAAAATAAATTCACCGGCGATTCCAAAACTCATTCTAATTTTTCCGCCTAAATCTATGTATCTTGAGTCTATGATTGAATTCTCTATTTCAAGCTTACTATATTTTAATCCTGGCTTGACTGATATATTGAACATATCATATTTTTTCTCTGGTTCAAAGCTAATATAAGGAGAATCAGATACTTCATTGTATTTCTTAAATATCCGCTCCAGGTCACTCTTGCCGTATTTAAGTCTTTCCACTTCCCCTATCTTTATTTCTTCAGATTTTAAATCTAAATAAAGTTGCTGCCTGAATTGATTGTTTTCAGATATTTTATTGCTGACTAAATATCTTTTATAGATAAGCTGATTAACTGAGGAATCATTTAATTTGTAGAAAAACCGGATTAAACTGCCTACTGTGTATTGGTATAATGTTGCCTTCCCTTCGATAAGAACTTTTAGGAAAAGTATTTCTTCCTGAAAAAAAGGGTTTCTGTCAGAGTTCAAATCATCAAGATGATCGCCAGATCTGTCTATTTTGACTTTCGCTCTGACGTATTTAGAAAAACCATAGATTCCTAATTCCTTGATTGATTGGATGGTTGCTATTTGAACTTCCTGATTCGAAGGAACCAAATATTCAAACTCAGTTGGATTGTTTTTCCAGTCTAAATTTTTAATCATGCATTCCACTTTATTACCTGACTCGTCAACGAAATATCCATCTTCAAAAGCGATCTGTGAATAAGATAGTGACTGAATAAGTGTCACAACGAAAATAATAAGTATTGCTTTTCGCATTGTTATATTATTGAAGTGTTAGAAATCCGGTTCTACTTGTGCAAATTAATAAATATTTTGAATTTGTTAAAATATAATATAAATAGATCCCCAAAAATTGAAAGGCTCCACATTAAGTCCACATAGACTCCACATAGACTCCACATAAGTCCACATATTTTGTGCACTTAATGTGGTGTTTATGTTGTTTCAATGTGTAGTTTTTTATTTAGGATTTAATATGCTTAAAATGAAAAAAAAGAAGGGCTATTTGTGCCCTTCTTTCCTTGAAAACCATAAAATTCAATAGGGATTTTACCGCCTGATCAGTAATTATTTCTTTAAAGCCGCCTTTGTAAAAATATATTCAGGGATCTCCTGATTAAATTTTATGGATGTTATTTTGAATTCAGTGCCTTTGCCATCTTTCAGCATATCTTTATAAACTATCGTAGTCGGAAACCACCTTCCCTGGAGTTGTTTGACTTCGCTTAAAGTGGTACGTTTAAGCAATTGGCCGCTTTTGGCAAAGAGTTCTTCTTTTAGAGGTACAAACCTTTCAGCATCGATCCACAGCTTTCTTTTATGATATGCTACATCGGCAACTTTAGCTATAAGCTCCAGCTCGTGAACTTTCCTTCCATCAAGTACACTCTCTCCGGTTACTTTAGCATCATAAATTTCGGTAAGTTTCCTGTCTTCCATCATATCTTCATAGGAGAGATCAGAACCCATTACCGATTGACGGAGCATATGTCCAGAAATGCGGATAGTCCGGTCAGTGTCAGGCGAATATATCCAGAGTTCATCTTCGAGCTTGAGCATCTTAGTGCCCTGTTCCCTTGCCGGACCCAGGTATTCAGTAAACGATCTTTTATCGCCTTCTGCATACGAACGCGAAGAGATGCTCCTGCTGCCACGCTTGCCGTGGATGGTCATCGTTGATTCAAATACCCTGTTTTTAGCCGACATGTTGTCGTCCACTTTCTGGATGATAGCCTTTGCATCCTGGGCTGCCAGGTTCATACTAAGGCTTAGAATTATGGTGTTCATTAGAATTAAGCTTTTCATTTGATATTCGATATTTGAATTTAATATTCAGCTATTAGCTATCAGCTATCAGCTATCAGCTATCAGCTTTAGCTTTTAGTTTTTAACCACTCAGGATACTTTCTACTCAATACTCAATACTCAATACTCAATACTCACTACTCACTCCTCATTCCTCACTCCTCACTCCTCACTTCTCCTACTCACAACTCACAACTCACTCCTCACAACTAAACCTCCAATTCTTTAAACAGCCTGGCTGTCTTACGTTTATAGATAGCATAACCAGCAAGTGCATTGCCTAATACCATTGCGATTGTGCCGGGAATGAAACCTATAAAGAATAATTTAGGTGAAACCTGCGCCCGGAATACCTGAGGAAGCATCATGGTTGAATTATTCAGCATATTCCCAAGATCTATGCCAACCTCCTGAAGGTACCATGAAGCACCAACACCGGCAAGGGTTCCGAGTAATGAACCGGTTACACCTATTAAAATTGCCTCGTAAAGTGTTGAACTATAGATATGTGATTTTTCTTCACCTAATGCAAGGCGGATTCCAAATTCCGTATAACGCCTTAAACCGCCAAGGAGGCCTGTGTTCCAGAGGACAATTGACATTGCTGCTACAAAAACTAAGATCATAATAAAACTCATGTTATCGCCAAGTGTAAGGTAGTTATCCAATGTATCATCATCACGCAAACGTTTCATGACGGGGGCAAATTCATCATCAGGAGTTGAAAACCTGGCATTAAATGAATTTTTGACAGCCATAGCCTGTTCATCATTGTATTCACCAAGCTTTGAAAATCCAAGTATTACACTTGCGCCATCCTGCATATCCATCGATTCCCGGGCATCACTGATATCAATGATAACTGCTCCCCTGTCGAGCTGAGGTGAACCAAATCTTACAGTTCCCGATATTTTAAAGGTGGAAAACATGATACTTCCATTCATGGTGGTTCCAAATAGCGTCATGTCATCGCCGGTTTTTACATTAAACCTGGCAGCAAATTCATCGCTTATGAGCGCTTCACCGTGTTTTAAGGGAAGTCGGCCTTTGACGATTGATTTACGGATATTGAGCCGGTCAATCTCCGTTGACCCGGGTGTGAAAAGATCAACACCTAAACCTACTGCCTGCCCCTGAGCACGTGTTTCACCTTTATTATCAGGAATATCAATGAGGCCTCCGAAATTAATCCTGCTGATCCAATCCATTTCAGGATATTCGGCTTTTATTTGTGTCATCAGCGAATCCACTCCAAGCAGTGCCAGGTCATTTGGGTTCTGGCTTTCATTTTCAGCAAAGGCATTAGTCATGATCCTCACATGCCCGGTAGTGAACCTGGCAGTGGTATCAATCATATCCCTGAATACCCCTGTAAGCCATCCTGTCATGAAAACCGTCAGGAAAACCCCAATGGAAACGACCACCACCGGCAGCACACTTCGGCGCTTATCCCTGAGTAATCCTTTAAATATAAATTTGAACATCGCTCTTCTAAAATATTATAGATCAATTACACTACATTTTAATTCACCGGCCTTGGCACTCATTGTATCTTTCCTTTCAAGGCATCAGTCGGTTTCATCCTTGAAATTCTTCGGGCCGGGATGTAACTAACAATAGTTGCAGCAGCAATCACAAAAAGTGTTGTAACGGCAATTAAACCCAGACTATAGTATGGAAATATGGTTTCAGCCATAGTGACACCCATATCATTGACTCCGAATGAGATACCATATTTAGACAACCAAATAAAGAATGGGATCCCATAAACGGCTCCAAGCAATGCTGCCAGGATGCTGTGCGCACCCCCCTCAACTGTAAAAATTCCAACCACTTGTGCCCTTGTGAGACCAAGCGCTATGTATGTGCCGATCTCTTTCTGCCTTCTGAAGATTGAAAGTACTTGAGTATCAAAAATTGCCAGTAAGGCTATCAGAAGAAGCATTCCCTGGATGATCATAGAACTGGCACGTTTTGATTCTACAATGCGGGTAAGGTCGGCCAGCAGAAAATCAAGATCCTTGAATTCCCAGTTACCAATGTTGGTTTTAATTGCATCAGTACCTGAAACCAAAATAGTTGCTTCATTGTCCATGCCGGTCATTTTTTGCACAGTCGGCAAGGCCATCCACACCTGGCCTATGTCAACAGCGGGCACATCAGCATTGAATATTCCGGCAATTGTTATTTCCATTGCATCAAAGGTGCCGTTTTTATCCCTCCACCGGATGAGTAAAACATCTCCTTTTTTAAGTTGTGCCATCTTTGCCATCCTTTTTCCAATTATTGCAGGATTAATATCGTCATCACTTTTCAGCAGATTAGTAGGAATTTTCAGGATCGTTTGATTCGGATCAATACCTTTCAGTATAGTACCCATTTGTCTGCCGGCAGGATAAATAGTTGCCGTTGTTAATAATACAGGTGTTAATTTTCCCTCTCTTACCATCTTGTTTGCTTCACCGGTTACCGGTGCATGGGAATCCTGTATGGTAAAAGGATCATATTTATCATAGGCAGGATGCCAAAGCTGACCCTGTCCTGCTTCCCACTCAATGGTGTCGCGGCTTCCCTGCCTGTCCCAACCATTAAGCATTCCGTTCCAGAAAATGATCAGCACATAAGCGAACGAGAGCACTGATACATTCAGCCAGGTACGGAGCCCTGCTCCCAGAAGGTTTTTAAATGCCAGTTTTAATGCTATCATGACTTGTTCTTGGTTCTTTGTTCAAAAGTTGTTCAAGGTTGTTCAAGGTTGTATTCCAATTTCAAATCTCAAATCTCAAATCTCAGATGCTGGCGTTTTGCGCCCGGCGCTCAGCGCTCAGCTTCTCATCACTTACTATTTTCCCATCTTCCAGATTTACGATCCTGTCGAGGTACATCATCACTTTCTCATCATGAGTAGCGAAAATGAACGTCACTTTAAGCTCTTCATTTAATTTCTTCATTGTCTGGAGAATGTGGTGAGAATTTTTGGAATCAAGGTTAGCAGTCGGCTCATCCGCAAGAACGATCTTTGGCTTCTTTACCATGGCACGGGCTATGGCTACTCTCTGACTTTCACCACCTGAAAGCATGGAAGGCTTCGATTTAACTTTATCTGTCAGTCCAACCCATTCAAGCGCATCCATCACTGACTTATGGCGCTCAGCACTCGTCATCTTTTGCAGCAAAAGGGCAAATTCAACATTTTCATATACGGTATAAACAGGTAAGAGGTTGAAAGTCTGAAATATAAACCCTATGTAACGGTTTCGCAGGTCGGCTGATTGCTTGTGAGTTAGCTCACCAATCGATTTACCCATAACAAGCGCTGTTCCGCTTGATGGAGTATCGAGTGATCCTATTATATTAAGGAGCGTTGTTTTCCCCGAACCACTTGGACCGACGAGTCCGGCAAATTCACCTTCCCCAAATTCAATGTTTAGTCCATTGAGTGCAGTGAAATTTCCTTTCCCCACAGGGAATTGTTTAACCAGGTCATTTATTTTGATAATTGGATTCATAGTTTTAATGATTATAGACTACCATTAGCTGTATTCCTGTTCCACCCATAACATTAAAGGTGTCACTGGCTACAGGTATAAGATTTGTTTCTGGGTTCGAGAAAAAGATTGCATATATCGCAAAATCGTTCAACTGTTTTTTCCAATTAAAGAAAGTGTAGAAATTATCATTTTCCCAGTCATGATAAACAATAGCTGAGATATTGTCATTTATTCCCAGTGGATAAGAAAGCGATAATGCAGAAAAGTTGTAAGCACCATTAAAATTAAGCCAGCGTTCACTGTCTGAGGCAATCAGGTGTTCAACAGCAGTGTTCAGGCCATTTCCTATTCCGAAAGTATAATCGGCGCCAATGTTGAGCAATTGTTGATTTGTAAAAGGATTGGTATCTTTTTGCTTTTTGCTGAATGAAGCTTCAAACCACAGACCTACTGTCATATCCCATTTGCCGTCAATTCCTACTTTATTTTCAGGGATTCGCTCAAAAGGCTGCGAATTTGGATATAAAACATCCATCAGATGGCGGCTATCGGCATTACGATGATGATACGTAAAACCCAATTCGCCTTTGCTAACCGGGAACTGTATCCTACCCCCAAATTCAGGTATGTGTTCGTTGGTTTCGACAACTTCCCAAACAGATGGTTTTTCATTTCCATATAAAGTCCATGCCCAAAGGTTCACATTATTCAGAAAATAATACCGTGCAAGCAATCCCCAAACTCCATAAGTCAGTTGCAGCGGATCACGCGGGTCGAGCCTGTCAAACCACATCAGTGGCCTGAGTATGGATGCCGAACCAAAATTGATCTTCTGTAGTCCCAGCCTTATCTCGAATTGTTCACCTGAATATCGCACCCAGCCCCGGTAAAGCTTAACATCCGCATCCGTAATGTATGAATCAGGATCACCCAGGCCAGCATTGCCAAACATATTCAATGATAACTCCGTATCCCATAATCTCTTATTGGCAGTCGTAATACCATAATTAAACTGGGGAATGTATCTTATACCCGCCAATGGACTGTATCCTTCCTTATTGAATAATATAAATGATGAAAGCTGACCTTTAAAGGAAAGAGTATCCTTTGACCGGGAGAGCGAATCGTGAGCCTGTCCAAAAGTATGCAGGGTAATTAAGAACAATATCAAAAAAGCTGATAATTTCATGGTTGCCCGTATTTAATATCAATCATGCGGAATAATTCCGTAAACCATGAGATTGGTAACATCAATGATTAGTTCTGCCGGACTATTGTATAGCCCCGTAATACTTTTATCATTTAAGAGTGGTAAAACTTGCTGGGCCATACGGAAGAAGACTTCCGGTTTAAAATCTTTACGGAATATTCCTTTATCCTGAGCTTTCCTGAAATCATCTATAACAGTGTTCCACACTTTCCATGTCTCAGTTTCAATGTATTCTTTAAGGCCAATATCAGGATTGGTATAAAAATCCTGAAGAAATTCGGGGCTGACATCATGGGTACCATCAACTTTCATCTGGATCATTTTCCTGATTTTCTCAGCGGTGGTCAGGTCCGTCGCTTCAAGAAGATTCCTGAAGGCTATCTGTGAACGGCTGATCTCTCTTTCATATACAGCCTTGGCAATTTCAATTTTGTTGCTGAAAAAACGGTAAAATGTCATTTTACTCGTCCCTGCCTTAGAACAGATCTCTTCAATTGAAACTCTTTTGAACCCATATTTCCAGAAAAGCTCACGTGCCGTATTCAACAAGTTCAGGTAATGACGGTTTTGCGCAATTTCCTCTACCTTTTCCATTGATAGAATGTTTACTAATTTATGCCTAAATTTACGTTTTTAATAATTTTAGACAAAAATAGTAACATTAATTATCCAAAAGCAAGCTTTTTTGAAAAAAATTGTGATAGTGGTTATAGAAGCCTTAGGCAAATTTGAACGCGAAGCTTTAAATTTCTTATTGCCCTAATATCTTGGCATCAACCCAAAAAACTGAATGGATATCTATGTGGTGGTCACTGGTTATCAATTCATCAGTGATGGTATTCAGCCTTAGTTTAATTGAATCTTTAAGGAGGTATTGTCGAAGATCCGCATCACTGACATCTAATTCGAGGGTATCTCCGATATTTGAAGGAATATTTTCTTTCCAGGCTATTTTAACTTCCGGCAATCCCTCTGCAGATAAGTAAATGCTAACAGAATTAAGAAAACTGAAATCAGCATCTGATGGAAGCGAGATTGATAAAGTAAGTTTTTCAAGTTTAATTTCTTCAACAAGGTCTTTCCGCGTGTCATTCACACTGAAAGTAGTCTCTGAATCAGTCTCAATTTCAGGCGTAATAATATCAAATGGAAGGTCGATTTGGGTAGCTGCCGGAACTACAACCGATTCGTCGAATTCCATCCTGAATTGGGTAAGTTTATCCAGTTTTTTGCATCCTGATAATGCTGTTAATAAGATCAGGCAAAACAATGATTTTTTAAGCATAGTTTAAATTAAATTCTTAAGCTGATCGGGTTATTTATGTACATTATCAGGTTCTTTCAAATCTTCAGGTGTATAATGCCTGAGCTGTGTTATTTTTGCACTTGACCGGAATAAAGAAGGAAGAATCATTTTAGCTTCTTCCTTATTATCAACATCTACAATAATCCAGGCTTTATGTTCGCCATCCTCGCATCCCCAGTCGGCATGTGTCAGGAAATGTGAACCTGTTGCCAGAAAGACCTGGATAGCCTCATTGCAGGCTTTTTTGTCTGCTCCATGAGGGACTTCAATGAGAAACCTTTTCATGATCATGGATTTAAGTTTTCAAAACTATTGTATTCAGCCTATCTAAATGTAAACCAACAGGAAAAACAAAAGTTTAAGTTCTGTGACAATTAACGATCAAAAAGCTAACCATAAGTAGTTACTATCTATATTTGTAATATAGATTACCTTAAAAAAGTCCTTTAAGATGAAGAAGCCATACATTGTAATTATTTTACTCATAATAGCCTCCCTGTTCGTGATTGCAGGTCTTATTCTTAGCTTTTGTAAATCTTCCACTGAAGCAGAGCATGCAATGACTGAAAGGATTACCGCTCCCGATGGTCCGGGGAGCATTCCTGCAGACTGGATGGACAGACAGCGAATTTATCCCTATGGCAGTATCAAAGAAGCATCTTTCCTTACGGCTATGCGGCAGGCACGTGATATGCATATTCAAGCTTCTTCCAGAAGTACAGTAAATTGGGAATTTGCCGGTCCCTTCAATATTGGAGGCAGGATTACAGATATCGAGATGCCAGCCGGTTCTTATTCAACTATTTATATTGGAGCAGCATCCGGAGGATTATTCAAAACAACAAATAATGGTGAAGACTGGGAAAATGTGTTTATCAATTCAGCTACGCTTCCAATTGGAGATATAGCTGTTGATCCTAATAATCCTGAAATTGTTTGGGCCGGCACAGGTGAAGCTAACGCATCAAGCCAGAGTGTGAGGGGGGATGGAATATACAAATCGACGGATGGAGGAAGCACATGGCATAATGCCGGACTTGAACAATCGGCTTACTTTGGGAGAATCATCGTTGATTATTCCAATTCAAACAAGGTGTTTGCAGCTGTTTGCGGCAATCTTTATACACCAGATGAAAACAGAGGTATTTACCGTACAGAGGATGGTGGCAACACCTGGCAGAAAGTTCTTTATTTAAACGACTCTGTGTCAGGAATTGAGATTGTTCAGCATCCTACAAATCCTGATATTCTTTATGCAGGCATGTGGGAAAGGATGAGGGGACTGAATTACAGACGTTCATTCGGCCCGGGTTCCGGTATCTGGAAAAGCATTGACGGTGGGGACAACTGGATACAACTTGGCGGCGGTCTGCCAACAGGTGATAATGTTGGGAGAATCGGACTTGCTATATCACCTTCATCACCTGAGATCCTGTATGCTTTTATTGATATGTCGTATGAAGTTGCGATCTATAAAACAACGAACAACGGCGAAAACTGGTCAAGATTGAATGACGGGGCATTGCAGGATATGAGCAGCAATTTCGGCTGGTATTTCGGACAGATAAGGGTGAATCCGCAAAACCCCAATATCGTTTATGTTTTGGGAGTCGATCTTTTTTATACAATCAACGGTGGGCAATCATGGACGCAACTAGCCGGGTATTTCAACAATGACCTTATTCATGTTGACCACCATGCTTTGCATATTCATCCGGAAACCGGCAGGATACTTGAAGGTAACGATGGAGGACTCTATTTCAGTGATGATCAGGGGTACAACTGGACAAAGATTAACAACCTGCCGCTAACACAATTTTATGATATCTCCTTTGATTACCTCAACCCCGAAAGAGTATATGGTGGTACCCAGGACAACAACACAATCAGGACCATGAGCGGACAAACAGATGATTGGGAGGCAATTCTTGGAGGGGATGGATTTTATAGTCTGGTAGATTATACCAATTCAAATACTATTTACGCTGAATATCAGTATGGGGCACTTCACAAGTCAACCAACGGAGGCTACTGGATGACTCCTATCAACGGCAGTTGGTCGAATGACCGGGTAAACTGGTCAGCACCGGTTATCATGCACCCTGAGATCCCATCAACACTTTATTTTGGAAGTTACAGGGTTTGGCGGTCAACCAGCAGCGGAAACAGCTGGACAGCAGTGACCGGTGATATTACTGATGGTGATGATGGCAGTGCATACCACACTATTACTACACTTGCTATTTCATCAGTTAATCCGGCTATCGTACTTGCTGGAACCGATGACGGCAATGTGCATATAACCACAAATGGCGGAAGTTCGTGGAACAACATCAGCGCAGGTTTACCAGACAGATGGATCACAAGAGTGGAAACGGACCCATTTGATGAAAATACGATTTATGTAACTATCTCAGGATTCAGGTGGGATCAGACACTCCCCCATATCTTCAAATCCGAAAACCTCGGGCAGACCTGGACTTCCATCAGTGGCAACCTGCCCGAATTGCCGGTAAACGCATTTATAGCAGATCCAACTACTGAAGGAAGATTGTTTGCCGGAACCGATGGAGGAATGTTTTATACAAAAGATGGCGGCACATCCTGGGAGAGTTTAAATGGGACGCTCGGTAATATCATTATCACTTCGATGAAGATTCATCCTGATGCAAACTATCTGTTAATAGGTACTTATGGGTTGGGAGCCTATAAACTGGACCTGGACGAACTGATAATTAGAACAAAAGATATTAATCACCCACTGGCGACTCTCAGGATTATTTCTGCTTATCCCCAACCGTTTAATTGTACTGCGGATAATAATCTTATGTTCAAAATTACAGCTGAATCATCTGTAAGGGCTACAATAAGAATATTGGAGAGTAATGGAAAGATGATTTTTGAGGAAAACGGCATTAATCTCAACCAAGGCAATAACACCTATACCCTGAGATCAAACTTCTTAAAACCGGGTATTTATTTCATTGAGGTTAAGACTGATAAAGATCATTGTACCTCAAAATTTATTGCTATCTGAAAATTTTCTGTATTGAATCAAGAATTGAGCTTGGTTCATAACCAAACAACCTATGAACTCAAAAAAATTATTCGTGTCTTATGCTCTTGAAGAGAAGGAGTACCTGGAAGACTTCCTAAAACAGGCACAAAAAGAGAAAATCACTTATGAATTAATCTATCTTTCTGAAAAAGAACCTCTTTCTGAAGAATGGAGGGATAAGTGTAAAAATGAAATCAGCAAGTGCGATGCTGTTGTCTTTCTGATTTCACCATATTTGAAAATCTCCGAAGGTGCTTTTTGGGAAATGAAATATGCCAAAGAGTCTACCAAATCAATGATCGGAGTGTTTGTTGGAGCAGCAACCATACGTGATAAACCTATGGATTTATGGGGCGTACCTGCCATGGTGATGTCATGGGAAAGATTAACTGATTTTGTATTGAAAGCTAACCCTGTAAAAGCATGAAACCGTATTTTAAGGAAGAACAACGCATGACACAATGGTGGTTATGGCTGCCACTTATTGCTTTTCTATTATTCCCCCTTTATGGATTATATCAGCAAGCTGTCGTAGGAAAGCCTTTTGGAGACAATCCGATGAGTAATTTGGGGTTGGTGATAGTATTTTTTGTGATGGCCGGTTTACTGTGGTTTTTCCGTTCTATAAAACTGATCACTGAGATCGAGGGAGACGAGTTCAGAATGAAATTCAAACCTTTTATGATCAAAAAGACCATAAAATTTCAGGAAATCAGTAACGCAGAGATCGTAAATTACGGATTCGTTGGTTATGGCATAAGGTGGGTTGGTGGTAAATATGGCACCGTTTATAATACCGCAGGCCGCTATGGATTATTCGTTCAATATGGTAAAGGCCGTAAGTTTGTAATTGGAACGCAAAGAAAAGAAGAGTTAGGCAGAGTCATCAGTAAAATACTGTCCGGTCCTGCTGAAATAGGCTCTTAATATCAATCTGTTTTGTAGGTTAGTTATGCTAAAGATAAATGCCTGAGAAGGTTTTTATAAATATTCCTTATATAATTCCGAATATTGCCTTACACAACCTTCCCATGTATACTTCTGACTGTTTTTTTCCAGAAGTTCTTTATAATATCCAGGTTTATCCTGAAATTCACTTAATCCCTTACGGATAATAAGTGCCATGTCAGGTTCCTTAAAATTTTCAAAGTAGAATGCTGCCTCCCCTCCTATTTCAGGCAATGAAGTGTATGGACTCAGGAAAACCGGTCGCCCTGCTTTCATTGCTTCAATCACCGGCATACCGAAGCCCTCAGCCAATGATGGGAAAAGAAAAGCATCGCAATTATTATATAACCAGTATTTTTCTGCTTCACTGACCTTTCCGGGCAGTAAAATTCTATCCTCTAAACCGAATTGCTTTATTTGGTTGTAAATCTCATGACCATATGCTGTATCATTATTACCAGCAATGACCAGCTTTTTATCAATAAAATGCTGCATTAAAGGAATCAGGGTATGGAAATTCTTTTTCCTGTTAAAAATGCCTATTGAAAAAAAGAAACCGGCATCATTCATATAGGCAGGTTTTTTAGGTGCAACCTCATCGTTTGAGGTAATTCCATTATAGATTACCCTTACCTTTTTACCTTTAAGATCAATTTTCTCTTCAATAAGTACCTTCGTATAGTTGGAAATTGTTGTAATGCAGTCTGCCTTGTCAACATTTTTTTGAAGCTTTCTTAAATATGCTGAGCTTTTTCTGGATGATTTTTCATGTAAGAAATTCAGGTCATGAATAGTGAGTATCCATGTCCCATGTTTTGCAGGCTTATGTGAAGGAAATTGATGAAGACTGTGCCAAATGTCATATTGATTATTAAGAAAAGGGAGGTACCTTTTTTGAAAGTTGGCTTTTTTGAATCTTATCGATGGTGCATTATACACCTTCTTCTGCGAAACCTCATCAGGTATCAGAAAATCTATTTGAAACTCACTTTCTTTCTGTAATCCAATATGGTTTGCAAAATTGAGTGAAAACTGCCCGAGTCCGGAATATAAGTCCTTGATCTTATATATGTCAATGAGGATTCTCTTCATAAATTCGATCCTGATATGCAAATATAGGGGTTTAGGCGTTCTTTTACAGCATAATGATGATGTCTTGCACCTTTCTGCCTAACAACACTTTGTTATATTTGCGTTCAAAATTGACTACCATATGAATTCTGGACCGGAACATGCCAAAGCACTTTTTGATTCAATCTTTAATTGTGCTCAATCAGTCTTTTCAACCTATGCAAAGGAATATTTCAAAGATGAAGCTTCGGCCCTGAGGCTCGCTTCATCTTTTGGCGCCGGCATCTCATATCGTGGCGAAACCTGCGGAGCTGTCAGTGGTGCCTTAATGGCAATTGGATTACGATATGGATACAGTGACGAAACAATGGATTTAGCCAGGGACGTCAATTATATGATCTCAAAGGAATTTATGGACCAGTTTGAGAAAGAAAATGGCTCGCTTATTTGTAACAGGCTTATCGGCGGACAGATCAATACTCCGGAAGGACTGGAAGAAGCAAGGGCAAATGACCGGTTTAAAGTATGCCCCGCTTTTGTTGAAAGTGCGTCTGTTATTCTTGAAAAGCTCTTCAAAAAATACCCAGTTGAAAAACTTCCGTATTAATAATCTAAGCCCAATAATAGCTTTGTCTTCAAATACGCTCTCCAGACACCTGGACTTGCTGTATTGTTGGTTAAATTCTGATCAAATTATTTGATCAGACCGTTATAATTTGTCCTGAATCTCAAAAACCAGCCAGTTTTAAGTAAAAGCTTTTCATAGAACAATAGTCCGGCTATTGCACAAATCACTCCCAGTATAACATCAACTATATAATGATGTCCTGAATAAACAGCTGAGAACCAGATGCCCACCATAAAAAGAGCCATAAGTGAAATGATGGCTGGTCTAAACCTTCCAGTACTGATCTTTAATCCAAAATAGAGCATTACAACCGGATATGCACAATGCAATGAAGGTAGGGCAGCAAACACATTAGTATTTCTTGTATAAATATTAGTAAAAACAGGTAAACCTATGAGTTCATCAAACCTTGCTAAACCTGCTGCGCTTCCGCCAATACCGGTTTGCAGGTCAAAACCATAATTTTCAACATACCAGGGAGGTGCAGCAGGGTGTATATAATAAACTGCAAATCCAATAAAGTTAACGAATAAAAATGCTAATCCGTAATCAATGAATTTACCGCGCTTTTTAAAATAGAGATATGCAGCATAAGCAAGCGGGATAGGCACCCAGTTTAAATAAATTAGTCCGCAAACGAAATCAAGGTAAATATTATAGTTCAATGCAAAATATTCATTGAGCGTGAGTGTAATATTTCCAACAGAAAAGCCAAAAATTGATTTTTCTAAATGATATATACCACTGATATCAACTTCATTAAATAAGTAGTTGGGCCAATTCTTCATCAGGTCGTATGAGACACCAAAGATGATAAAAATGGCAAATGCCAAGGCAAACCGCCTCGTTCCGGGAGTAATCCAAATTAGCAGACTGTAACCTGAAGCTATTGCCCAGTTCTCGGGCTTCAATCCAGATATCAGATAAATGATTATCAGATAAATTATACAGGCAAAAGTTGCAATCCACCTAATATCATCCTGTTTGTTGGAAATCGCTGTCTGCATTTAGCAAAATTCACTTCATCAATTTATCATGGCAACAACGCAATCTATTAATGGCAGTTATATTTGAAAAGAGTGCAACAGCCAATAAAGCAACAAAGAACAGAGACATTGTTTCCATAAGGTGAAAAGGGATTCCCTCAATATAAACTTTTTGGTTTCCTCCGCTAAAGGCCGACAGAATACCTGTTATGACACCCGAAAAACCAATAGTTATTATTCTTTCAGGCCTTTGCATGAAACCACCTTTGCATTCAATTCCAATCCCTTCTGCCCGAGCCCTTACATAACTGACCATCATTGAACCCACAAGGGCAATAAAGGCGATCAGGGATGTAATAAAATAATGATGTGAGACAAGATAATAACAGATGCCAAAAAACATGATCAACTCACTGTAGCGGTCTATTACAGAATCGTACAATGCGCCGAACCTCGATGAGCCATTTCCTTTACGGGCAACCTGTCCGTCAAGCATATCAAACATCCCTGCAAATAAAACCAGACCGCAGCCCCATCCAATATACGAAAGATTGCCAGGCCTACCTATTTCTCCCCCAATTATAAAAATAATAGCAGCAAATATATTAAGCACTAATCCAATGGTAGTAACAGCATTGGGTGTAACGCCTACCCTGATCAGTAGCCGCACAAACGGATCAATCATAAAATAGAGCGCATTCTGAATATGGTCCCTTGCTTTCATAAGTTCCTGTTAATCTTATTACCATTAATTGAGTTGTGATTCCTTACAAATACAAACCTTCGCTGAAGATGGTAATTAAATGTTACTCCTATTATTATGGATGTTACTATTTTCGATAAAATATAATTAATCCCAACAATGCTGGTCAGCAGGTATACGATAGAAATATTTAGCAGGATACTACTGGTCCATGTGATCACATACCTGAAAGCCTGTCTGAATGCACCGTGTTCATTCGCCCTGAAAACCCAGTTACGGCACATCATGAAATTTGTCAATCCACCGGAAAACGTACCGATGCTGGTCGAGGGCAGGTAATGAAATCCAAAAATCTCTTTAAGAAGTATGGTTATGCAGAAATCAACCGCGGTTGCAGACAATGATGCTACCTGAAACCTGGCAAACTTCGTTAAACCTGCGTATGTCATCTCATGAATAACTTTACAAGGATGAATAAAACCTGAGTTGTTATATTCGCAGCAATCCCTGCCACTATATCATCTGCCATTATGCCATAGCCTCCTTTCATATCCTGAAGTTTGCTGATGCCCCAAGGCTTAAAGATATCAAAAAACCTGAAAAGAATAAATGCTGTAATTACTAAAAACCAATTAAAAGGAAGAAATAAGAGACTGATCCACATACCGACAGCTTCATCCACCACTATATTTTGAGGGTCTTTACACCAATGCTTTTCCATGATCGATGAACCTATGACACCTAAGACCGTAAAAACTGCAATCAGCGCCAATAACCATAAGGAAGAATAAACTGCATAATTCATAATTAATATTGCAGGGATTAATGCTGCTATGGAACCTGCAGTCCCTGGTGCTACCGGAAAATATCCAATTCCTGAAAATGTTACTATTATCCTCCAGAAGAAAGGACTCTTATTAAGATTGTCATTCGCTTTCATACTCTTCGTGCTCAATTCATTTAAATTTCATTACCGTCGCTGGATTCAATTATTACTTCTTATTCTGTATCAGTTGGTTGGTAAATCACTTTTCTTCATAATAATCCAGACCCAGATGGGTAATCAGATCCTCATTCTTTAGATGCCTAAGTGTGTTTTCCAATTTCATAAGCTGTTTGAAAAGATCGTGCACTGGTTTTAATCCTTCAGCTGATTGCGGGGTTTTGAAGAAGAAAGAGAGCCACTCCTGTATTCCTGACATACCTGAACGCCTTGCAAGGTCGAGCAGTAATGCAAGATCCAGAACAATTGGTGCGGCAAGTATCGAGTCACGACAAAGGAAATTGATCTTTATCTGCATCTTGTAACCCAGCCATCCGAAAATGTCAATATTATCCCAGCTCTCTTTATTATCACCCCTTGGAGGATAATAATTAATTCTGATCTTATGATACAGGTCATGGTAAAGATCAGGATTAAGTTCAGGTTCAAAGATGTTTGAAAGACTGCCAAGTTTTGATACTTCTTTCGTTTTGAAGCTTTCGGGGTCATCAAGTACTTCACCATCACGGTTACCAAGAATGTTTGTTGAAAACCATCCGTCCACCCCAAGATTCCTAGCCTTGAGACCCGGGGCAATGATTGTTTTCATCAGAGTCTGTCCTGTCTTGAAGTCTTTGCCACAGATCGGAAGGTTCATTTTCTGTGATAATTCAATCATTGCCGGAAAATCACATGATAGATTAGGTGCACCGTTTGCATAAGGGACTCCTGATTTAAGCGCAGCATAAGCATATATCATACTGGGTGCGATGGATGGATCATTATCGAGCAGCCCATCTTCGAATGCATCAAGAGATTTATGGACTTTCGTCTGCTCCTGGTATACTTCTGTTGAAGCGCACCACACCATAACCAAACGTGAACAATTATTTTTCTTTTTAAATTCCTCAATATCCTTCATGAGCGCATGGGCTAAATCCATCTTCGTGGCAGCCTTCTTTACATTTACGCCCGTTATGTTATGAACGTAATTTTTATCAAATACCGCTTTCATGGGAACAATGGCTGACATTTCAATCTTAAGTTCTGCCAGTAACGGTTTCTCGAGTACACCAGCCTTCATCGCTGCTTCATAGGTGTTATCCTCATAAATATCCCATCCACCAAATACAATGTCATTCAGCGATGCCAGAGGCACAAACTCCTTTATCTTAGGGTTTCGGCCTTCAGTACGTTTGCCTACACGGATATTGCCCATCTGGGTGTAAGATCCAATTGGCATACCAATTCCTTTTTTAACTGCAAGAACGCCGGCAATGAATGTAGTTGCAACTGCCCCGAGGCCGGGTAACAGGATTCCCAGTTTGCCTTCAGGCTTTTCGATTTCGGTTTTCATATTGTTATATTTTAAGATCTGTTCAGTCCACTAATGACTCACTCTCAAAATTCACCTCATACTAACCCTTTCACGTTATTCACAATTCTCTATTTACCTCACCCAAACCCTCTTCCCAGGGAGAGGGAATACCTTTTGCCTTTGTCCCGAAGTTTCGGGATTGCCTTTTGCCTTTTGCCTTTTTGCGTTTCAAATCCATTTCATTTTTCTGTACCACTCAATTGTCTCAGCCATTCCTCTTTGAAGATCATACCCTGCCCTAAAAAAGAAATCCTCCATTAGGGGTCTGGTATCGCAACACCAACTCTTTGCTGATAGTTCATTGATCTTATCAACATTAAGCACGGGCGCTTTACCTGATAACGTTGACCAGTACTCATTCACTGCAGCAATAGCACGGGCAACACGCACAGGTACAGCTACATGCATTACTTTTCGGTGCAGGCAACCCGCAACAGCCTTACCAAAGTCATATTCACTATAAGGATTACCGTCTGAAACGCAATAAGATTTGTTAGTCACTTCAGATTCAAGGGCTATAAATGCCAGACTTACCAGATCCTTTATATAAATGAAAGTAAGTCTTTGGCTTCCGGTGCCTAGCTGCAGGTCAATTCCCATATTAATAAATCTGATGAGTCTGTACATATCTTTATCACCCGGACCATAAACAGCTGTGGGCCTTAAAATGATATACGGCAACCAGTCGTTTGATTCGATCAACCGTTCAGTCTCAAGTTTACTTTTTCCATATTCTGTAACCGGTGCGGGTTCGGTTAATAATCCTATCGGCGACCTGAACTGTCCGTTACAAGGCCCCAGGGATGCCAGGCTGCTGATATAAAGGAATTTATCGGGGACCTTTGAAGTCCGCATCAATACGTTGATCAGCCTCTTAGTGTTACCAAAATTGACTTCATGAAAATCTTCCTTCTTTACGGCTCTGATAATACCCGCATTATGTATAATATATTTTAATGGTGGAAGTGAACTTATTTTATCAAATATATCCGTACAGTCATAAAAATCAATTTGAACCAGGTTTACCTTTTTTTCCCGCAGAATGCTTGTATCGGTGGTTTTCCTAACAGCAGCGAACACATTATATCCCCTTGAAAGTGCTTCATCTGTAAGGAAATTTCCAATGAATCCACTTGCTCCGGTAATCAGAATATTTTTAGCTGCATCCATGCTTTCAGTTAAAACTGAATCTTCTATCGCGTCGAAAACCGTATACTATGGTATAAAATTCTTGTCAAAAATTTCATGCACCTCCTGATTAGCCTGATCATCAGAGCCATCAAGCATCTTACCGTAACACCTTCTTCTTAAATGCTGACGGTGTTCATAATCATTAAACATCAAGAATGCTGCTGAATTAGTTTCAAGGGCATGACTTGATATTGCATATTTAAGCTTCGCATCAATACACGCCTGCATGGTCTCAGCAAAAAAGATTGCCGGTAATCCTTTATTAATGTACTGTAATTTAACCCCTTGCAGGAATAGATCAATTGTATCATTCTTTTTCAGAGACTTCAAGATATGATAGAAGCCAAAAGGTAAGAGTCGGCCTTTGGCTTTAATGAGGGCTTTTGACATCGAAAAGATTGAAATGCCAAATCCTGCAACATCATCCTGTTCATCCAGGATAAAGCAGACATACTTAGGGTTGATCATACTAAAATAGAGCTTAGTATAATAATCCATCTGTTTTCTGGTCAGTGGCACAAAACCATACAGGCTCATGAAGGAATCATTCATTGTTTCAAACATCTTCGGCGCATATGGAAGCAGATCTTTTGATGTCTTCGCGTGCAGTACCCTCAGATTATATTTTTGCTTCACCAATGCAGCCATCCTTGTTATCTTTTCCGGAACTTCATCCGGCACTTTGATTTCAAACTGAACCCAGTCGACTTCTTTCGTATAGCCTAACCTGGTCAAATGTTCCGGATAATAAGGGTAATTATAAATGACAGCTTGAGTACCAATCTCATTATATCCTTCGATAAGAAGTCCTTCAAAATCCATATCGGTAAACCCAAGAGGACCATGCACTTTTGTATACCCCCGCGAAGCAGCCCAATCTTCAACCGTTTTAATAAGTGCCTCCGATACTCTGTGATCATCAATAAAATCAATCCATCCAAACCTGACGGCTTTCTCCATCCTTAAGTTATTGCTTTGATGGTTGATAATTGCGGCGATTCTGCCGACCAGCTTACCATCTTCATAAGCCATCCAATATTTGGATTCGCAGTAGTCGAATGCCGGATTCTTTTTTTTGTCCAGGGCCTCCATTTCTGTAAAGTGAAGTGGTGTTACCCTGTATGGATTGCCTTTGTACAGGCGGTCAGCAAATCTTATGAATTTCTTCAGTTGCCTGTGGTTGCTTACTTCCCTGATCTCGATCATAGAGTTGGTTTGGTAAGAATAAAGGTACGGAAAAAAATCGATTGTTTAGATTTGTTTAGAGTTCATGTAGAATGTTCCTGATTGCACAAGGTATTATCATACAACTGTCATATGCACAACTATTAACCAATTCTGTCAATTCTTTTAAGGACCAGAAGATATCGGCCGACCACAGTGACACCACTGTTTGTTGCCTTATACCTGCATAATAAAGTTGCCATATCACAAGGTAATTTTCTTTCTTCTGAAATCTCTGATATTTAGAATTACTGAAATCCACAGTGCAGCAATATAACTTATCAGGGTTCCCAAATCAACAACCCTGGTGCTTAAATGGATGCTGAAAACCCTGCTCAACATGTACTGCATGTATGAAGTCTCCTTTGGCATATCTCCCAGATGGTCAAGCACCTGCCAGTGCCAATCGGTAAACGGGCAATAGCCAAATCCATAAATAATCCCCAACCCGAACCAGGAACCACCGGTCAGCAATAGAAGTAAAAGGTTTGCTTTTCTTGTTCTCTTCCAGATCCATCCGGTGAGATTGAAAATTACAATGCACAAATGAAAGACAAGGAAAAAATAATCGAGGAATTTAAACCAAAACATATTATGTAGTTCAAAAGTCGTTCAATGCTGCGCGTTCAAATGTCGTTCAAAGCTACGCGTTTCGCTTCTTAAAAAATTTGGATCAGAGGAATTATACTTAATCTGTTGGCTTTATCTGCTTAATATTTCCTGAACTTCTTGTTTTAATTTTGAAAGGTTGTTGAGAAAACATTGAACTATATTGAACAACCTTTGAACCACATTGAACTATATTTCAATTCTTTTCTCTCCTCCCCTCCATTTTAAGATGAGGGTGAAGTGAGTATTTGATTTTACTTCAATTGATGGTTCATCATACGGTGAATTCCGTTTCTGGCAATGAAGGGAAAGTGTGCCTTTGTTTCCAAACGGATAGTCGGCGATACCAAAGGCATCTGTAAGATTAATATCCCAGATAATGGTGTTATGAGGCACATCGGGCCGTATGCCAAATACGTATTCAAAAAGAACGGTTATGGGTACGATCCCTGTCCACCCCACAAAGTCCTTACGGTCATTACCCTGCACTTTATCAGGTGCATAATTTTCAAATAATGTACCTGTCCCGTTAAAAACTTCAACCACATTGCTTAGGTGGTTTAATGCAATCTCAAATGCCAATGAGTCATATCCGTATTTAGTTAATCCCCTCAGAACCATGTAATTTGTAGGAGCCCACACACTGCCGCGCCAATATTCTCCATCCGGATTAAATACAGGATGGTCAGCCGACAGGGTTGCCACCCTGTGCAGACGTGCAAATTCAGCAGGGTCTTCAAGATGAGCGATAAAAGGCTCTATCCTCGACTCCTCAACCAATCCTGCCGGCAATGCCCAGAAAGCGCCTATTGATTTTACCCCTGAAAGTGAACCATCCCGGTAACGGTCATAGTAGAAAGCCGATTTTTGATCCCACATTTTCTCATTCACATATTGTTTCAGTGACAGGATCTCAGTCTGAATATCTTTTACATCGTCTTCTCTTCCAAGCACCTGCGACATTTCAACAAGGAGTCCTCCAACAAATGCCTGCTGACAGGTAATATCAATCCAAGACATATGCCCATGACTCCATGCATCATTATATCCGGCCGGCAACCTGGGCTGGTTGTCCATTCCGCACCCCCAGCCACTCGACCAGTAAGATCCATCCTTCCAGGTGCGGTAGGTATTGTACCATTGATAATACGCCAAAAGAGGCGGAAACACCTCTTTAAGCCTTGCCGTATCATTGAAATTCAGGAAGTATTCCCATTCTGTCCATGGAAACAGATTAGGTCCGGTGCTTGAGGGATCAAACCGCTCAAAGAAATCATGGCCATCCGATTCTTTGATCTCGCGACAAATAAAACCATCCTTGTGCTGTTTGGCATAAAAATTATCGAGTGTTCCCTGAAAATTAAAAGCCCTGGTGCCATATTTGCCAAACATCAGCATAAAATGTGAATCCCACATAAAAATGTGCTCATTGAAAGCGGGATCGATGAAAGGTGAAATAAACCCGTTTCTCTCAGGTTGCGGCAGTCTCAAATTGCTGAAAGCGAGTTCCCATGCCCTCCAATAACAATTTATGGCATCAGGATGACCTTCCCATACTGGTTTTGGAAGTAATTGCCTGGCCTGATCAAACACAGGCAGGGGTGAAAGGTCAGCATTCCTGGCTATGAAACTGTTCTCAGCAACAAGCTTATTTTCAACATGGGTATCGTAATAAGTTTGTCCCATAGTGTGCTGTAGAATAAAGGGTAAAAGCGCCAGTATGACGGGCATTTGAGTAAAATGCCTGAAATTACCATTCCTCATTATCAAGTTTGAGTGTGGTTTTTATTGCAAAATCCTTGTTCAGTATATCACTGCCATTCTTGAAGTAGGGGAATTTCATTTCCTGGTATCTGTTCAAAACATGGTACTCAAGGGGAGTAACGATACCGGTACCTTCTTCAGAATTCTGAATAAGTTGGATATTCTTTACCGTGGTTCGATAACGCCGGTTACCAAGTTCAAAGATCACAGTACCGGTTATTAAATTTTGAGCAATGAATGAGCTTGCTTCGAGCACCGTATAACCGAACTGTTCATAGTTCACTTTATATGGTCGCAAAACACAGATCACTTTACTGCCTGTAACCTCAATATCTTTAAAAAAGCCTGATTCTATAACAGCATCGAGCATCTCGGCATGGCTAAGTTCTGTTTCAGTGATCCTTTGCCAGTAAATAATATTGTTTTCGCCTTTGGTAAAATTGTTCACCAGTTCCCTTTCCGACTGGCTAAAGCCTGAAAGGCAAATAATGAACATGATTAAGGCCAGTGTCTGTTTCATGATGCTAATATAGGAAAAAATTGAGCTTTTACAAAGCGGGCATATCCATTCCCGGTTCAGGCTCAGGTCCATCAACATCCGGTTCTTTTGGTGCAGGCGGCGGAGTCAGCGGTCTGTCGGGAGGTGTCATCGGCGGCTGAATAGGAGGGCCGGTTGGAGGTGATGGTGGCTGAACGGGTGGTTCCCACCCGGTTATCTCATGATTAACATTATTGATTACAGTGCGGATTGACTTTTTCATCTTTTAAAGAATTTAATATATCAACAACCTGCAACTTGAGAAGTTGCTCCACTGTATCAAAACCTCCGCCTGATTTTATCAAGTTTATGGGTTAGCTTCTCATCAAGAACCTGCACAGCGTTGAATACACTTCGTTTAACTAAGTGGTTGGTCAATGTAGCAGGTGGGTCCATTTTCGCTTCTGACTGGCAGGATACATAGTAAGGGAACGGCCTTCTTAACTGTTCAAAGTTTTTATCCCTGATTACTATTGCTGCCCGTGAGAAATCACTTGACGTTGTATAATAAATTTTCCTTGGTTTGGTTGAATCAGTGTTATAGGATGATTCCCATCTCTTTCCTGTGACTGACTCAAGAAAATCAACTTCGGCTATGTACCATATGTTTGCAGTATCGGCTTTAATTGAAGAATCATGCACAAGAGAATCGTTTAGAAATATTCCATAAAAATCACCTTGCTCAACTTTTTTTGAATCACTACTGAAAAAGAATTCAACCCTTGAAAAGTGATAGTTCTCCCTGAAAGCTTTAACAATTTGGAGATTTTCATCTCTTCGCTTCATCTCCAGCTTTTCGGCTGCTTCATTCAGTCCTTTACTTTTATAAGCGTTTATCGTATTTGTTGCTGTCTTTAATCTAACCAGCAAAAGTCCATTATTCAGGGAATTGAGGTCGTTTTGTAATTTCTTCCTTACTATTGCATGGTATCTTGTACGTTTAACTTTTTTAGGATTAATGATATAATTAAGTTTACAAGAGATTGTGTATGTGCCACTATACTCATTATGAGCCTGATAACTGGCCTCAAGACGTAAGCGCTGCTGAAGTCTTATCTCGGCACCAAAAATGAAGTTGAATTCAGAATCTATGGTTTCATATACCTTTTTAGGGGGGATAAAATTTCCTATAACACCACCATAAATGTCAATTGTTTGAAATAGCCTTAACCGAGGCATAATAGCCAAATCTATGTACTTATCTCTAATATGCTGAAATGGCATCATCCCTACGGAACTACGGAAGGTATAACTTTCTGAAAGCTTAATTCCGATGGGTTCAATGAGTCGAATATTTTGAAACAAACCAAAATTTGGCTGTGCTTCAGGTTCAAGTTTTAAATTTGGTCGAATGAAGTTTGTAAAGTTTACACCTCCTGAAAACCCATAAATGAAACTGTTTTGTTTGAAGATTGAATCCTGTGCAAAAAGGGTGATACTCAGTGTGATTAGTGAAATCAGAAAGGTAAGTTTCTTCAAAATATCATAATTAGCGGAAACAAATTTATGATATCATAATAAAAAAAAAAAATTGTTTAGACTAGTTTTTCCTTGTTTGGCCTTGTTTTTCCTTGTTTAGCAACCTTATGTTTGTTTTTCTTCGAGGCTGGCCATTCTAATTCACTATTCACAATTCATTATTCATCATTATTTAAGGATCTTTTTCTTCCTGAACCAAAGGTAGATGAAGGCCGAAACCACTACCATCAAAGCAAGCGACCAGAGATAACCGTATTTCCAGTTCAACTCAGGCATAAACCTGAAATTCATGCCGTAAACGCCCACAATAAAAGTCAATGGCAAGAAAAATGCCGAGAAGATGGTAAGCAGTTTCATTACCTCATTGCTCTTCACCGCTGTAATAGCCAGATAGGTATTCATGAGATTGTTGGCATCTTCAACCGCTTCATCATAAATTAAAATAAGCCTCATTATTTTATCTTTCACATCCTGCAGGGCAGCGAAATTACCAGATTCCACTTCAACCCTGTTTACCACATCCTGTGTGATCTGAAGAAGTTTCTTGATGATACGGGTTTGTGATTTCTGAAAATAAAGTTCTTCGAGCGATATCCTCGACATGTCCTTTAAAAAGATAACCTTCTCGATCTCATCAATCCGGTTGCTATGCCATTCTGAGGGTTCAACAAATGATTCGGCCATTTCATTGATGACATGAATAAGAAAGTGGCTGACATTTTTGAATTCCCCCTCTAGATTTTCAAGAAAAAGAAATTTCTCACGATGTACAGTGATGATCTTCTCATGGTTATAAAAGAAGGCAATTTTATTAGATAGCTCGCTGACTGTAGACCTGCGGTCATTCTTCTTCCCAGTGAAAGCCCGTAGAATTATAAAGTTGTAGTCGGTTATCTTTTCAAATTTCGGCAAGTGCCCATGCTCCATACTGTCGAGCACCTGATAGTAATCAAGATTATTTTCATGAGCAATTTCTTCAAGTTGCTCCTTATGCGGATTAATAATATCAATCCATGTAAAGTTTTTAAAGGATCTTTCTTTTGGGCTGCCCATAAGACAATGAATTTTAGTTAAAGATAATAAACTTTATCTTTCTCAATACTGCCACTAAGCCATGAAGCGCGAATCACAAAGATTCTCTTTTGGTTCCATTAATGCCGGATTGGTTTGGAATTCGTATTGAATTGGTCACAGCCTCGACTTTGCTTCAACTTTCCCTGAACACTCCTTCATAACAACCTCGAATTCAACTTGAGGTTGTGTTTATGAAGTTATCAGGCTGTCTTGAGGCAGAGTCGAGGCTGTGACGAAAACGGTACGAAAACAATACGATTCCTTCACGAATTCAGATGGCATGAGAACAATCAGGATTAAGCGCATTAAGTCTTAACCAAGAGTATGGCTACACTCTAATCAACTACAAACCTTCCCGTTGCTATGTTTCCTTCTGAATCGACGGTACTAATAAGGTAAAAACCTTTGTCAAGGTCAGAGACATTGATTACCGGTAAGTCAGTTGTTTGCAGGATTTTCTTTCCGCTAACAGTCCATATCTCGGCCTGGATCAAAGGTTTCTCACTTTTGACAGTCAGGGTTGTTGACGCGGGATTTGGCCAAATGCTAAGATTTGATACCGGTTTGGGATGGGTGGTAGTGCCAACACTATTTATATTAACCGTGTATTTTACCAGCCCAAGATCCATGGTACCTATATAAATTTCAGCGTTTTCTTCAATAAACCTGACATCAGTAGTATACGATTCAAGGTACCCCAGGCTGGAATTTGGAATTTCTGCCCATTCGGTTCCACCATCATTGGTGTAAACGATCCCAAAATCAGAAATATTGGAGACATGAGTAATTCCTACAATATGTCCATTGATGTCAGTTGAGTGTATAACATTATGGAAAAGCCCTTCCCGGATCTTTGTCCATGTGGTACCACCATCCTTTGAAGTGAAGATGCCTTTATTTGTAGCAATGCTGAATTGCATTGGGTCAAGGGGATTGTATGCCAGTTTGAGTATCAGATCTTCAAATGGTATCAATTCTTCAAGTCCGCTGCTGCTTAATACCCATGTGGATCCGGCATCTGCTGAAACGTAAATCTTTGCACCTACAGCCATCATGATACTGTCAGAACTGTTCGGATTGATAAGGATACCAGTCACGACATCCTGCTCAGGAAGGTTGATCATAGTGCTTTGAATATTCAAAGTATCGGTGAAATCAATGCGATACACTTCCGGGCTTTCACCCGAATAGGAAAATGCAGCCCATACAATGTTTGGATTATCGGGTAAACTGACAACAGTATGGAGGATGTTGGCAAATGTGTTGAATATAAATGTCTTGTTTGCCCCGTGGTTGTTGCTGAAATACAGATCCCTGCCCATAAAGGAAGACGAATAGGTATATACCCTGCCCGGTATCATAAAATCAGCAATAACAGTCATATTCGGATCAATTGCAATATAATCGATGGGTTTTACATCATACGGAGTATCAATTCCTGTTGAAAGATCCCGGTGGACATATCCATACTGAACACCGTAATAAAGGTGCGCCTGGTCGGTAATTGAAACATCTACATTGCCGGTTGTAGCAAAATATGGATTTAATGAATGCGTTACTGTAACCCCACCATCGGTAGAAAAAAGCGGATAAAAATCACTGTTAATAAAAACTTCACTACCATTAAACGGATTGAAAGATGCAGTGAGCCCGTAATAATAGCTTTGGGTATCTGTTCCCGGATAAACGTAATTTTGGACTGTAGTAAAATTATCAATTGTGATAACTATTTCATTTTCTTCAAGAACGATAATGTTGTTCAAATCTGAAGGATTATAAACAATCGCATTAATATTATCAAGAGTCATATCAGTCCAGTCGATCGGTATCGTGTCCCAATTTTGACCGCCATCAAGTGAGCGGTAAAGGTTCTCGGTGTGGCCTTCATAACCGATTCCCGTTCCAAGTAGAATATCTTCTGGATCTTCAGGATTAAATGTGATTGACTGGAATCTAATCTGCGGCATTTGTTCGGTCCAGTTTTGTCCGGCATCAGTTGATGTAAGTAATCCGCCATCAACATCGGTTGGACCTTCACCTCTTAAAATAAATAGCTTTTTTGGATTATCAGGACTGATAGCAACATTATTCGGAAACACTTCATTGAAATCAACATTGAAATACACTTCATCCCAGTTGTTACCTCCGTCGGTAGTATAATAAACTTTTGCATAATTGGCAAAACCAATTGAATAACCCTGAAGAACGAGTGCTGTATCTGTTCCCTGCTCAAAAAGACTATAAGCGGAAATCCATTCCTTTTCAGATTCCGGGGGGATGGGCAATTCAAATTCCTGAAGCAGAGTTAAGTTTGTTATATCAAGGATGTTTACTTTATCAGTTCCTGCATTGGTGGAGTAAAAACTCAACCTGTTAGCAGGAAGCAGGCGAAGCGATCTTAAAGAAACGCGACTGTCAGGATATGACCATAAGATCTGCCATGTTTCCCCGTTATCAGTTGATTCAAGGATATGATTACCGAGCGTAACAGCATAAAGTTTATTTTCTGTCTGTGTATCATAAGTGATATCAAATATCCTACCATACTGATCTGATCCGACAACCTCCGGCTGAGCACTAATTTGATAAATGAAGCTTAAGAAAAATGATAAAATGAGTAGCGTACTTTTCATTTTTTAATGTTTTTAATTAATAAAGAATGGATTTCAATCTGAATATTTAAAAATCAGAGGTTGTTCAGTCAGCAGAATTCTAACAAAATTATAGTTGATGGAGTTCATCTGTCAGATATTCATTTAGATAGATTCAGATTCCTTTAAAGAGTTGCAAGGCAGAAATAAAATTACTCCAGCTGATTCAAAAAGTATAAACAAAATGGCATTCATTGATTATTATAAAGTATTGGGTGTAGACAAATCCGCAGCTATAAAAGATATAAAAGCTGCTTATAGGAAACTCGCCCGGAAATTCCATCCTGACCTTAATGCCAATAATCCTGATGCAAAGCGAAAATTCCAGGAAATAAATGAGGCGAACGAAGTACTCAGTGATCCGGAAAAAAGAAAGAAGTACGATGAATACGGTGAACACTGGAGACATGCAGATGAGTTTAAAAAAGCTGGTCAGCAGGGCTCACCCGGTGGATTCGGTTCATCATTTGAAAGTGGTGAAGATTTCAGAGATTCTTGGTTTGGGAAGGATCCCTTCAGAAGGGGTAACTATGGCAAATCTGAATCATTTTCTGGGGAACCGGGGGCAGAATCGTTTGAAGGAGAAGGAGGTTTTTCTGAATTCTTTTCTTCCTTATTCGGAGGATCACAGCAAGGCAGGAGAACAAGGCAGATGAAGTTTAAAGGAGAAGATTACAGGGCTGAACTTGGACTGCAGTTGAGTGATATTCTTCAAGAACACAAGCAAACTCTCACAGTAAACGGTAAACAGATCAGGATAACAATACCTGCTGGCGTTAAAAACGGGCAAACTATAAAGATACAAGACTATGGAGGCCCGGGCATAAACGGCGGTCCTAATGGTGATCTCTATATTGCTTTCTCAATAGCAGAAAATCCAAAATATAAAAGAATAAAAGATGACCTGCAGATTACAGTTGAAATTGATCTATTTACCGCTGTGCTCGGAGGAGAAGCAGTGGTTGAAACCCTCACGGGAAAAGTAAAAACGAAAGTCAAACCGGGAACCCAGAATGGTGCGAAGGTCCGGCTCAAAGGCAAAGGAACTCCTGTCTACAAAAATGAAGGGAAATTGGGTGATTTGATCGTAACCTATAAAGTAAGGATACCTGATGCCCTGACAGAAGAACAGAGGCAAAAATTTGAAGAACTCTCAAAGCTCTTTAAAAAATAACTATGGTTCCACTATTATAGCTTTTGGAAAGTTCTTGAGACGGATTATCAGGCATATCGGTCTGAATTTTCTTTTGCGTTATGTATTTTCATTCATTTCGGGAAAATAAGTAAGTTTGCAGAAGAATCTTTTCAACTAATGAAATATTACATCGGCATTGATGACACCGACAACCTTGAAAGCAGAGGAACAGGCTTCCATGCAAGATCCTTAGGCAAATCACTTATGGATGCAGGTCTGTTGAATCTTATTAGTATTACCAGGCATCAGCTACTTGCCGATCGCAGGATTCCTTTTACTTCTCATAACAGTTCTGCATGCCTGGTGGGTTATTCTGAAAGCTCACCCGAATTAATTGTGCTACATTGTCAGAAATTCCTGCTCCGGGTAAGTGCTTTTGATTCTGATGCGGGATTATGTGTAGCATCTGAAGAAATTCTGGAAAAAATTTCCATCGGACAAAGAGATAGTGCCGGTAATGAAATAGTTGCATTCGGTAACAGGGCTAAACATGAAATCGTTTCGCTGGAAGAGGCACAATTTCTGGCTCAAAGCAATGGGATCTACCTCGATGGGTTTCTTAACACTAAGCTTGGCATGATTGGATCACTAGCTGCTGTCGGATTACGATTTGAAGGGAATGATGGCAGGCTGCTCTGGACCCCTCATCTCAGGGAGATTGAGGGATTGTATGATAAAATTAAATTAATGGATTTCACCGGTATTGAGCGGATAACGGATTTAGATGGTAACGACATTGCTGATGGTGCAATAATTTGTATTGGTGAATGGTGTCGCCCAGTTATGATCAAAGGATTTATTACTTTAGTAACCGAAAAATCAGATAACCTGCTATATGGATACAGGCCGGCTTCAAAAGAGTATATCAAGAGTATTTCCGAATAAAACTTCAGCTATAGTAGCCGAATTATTCCTCCTGTTTTTCCTTGGGGTGATTGCAGTGGTTATTCATAGTAAGTTGCGCATACCAATGCATTTGCCCGGAAAACAAGGTTTAATTTTTATTGCACTCGTTGTTGCAGGAAAGGGGCTTTCACGTTTTCCATATGCCGCCTCGCTGATCTGTGCCGGTTCAACATCGTTGATTCTCACAAATTTATTCGGTTTCAGTGATCCTTTCATGGCTGTGAATTTCATCCTTTTAGGAGGAATTATGGATATTATGTTTAAGTTATCTGAAGGAATACATAACAGGATTTTTTCAGGAGCAATCGCAGGTGCATCATGGATGGCAGTACCTTTATTTAAGTTGATTACATCAAGTTTGTTCCTTCTGCCAATGAATTCATTCAGCACAGGAATCGCTTATCCTTTCATTACTTATTTTTTGTTTGGACTTGCCGGTGGATTGCTGGGTTCAGGATTACTGTCCCTTTTTGTTGGCAAAGAAAGCAGGTAATATAAACCAGTTAAACAACTATGCAATTTTTAACGTCCACCGATATGCAATTACGCTCATATCGTAATGTTAAAATTAACCTTCCCTTATTTATAATTCTTACAGTGCTCATTGCCTTTTCCTGCAAAAAAGAAGAAAATCACAGACCTCCGTTAATTGAATTTATAGACGATTCTGATTTTGTTTCAAGGGATACTTCCCTGCCGGCAGGAGCTAAAATACTAGTCAGCCTAAAAGCAACTGACCCGGATGATCATATCACCTTCTTTGAAGTAGTACGGGATAACGGAAACCGGCAGATATTGCTTGATAGTGGAATGAATTGCCCCGGATTTGTTTACAAGCTTTCTATTCTAAAATCGAACGATCTGTTTGAAAAATGGATATTTAAAGTTATGGATAGGGAGCGGAATATCGACAGCACCTTTCTACTTCTTGAACGGTCGGCTGTAAACGAATATGGGAACATTAAGACCTTGGAAGACATTACGCTCAGTGCCCAGGATTTAAAAGAGCCGGGTAGCTTTTTCTCAATCTCCACCGGTGAAGCTTATTGCCTCGATACAGCATATACTAGACAGGAAATCACTGATATTATTTACTACTTCAGTGAGTTTGAATCTACTTTATCTTCACCCAATGAATCAGACGCTCCTGCAGTTTTTACCGGACCATCAGGATTGGCAAACTGGACTGTTAAATCTGAAACAAGATATGATACTACCCTTCTGGCACCTTCAGATTTTGATCAGGCACAAAATGACAGTCTGTTAATTGCATGCTATGAGCCAACAACAGGGAAACGGAAGCTGAAATACGCAAAACTGGGGATGGTTATCTCCTTTATATCTCCCGCTTATAAAATTGGGCTACTCTATGTAAAAGAAATCCTGCCCGGGCCTGAAGGCTATATAAAATTCTCAATCAAAGTGCAGGAATAATCTGATTAAAGAAGACCTATGAAACTATTTCAGCTTAACAAAGATGAATGTCCTAATACTTTAAAATGCCTGCTCTTTTCATTACTATTTATCGCAAATTCACCTCTCTTTGCGCAAAATTCAGAAGAGAAAAAAGAGAATGCAGATACCTTGTTAAGAAAAGAATTACCCGAAGTTTTCATTACAGCCACAAGAAGTGCTAAGACAACGCATGAAGTACCCTCACGGATTCATTCAATTGATAAAGCGCAAATAGAAGCATTACCTGCAGTGAATGTCGATGCCTTGCTGCAAATGATACCAGGCGCTAATATTGACCGCCATCAGGGCATTTATTCAAAAAACTCCGGTATAACTTTAAGGGGATTGAATGGAACTCCACGGACACTCATCCTGATTGATGGCGTACCAATAAGTAAAACAGATGGCGGTGGGGTTAACTGGAACAGGATCGTTTCTGATAATATCGAAAAGATTGAAGTTGTTAAAGGTCCGGCATCATCAGTTTACGGAGGGAATGCTATTGCCGGTGTCATTAACATTATTACACGCAAACCTTCTGTTGCAATGGAAGGAAAAGTCAGTACATTTTTTGGAACATATAATACAACAGGCGGATCTATACAACTTGGCGGGAAACTTAAACCTGAAAACATGGGCATATATTACAACATCAATGCATTTTATAGGCGCGGTGATGGATATATCATAATGCCTGAATATCAGCGCGACAGTCTGGATGTACGCACATATCTTTGGGAAACCGGATTTTCAGCTAAATTTGGCTATCGGCATAGTGAAAATGGATTTTCGGAAATAGAGTACACCTATTTCAACGATAAGCGGGGTGATGGCACGAAAATATTTGAAGAGGATGGAGGTTATAACAGATATCCTACAAATTATTTGCGTTTTACCGTTAATGAATCTTTTGGAAAAACAAATTGGGTATTAAGATATTTTTACCAGAATGAGAATTACCTGAGGCAAAGCGAGAGCATGAGCGCCAAAAAGAATAATAAATACATTTTATATAATACTGACGCAACAAGGATCGACCAGGGTATGTGGACTAATTTCAATTATAAACCAATTGAAAAACTGGATCTTACATATGGTCTTGACATTAAACTAGGAAGTGTTGATGCCGCTGATACTTATCTTACTTCAACTGACGTTCTGATCAATAAAGGGAAGATGGATTTTATAGCCCTTTTTGCTACCGCTGAATGGAAAGCCTTCAGTGAAAAGTTGATAATATCAGCAGGTTTGCGATATGATGCTGCACTATTTTTTGATGGCGCATTCATTATTGAAACTCCTACTACCCTTTCCGGTTTTATGACAGAATATCCGACTGATTTTAAGGATGATTTCTGGGACGGCTGGAGCCCAAAAGCCGGAGTGAAATATTTTATCGGTAAAAATTCAGATATATATCTCTCCTATTCAAGAGGATTCCGCCCGGGCATGCTTGATGACATGTGCAGGAATGGGAATATTTCAAAGGGTTTCAAACTTGCCAACCCTGAGCTTGATCCTGAAACTGCCGATAATTATGAAGCCGGTGCTTCAATCAGGCTTTTTGAAAAACTCACTATTGAACCCTCAGTTTATCAGACAATTGGTCATGATTTCCATTATTTTGTTGGAAATGGCGATAGCGTTTACACTGGCGGTAATAATCTGAAACCCGTATTACAACGGCAAAACGTCAGTGGTGTGAAAGTTTTGGGATTCGAAGCCACCGCCAATTTAAAGTTTAGTCACCAATTATCTTTTATTGCAAATTACGCTTATAACGACTCCAGGATCACTGATTTTGACACAACAGGATGGATTGCGAAAAACCTTTCAGGGAAATTCTTAATGGAAGTTCCCGAAAATCAATTTTTTGCTGGTCTGTTTTATGACAGTAAAATCCTGAATGCAACGATTGTATTTAATTATAAAGACTCACAATGGGTTGATGATGAGAACACGCAAAAATCACCGGCATATAATACAGTTAATTTAAAAATTGGCAGGGATTTCAGGCCTTTTAATGCAAGCATTACTGTAATGGATCTCTTTGATTCACGCTACCTTGATTCAAAAGGTAATATTTCGCCCGGAAGATTCTTTATGATTAATATCAGTTATAGTTTCTTAAAAATTTAATATATAATTCTGTTTAAAACTTTCTAAATTTGAAGTCCATAATTCTCTATTATGAGGCTTCTTTTTACAACCATTAGTCTATTTCTTACCATCACGACTGTAGCACAGTCAAGATTCGAAAAAGGTTATTACATTGATAATTCAGGCAATGTTAACGAGTGTTTGCTGAAAATTAACAATAAGTCAAAAAATCCAAATGGCATTCATTTTAGAACATTAGAAGGTAAAAAAGAATTCCTGATAATTGACTCTATTGCAGAATTTGGAATCGAAGGGAAATTTCAATACAAAAGAGAAAATGTTCTAATCGACAGAAGCAGTGAAGATGTTGATGCTGTTAGTCTAATACCAGAACCTGAGTTTAAAAAAGAGCAACTTTTTTTGAAGACATTGGTTGATGGGAAAGCAGATCTTTATGTATATAAAGACATCAATCTTACAAGATTTTTTTTTAGAAGTGACAGCACTAAAAAAGTGAAACAGCTTGTTTATAAATACTTCAAGAGTTATTCAGGGAGTTTACTCACAAATACAAATTATTTAGAACAGTTAAAGCAAGAAGTTAAATGTAGGAATAATGAACCTCTTGATATAAATATAGAATACAAAGAAAAACCACTGGTAAAATATTTTGAAGAATACAGTAAATGTGAAGAGATAGATCCCATTGTATATAAATCGAACCAAAGTCATTTCTTTCATGTATCTGTAAAGCCCGGTTATAGATTTTCGAGATTAAAGGCAAAAAGATACTTAGAAGATGAGTATTTTATTAATGAGTCCAAACCTTCCCTATGTTTTGGAATTGAAACAGAAATTGGAATTGCTAAAGGGATTTCATCTGTATGGTCAATTATCTTTGAGCCAACATGGCAGACTTTTGCATTAATTACTGAAGTTAAAAATAATGAGTGGAATATAAATTATCGTTCGATCGAGCTACCATTTGGAGTAAGATATGCTTATAAAATTAAACCAAAAACAGCTTTGTTAATAAACTTGTTATATTTATATGACATCTCAAATTCAAAGATACTCGTGCAAGATGTACCATTATTTACTATAAGTTCATTACCTAATTTTGTTGCTGGCGTTGGATTCAAAAAGAAGTATTTTGGATGCGAAGTCAGGTATTCCTTTAAAAGGGATTTATTAATGTCTGCCCCATATACCAAAATTCCATTTACGTCTCTTTCAATTATTCTTGGATACACTCTACCCTGGATTGGAAAAGAATAACTTGAAGCTTATTTTTTTATTTACTAAAATAATTTTTTAACAGAATCTGCGCTGCCTGGTAAGGTGAATGGGTTTTCTTTTCCAGCATTTTAGCTGCTTTTACGAGTAATTCCTTCATGGATGCATCCTGGTAGAAGTGGTCGTATAAGTTGTTGTTGATGTAATCAAGCATAACCTGATGTGACTGCCTTTTTCGCTTCTCCCCGAAGAAATGATTGTCTTTGGTAAATTCAATGTAGTTTGTCAGCAAATCCCACATCTGGGGAATGCCATCAGTCGTTTTTGCAGAACAGGTTACTACTTCAGGACCCCATCCTGATTCAGGTTTCGGGAAGAAATGAAGGGCATTTTTAACCTGGTTGGCTGCTATCTGTGCCTTGATGACATTATCGCCATCAGCTTTATTAATTGCAACGGCATCAGCCATTTCCATAATTCCGCGTTTAATACCCTGCAGTTCATCTCCTGCTCCGGATATCAATAATAATAAGAAGAAATCAACCATTGAGTGCACAGCTGTTTCTGATTGGCCTACACCCACTGTTTCAACAAATATTACATCAAACCCTGCAGCTTCGCATAGAATAATAATCTCGCGTGTTTTCCTGGCGACGCCTCCTAAAGAACCAGCTGTTGGGGATGGCCGGATGAAGGCATTTGGATCGGTCGACAGCGACTCCATACGTGTCTTATCTCCTAAAATACTTCCTCTTGAACGTGCACTGCTTGGGTCAATTGCCAGAACAGCCAGTTTATGACCAAGTCCCGTTACATGCTTACCAAGTGCCTCAATGAAAGTACTTTTTCCTGCTCCGGGGACACCGGTTATTCCCAGCCGGAATGATTTTCCGGCGTAAGGAATACACCTTGAAACAAGCTCTTGCGCTATCACCTGGTGCGGCTTCAGTGAACTTTCGAGCAGTGTGATGGCACGACTAAAAACTGCCCTGTCAAAATGAATTATTCCACTAAAATACTCCTCTACTGAAAGAAGAGGTTTCTTGGCATGCTTTAATGAACCTAAGGCTGATTCATTAATTGGCGAAGGTTGTGGTATGCCTTCCCTTTCAGTGAGTGCCGAAGGCAGTTGATTATGGTCGTTTTTAGTTTCACTCATGCATTCTGATTTTACACAAAGTTAATAAAATCGTTCTTTAAGGATCTTGCGGTTTCAATAAAATGATTTCCGAATAATAGTATAACCGCGGGTTTTAAAAATAAATTCTGAAACGAACTATGTAAATGAGATTTTTTTTTGCTATAGAAATTTTCTTGCTACATTTATCGCCTTAAAAATTTTAACCCTACTGCTATGACAATAGGAATACTCAAAGAATCCGGAGGAGAAAACAGGGTGGCCATGCTGCCCGAAAGTGTTGAAACACTGATCAAGATGAACGTTAAAGTTCTTGTTGAAACTGGTGCTGGCGCTAATTCTTTTGCTGCCGACAGTCAATACGAAGCTGTTGGTGCTAAGATTTCAAGTAAAAAGGATGTAATTGCTGATTCCGACCTCGTGATCAAAATCAAGACTACTGATGACGACGTCCAGATGCTCAAGGAAGGTCAGGTACTGATGTCAGTGCTTAACCCGTATTTCGATTTTGCCCTCGTAAAAAAGCTGGCAGAGAAAAACGTCACTGCTTTTAGCATGGATATTGTTCCAAGAACAACCCGTGCACAGGCTATGGATATTTTATCATCTATGGCAACAGTTGCAGGATACAAAGCTGTTTTAACTGCAGCAAACACTCTGCCTAAGTTCTTCCCAATGTTTATGACAGCAGCGGGTACCATCAAACCTGCCAATATGCTGATACTTGGTGCCGGAGTTGCCGGCCTTCAGGCTATTGCTTCAGCACGCAAGCTTGGAGCCGTCGTTTACGTCTTTGATGTGCGAGCCGCTGTCAAAGAGGAAGTTATGGGACTGGGTGGTAAATTCGTAGAAGTAGAGGGTGCCATTGATGATAAAGCCGCCGGAGGGTATGCTGTTGAACAAACAGAAGAATTTAAAGCCCGTCAGGCAAAGGCTATTCATGACCAGGCAGTAAAATCGGATGTCATTATTGCAACTGCACAGATACCGGGCAGAAGGGCACCTTTGCTTATCCGTAAAGAAACTGTTGAAGCCATGAGGCCGGGATCAGTGATCATTGACCTTGCAGCATCGACCGGTGGAAACTGTGAACTAACCCAGGATAACCAGACTGTCATCCATAATGGAGTAAAAATCATTGGAAACTCACAGTTCGCTTCAGAAATGCCAACCGATTCCAGTCGCATGTTCGGAAAGAATATGATCAATTTCCTTAAGCTGATCATAACTAAAGAAGGTGCCCTTAACCTGAATTGGGAGGATGACCTGGTTAAAGGCACTGCCGTGGCTCATGATAAGCAAATTGTAAATGACAGAGTAAAATCACTCTTAGGATAAATACAACCAGTATAAGTGTTGCAATAACGCTCTAAAATAAATTCTCAAAAAAAAAGAATAGTATGACTGATGTTTTACAATATTTCTGGGACAACAAGGACCTGATATTTATCATTGTCCTGTCGGTTTACCTGGGTGTTGAGGTAATCTCGCATGTTCCTGCGGTACTTCACACACCGCTTATGTCAGGTAGTAATGCAATCCATGGGGTCGTTATCATTGGTGCCATTATTGTAATGGGACATGCTGATAATACCCTGGCAATTATACTTGGATTCCTCGCTGTTATTCTTGGAACCCTCAATGTAGTCGGTGGATTTGTCGTCACCGACCGAATGCTTGAAATGTTTAAGAAAAAGAAAAAGTAGGAGGAACGAATCATGAACGAAATGTTTTCTATACAAAATTCAATTCTTGAGATCTCCTACCTTGGCGCTTCAGTTTTATTCATTTTAGGCCTCAAGAAACTTAGCCATCCTGATACTGCCCGCTCAGGTAACCTTTGGGCTGCAGCTGGTATGGCTACTGCAATCCTTTTTACCATTCTGTTCCATCAGAAAGGTGGTGAACATATAGGCAATATTCCCTGGATCGTTGTAGCAATTGCAATCGGATCATTCATTGGCTGGTACGCATCTGTAAAAGTAAAAATGACTGCAATGCCCCAGATGGTTTCCATTTTCAATGGAATGGGGGGCGCCTGTGCTGCTTTAATATCAATGATGGAGTTTCCGCACCTTCAGCATGAACTTGCTCTTGCAGGTGACACGCACATGTTTACTGGACCGGCTGTGGCTATTCTTTTGGGACTAATGATTGGAAGTGTTTCATTTGCAGGCAGTATGATCGCTTTCCTCAAACTGGATGGCCGTCTCGGTGATATTAAAAATCCGGCATTAAGAATAGTTAACCTCACTTTCCTGGTTGTTTTATTGATCGCATTGGTAATTATCATGCTGATGCAACCGATTGATGGCAGAAACTGGCCTATTTATCTTTTTGCCGCAGCAGCACTGATTTATGGAGTAACCTTTGTAATGCCAATCGGAGGTGCCGATATGCCTGTCGTTATTTCACTTCTGAACTCTTTCACAGGGGTTGCAGCAGCAATGGGAGGTTTCCTTTACAGCAACCAGGCAATGTTGACCGGTGGTATCCTTGTTGGATCATCGGGAACTATTCTTACCATTCTTATGTGTAAGGCTATGAACCGCTCATTACTTAATGTTATCATTGGAGCATTTGGTGGTGCAGCAGGTACCGGCACAGAGGCTTCTGATAAGACAGTCAAGGAAATCTCATTGAGTGATGCCGCAGTTTTATTAAGTTACTCACAAAAGGTTTATATTGTACCAGGATATGGACTTGCAGTTGCCCAGGCACAGCATCTTTGCGCTGAACTTGATAAGCTTCTGAATGAAAAGGGAGTAGATGTAAAATATGCCATACACCCTGTTGCCGGTCGTATGCCCGGGCATATGAACGTTTTGCTTGCTGAAGCAGATGTTCCATATGACAAACTGGTTGAAATGGAAGACGCCAACAATGAAATGGCCAATACGGATGTTGTTGTTGTGATTGGAGCAAACGACGTTGTGAACCCGGCCGCAGAGGATGATCCGGGGAGTCCAATTTATGGTATGCCCATCATCAAAGTACTTGATGCCAAGAATATCATTGTTATCAAGAGAAGCATGGCTGCAGGTTATGCCGCTATTCCCAACAACCTCTTCTATCATCCGAAGAACAGGATGCTCTTTGGTGATGGTAAAGCTGTCTTACAGAAGCTTATTGCCGAGATCAAGAGCTTATAATAATTTTTTTATCGATTATCGAGGAGACAGGGCATGCCCTGTCTCTTTTTTTTATACCTTTGCATCCTCAAAATAATTCTCTCCGTAGCTCAGTTGGTAGAGCAAATGACTCTTAATCATTGGGTCGAAGGTTCGAGTCCTTCCGGGGAGACAAGATCAATAAGTAACCGTCTGTAAATCACTGCAGACGGTTTTTATTTTGTCTGTTTTAATCGGTGAAATTTTTAAAAAGAAAAGCTAAGCTTATATCGACTTATATCTATATTTGGTCGATATCTTTTGGAAGGAAGGATAGCAGGTTATTAATTTCCGCAATAATTACGCTAACCTTAAACCTCAAAAGAAATGAAAAAAATTATTACTCTCTTCTCAATTGCATTTATTGCTGCTTTAAATTTCCCCGCTATGTCGCAATGGAGTACTGATCCGCAAGAAAATAATGCAATCGCTGTACTTACAGGTGATCAAACTATACCCAGGGTAAGACAATGCTCTGACGGAAGCATTTACATTGGATATGAGTCAAATGAGACCGGATTTTACAATATCAGGCTACAAAAGCTCGATCCTGATGGCAATGAATTATGGGCACCTAATGGTATCCTTGTCTTTTCCGATTCAACTGAGTCCTTTACATCGGACTGGCAATTAAATGTAGATTTGAATGACAATGCTATCATGACATTTAATAATCTTAAGTACGGAAGTTGTAATGTAGTTGCCAATAGCATCTCCGCTGATGGAACTTTTAACTGGGGCCCTCATGGAATTTCAATTACAAGTAACCTTAATGATAATAGGGCGCCTACTGTAATTTGTACTCCGGCAGGAAATTCAATCTATGCCTGGACAGTGGATTTTTCTTCGATACGTATGCAAAAATTAAATGAGCTGGGCGAAAAGCAATGGGGAGACGAAGGAATTACAATACTATCGCAAAATCGAACCTGTTGTCCTGTTCTGATGCCGGTTGGTGATGATGATTTTATAATGAAATATTTTGAAGATAGAGGGGATGTTACATTCCCATTAAGAAAGATTTTTGCCCAACGATTCAATAGTAACGGGATGCCTGTATGGCCAATGCCTGCAAAAATTTCTGATGCTGGCGGTATGGCCTCATTCAATACATGGGTATCAATGATCAGTGATGAAAATGATGGATTTTTCATTGCATGGGATGATGACAGGGATGACAATCATGTTGAATCATCCTTTGTCCAGCATATCAGCTCAGCAGGCGAAGCATTGCTACCAAACAATGGCGTTGAAGTTTCTACATTAAGTGACTATAACCACTATGCCCCATGCCTGGTCTATCCGGAAGGCTCATCAGATATCTATGTTTTTTGGAAAGAAAATCACACAACCCAAAATCAAACAACTGAGGAGGGCATATTTGCCCAAAAGATATCTGCATCTGGTAACAGGATGTGGGGGCCCAACGGATATACATTAATTCCAAACACAGAGTTCATTACATTACTATCATGGGGATCAGATAATACACCTGATGATCTGTTATTCATTTTTTCTGCAGGAAGTGTTGAGAATGACCAGGCTCAGGTGATGAGGCTTGACACAGCAGGTAATTTTATTTGGCCATGCGAAGTTCTGACCTTCAGCTCAATACCTTCTAATAAAGTATTCCCTGATATATGCAAATTATCTAATGGGCAATGGCTGGTCGCCTGGAGTGATTTCAGAAATGGTGATGGAGATATTTATGCCCAGACTTTTAGTCTTGAAGGAACAGTAGGACCTCCTCCAACTTATGGAAATATTTCAGGTCATGTTTCAGTTAACGGAGGCAATGGAGAAACAGATCAGGTTGTAATATCGGCAGGAGGCTACTCGACGACAGCGGACACTTCAGGCAATTACATATTCAGTGTCCAGACTGGAGTCTATACCGTCACTGCTTCGCTTGCAGGATATTATCCCGATTCGGTGCAGGATGTTGAGGTTGTGGAAGATCAAACCACAACAGGAATAGATTTTGAGTTAACGGCAGTTCCAACAACCGGTTACATCGAAGGAACTGTAACCATAGCTGAAGGAGATGGACTTGTGACAGATGTTTTAATAACAACCGGTCAATTGAGCGTTCACCCCGATTCATCCGGATACTATATCCTGGAAACTCTTGTTGGCAATCACGCAGTATTAGCCACTCTTTCCGGATATACACCTCAACTGAGGGAAGTAACCGTCAATCCGGGTGAAATTACCAGCGGTATAGATTTTATGATGTGGTTGATACCAGTTACAGGGTATCTGTATGGCAAAGTGTTAATTGAAGAAAATATGGCGAATGCTGAATCGGCTACTGTAAATTGTGGCACAATCTCAGCCAGTCCTGATGCCGCAGGAGAATATGTGCTGGAATTACCTGTAGGTAATAATCTTGTAAAATGTATCCATCCATACACTCTGCCTGACTCTGTCAATATAACAATATATCCGGGCGAAAGCACCAACCACGATTTTAACTTATTAATGCGAAGGTGCAATATGACAGTCAAAGCCCATGACCAATTTGGGGGTAATCTTAATGATGTAGAGGTAAATATCAGCGGACCAGAGGGATACTATACCGGGGTTATTGAAACTGATTCGCTCATCTTTAACGAAGTGCCATTCGGATATTACACCGGGATTGCTGAACTTGAAGATAAAACTTCGGTAGTTTCAGATACTGTGATTAATGATGATAATACTTACCTGGTTTTTGATTTTATAATTACATCAACCAATGAAAATGAACTTTCTCAATTTAACTTCATACCGAATCCCGCTAAAATATCAGGAACATTAAGTATCTCATTAAAAAATAATATGAATGGGTTACTTGCAATTTATGACAATACTGGCAGGAAACTATCGGAAGTTTCAACATACAACCTGGATAAAGATTATATGTCAGTAAGTGAGTTATTTAAAGGATTAAAAGTAAAGGAAGGATTATATCTTCTACAATTGCTTACTGGTCATAAAAGGATCACTAAAAAACTCCTTCTTATAAACTAAGAGAGTACTTTAAAATTAAGCCATGCAATTTGACTGTTGCATGGCTTAACCATTTTTTATCAGATAGCTTTTAAAAGCTCATTCCTGCAATTTTGACAAAACTTATGTTCTTTTTGGTCAATTTCTTCAACATAAGTACTTGATCTCATAACACACACAGGGTCAAAGCAATGAATAAGTCCAAAAGTATGACCCAATTCATGGATGACTTCTTTTTTAAACCTTTCGATGAATATTGCATCATTTTTAGGTAAACCGTAACGTTCATTTCCCAGGCGATATGTTGAAGTGACAGCTACTTTCCCATTTAAGAATGCCTGCCCGAAAATGTAAGTAAGAATAGGAATAAAGAGATCGATTCCAAAAATTGCGACTACTTTCTCATTATCGGCCGAAAACTGTTCTTCAATTCTGTGCAATAATTTGTTAGCATTATACTGGCCCCTGACTTGGTCAAAATATTCTTCTATATCCAGAAAACCATCCTTGGCAATTACAGGGAGTCTAAATTCTGCCTCTACATCCCGCAAAATATGTTCGGGCATATTTTTTCCCGGATAGCCGAAAGAGATCAGAGTGATGTGATCCGGGCCCATAAACTTACTTTGAAGGTTTTATATCATACTTTCTAATCTTGTTATAAAGTGTTACCCTGTCGACTTTTAAGGCTTTAGCAGCAGCTGAGATATTCCAGTTATACTTTTCGAGGATATGTGAAATGTGGTTATTTTCCAACTCATCAAGGCTTTCAATATTTGAATTTACCGACTCCTTCCCTATAGGCAGGTCTTTAACAGTAATTTTTTTGCCATTTCCCACAACAATTGCTCTCTCAATCATGTTTTCCAGCTCCCTGATATTTCCGGGAAATGAAAATTCTTCGAGCTTTTTCAAAGCAGTTTGTTCAATAGTTATCAATGGCCTGTTCATTGATTTACAATACTTTTTGATAAAATACTCAACCAGAAGCGGTATATCCTCTATCCTATCTCTAAGGGGTGGAACTATGATATTTACAACATTCAAACGGTAGTAGAGGTCTTCACGGAATGTTCCTTTTTCAACCATTGTCTTCAGGTCTCGGTTTGTAGCACAAATGACCCTGAAATCTGAAGTAATTTCTTTGTTTCCTCCTACCCTGACAAAGCTTTTAGTCTCGAGGACCCTGAGCAGTTCCACCTGCATTTTCGGAGAAATTGTGGCAATCTCATCAAGGAAGATCGTACCATTGTCGGCCATTTCAAAGCGTCCCTTTCTGTTATATACTGCACCGGTAAATGCCCCCTTCTCATGACCAAATAATTCACTCTCAAGCAGGCTTTCAGTTAATGATCCGCAATGGACACTTACCAATGGAAAGAATTTACGGGGAGAGTTAGCATGAATAGCCCGTGCAACAAGCTCTTTTCCAGTACCACTTTCACCTGTAATTATGACTGATGCATTTGAATGTGCAACGCTTTCAATCTCTTTAAAGACTTTTTGCATTGCTTCACTCATACCAATCATATCTTCAACATTCTCAAGAGTGACTACTCTTTCTTTTAGCCGTTCATTTTCATCTTTCAGGGCTATCTGTTTTGAAGCATTCCTGATAAGATGTGACAGGTCATCGGGGTCAAAAGGTTTGGTAACATAATCAAATGCCCCATCTTTTAATGCCTGGACTGCGGTATCGACTGTAGCGAAAGCTGTCATTATAATAACTATTGCTTCATGGTTAAGCGTTTTGATCCTTCTCAGCATTTCAAGTCCATCCATACCGGGCATCTTTATATCTGCCAGTATTATATCGTAACTTTCTGACTCTAAAATAGTCAGGGCTTTTTTTGCATCTTCTGCTGTTTCAACCTGGTAACCATCTTCAATAAACCAATTGTAAAGAGAGTCCCTGACAGAATCCTCATCATCGACGATCAGTATAGATATCTTTTTTGCCATGTTATAAGACTTATAGTTCTAATAATGGTAAAATAATTGCAAAAGTTGTTCCTTTCCCTTTTCCGGAATTTACTTCAATTTTTCCTTTATGGCTTTGAATAATACCGTGAACTATAGCAAGGCCAAGACCGATTCCGCTTGTTCTTTCCTTTGTGGAAAAGAATGGTTCAAAAATATGGGGTATATCATCCTCAGAAATGCCAATTCCATTATCAATGATTTCTATACGTATAAATCCCGGATAAGGATTGTAAGTGCGAAGAATGATTTCAGCATTTTCAGTAACTGCTTCAGATGCGTTTACCAGAATTGCAACACATGCCTGTTTAATCTGGTTTGGACTGCAATTTATCAGATCATTCTTTGCCATAAAATCAGAAATAAAGCTGATATTGGCAATCTTCATCTGATGAGCCATTAAATCGAATGTATCAAGCAGTATTTCGTGTAGATGCTTTGGCTCAAATCCTCCCTGATCTTTTTTAGAGAAATCAAGTAAACCCTTTACGATATCACCGCATCGCTTGGTCTCGTTTTCTATTAATCGAAGATGTTTCAAAAGTGTTTCTTTTTTTCCTGAATCAAGTTCCTGGCTGTTCAGTTGTTTATATATCAATTTTGTATATATCAGAATTCCGGAAAGCGGATTGTTGATTTCATGGGCAACTGACAATGAGAGTTTCCCCAATGATGCGATACGTTCAATATTTATCAGTTCTTTTTGCGCATGACCCAGCTCTTCAGTCTTCTTCTGAACTTTATATTCAAGTTGTTGAGACCAGTTTTCCAACTCGTTGGTGGCGGTCTGTAAATTATCAAGCATATGGTTAAATGCTGAAGAGACCATCCTCATATCAGATAACTGGTTAGGAGGCATCTCGAGCCTTGTGTTCCTATCACCCTTGGCAACAGCAACACTTGCATTCAGGAGTGCATTGAGTGGGTCTTTGATTTTCTTTTTAGTAAAAAAGATCAGGAACAGCACCAGTAAAGCAGTAAGCAGGGTTGCCATCAGGAAATAATCAGTAATTGATTTTTCTACTGCATTATCAAGCCCTTTTAACGGCAATGTAATAATAAGCGATCCCAGAACTTTGTCATTCCTGCTATGAAAATGACAGGAGCTTTCATAGCATGAGCGGTTATTTGAGATAGGTGATTTAATCATCAGATATCTGTTATCACTATTATTGTGATTCATGCTGCATTCACTGTCAACGTCGATGATCCGGTATGATTTCTCATATTTTGGGAACATCTGTGCAAAATCAGCATGACAATTAATACAATTGGGATCATTGTGATTTATTGTATCATCCGATATTGACGAATAAACCAGATTATTATTATTGTCATACATATTGACATCCTCAATGCCGGACATGATATTGATAATATCAAGTGTTCCCTGTAGCGAAGTATGGTCATTTTCAAGCATGGACCTGTACAGAGCTCCTTCAACCAGAAAGCTGATATTATCACCGCTTTCCTGAATAACTGATTTCATATACTCTTCATTGACTGAACGGAATATAATTCCGAAAGAAATGAAAAGAAACACAAGTGAAACTGTAATCAGGATGACGACCCGTCCATAAATGGTTGATTTGAAAGTCATACTTCTTTTAATTACAGGATAGTTCCACTTCATTACAATAGCTTATTTGTTAGCGAAGTTAAAATTAAGGACGATATGTTTGATGCATACCGTCCTGTAATTTTCAATCACCGCTTAAAAATTTACTTATTACTAAGAAAATCAAGCTCAAAATCCTTCCATACTTCCAGAGGAAGCTCTGAAAGAGGTTGGTCACGCAATTCACCACCATCTTGCAGTATTATTTTACCGGGGTCAGCTGAGTATTTTGCCATACAAACAGCCAGAAAATCCTTGAATCTTTCAAGTTCTTTCTGTGACCATTCGGATGCTTTATCTGCGAGGTAATAGGTATTGGTTTCAGCGACCCATTTAAAGGGTTTTACTTTCCAAATCCATCCCTTAATATATGGGTCTTCATTCAGGTAAGCAGGGTCATCATCAACCAGTTTATTTGAACTGAGAAACTCACCTGAAATAGGCGACAGTATCTTAAGCTGCTTCCCCTTATGTTCTATTTCAGCTATGAGTTCACCTTTTGATATTTGGTCTCCGGGACTTTTTTTGGTATGTATATTTACATTCCCTGTAAGATGTAAAAGCATATCATCAAGTCCGATTTTTGCGACACCAGACTTTTCAAGGTGTGTCCATGTGTGGTTGCTGCTAAAGAACAACCCCTGAGGAATTTCAAGCATTTTTGGTGTAAGATTTCCGATTGCCAGTCGAATTTGGCTTGTTACTTTTACCCGTTTGATTAAAAAGATCCAGAAAGGAATGAGTATTGCAAAAAATGCAATGATTGCGAGGTATTCTATACCCTTCGTTTCGAATATGTTATAGTATGTAAATCCATCCATCACTTTGAATTTTTATGTTAATTACTTATATCTCTTTCTATCAATCTTTTGCCCATGAAGGTGAATCCCTAAGTACAGGCATCCGGTTGATGATCCATCTGAAAATCCATATTTCAGTAAAAATTACAGCAAGGGTGACTACGATTTCCATCCATGAGGGGACATAGTGCACCGGGGCATCCCACCTGAATCCAATAACCGTAACATTAAGGCGGTTAATAATTATGCCTACCATTGTCAGGATTGCCGCAAGCCTGGTTATAAAAACATTGCTTCTTTTGTAACTATAAACGAAAAGGAACATTGGTATCAGGACAAAACCTATCATCTCAGTCAAATACCAGTACCCCATCGGAGTATTCAGGTATTTCCAATCCTTACCATGGATAAAGACCAGTATCTGCATGAAAAAATAGGCAAACATTGCACCTGCGCATATTCCTGACAGTCCGGTCAGGATGCCTTTCTGTTCTTTATTATGTTTATCACTGATCTGGTTGGCGAAGACTTTATGGCTGATTGATCCCTCAAAGATCACCATTGATAATCCTGCAAAGACACTCGATACGAGAAAAAGTATCGGAATAAATTCAGAATACCATAGTGGATGGATCTTTTCTTTTGCCATTAGGAATAGTGCGCCAAGTCCTGACTGATGAAGTGTTGACAAGGTTATTCCAAATATCACAGCTCCAAGAGTCATGGCCGATAATATCTTCCTTGCTCTTCTGGATCCCAGCCACTCAGCTATAGCAGGTGAAAATTCTATTAATTCAGCAATCATGTAGAGCATGAAATGCCATGCTACCAGGAAAAGCACTGAACTGGTACCGAAGCTGTTACCAATAATCGGGTTGACGACATTCCATGGACGGCCCAGATCGAGCAGCAAAGCACCTGCATAGAAAACATAAGCCAGGAATCCGTTTAAAACAGTGACCCTGACAATTGAATGGTACTTCTTAACTTTTAAAATGTAAACGAGGAAGGTTAACACATAAGCGCCCCCCGCAAAGGCCACACCCGTAACAACATCAAAGCCAATCCATAGTCCCCAGGGCACTTCCTGTGTCAGGTTAGTAATTGAACCTATTCCTTTAGCGAACCTTATTACAATAAGTATAACCCCAAGAATAATAATGGGTATTGAAATAATATTAAAGGGTGTCAGCCATTTGCCTTTAGGCTTTAATTCGCTTAAAAAGAATTTTAGTATTTGTATTCCATCATTATCTTTAGTGATAGCAATTTCTGTCTTATTCATTTTCTTCTTCTTTAGTTTGGTTGCTTTTGGTTGCTTCATGGATAGCTAATAACAAGGGTGGCAACAGGACAAAAACTGATGGCACACTGTATAGAAAACCCTTGGATAACTCTGGGTAGGATTGATCCTGGATTTTAGGGTCAAATCCTAATTCATTGAAAGGAACAGGTGAAAGATATAATAATCCGGTCCCTCCGGCTACATCTTCACCGTAAACTTTTGGATAATATTCATCAGGAGCTTCAACACTGCGTTTATGGGCCTCGGCCAGCATCTCACGGCGGGTGCCAAAGATAAGCGCATCTCCACAAGCTGCAGCACACGCGGGTATTTCACCTTTAATGATCTTTTCATGGCACATATCACATTTCTGAATAATGGGATTAGAACTGTGGTATTCAAATTTGGGCACATCAAAAGGGCACGAAACCATACAGTAACGGCAACCCATACATTTATCTCCCCGCCATATTACCGGCCCTTCCTTGGTTTTATACATAGCCTTTGTAAGACAAGCTGAAGCACAGGCCGGCTGGTTACAATGCATGCATTGATTTCTTACATATACCTCGCCTTTTGATGTTGTGTGATTGTTTATGACTCCACGTCTTTTTTCGTTAGTTTTTCTCAGGACATCAGCAACAATCTCATCATCAGGCTCCGGCAAATTATGTGCTTTCGCACAGGCTTTCTCGCAACTACGGCAGCCTATGCAAAGAGTAGCATCAAATAACAGCGAGTGAAATTCTGCTGTATCTTTCTTTGGTGTTGCGGCATTCAAATTATCCCCTACAGCAAGTGTAAGTCCGGCAACACCTATTGTTTTCAGGAAATTACGTCGATCAAGGCTCATTTTAACAGTTTTATGAATATGACAGATTTATTTAGTGATGTCAAGGAATTTATTCTGAAAATCTTCCCATACTTTTGGTTCCAGGTCAGCTAAAACGTTTTCAGTTAACTCGCCACCATCCTGAAGAATGATATGCTGATATGCTGAACTATTCGTCTTGACCGAACGTGCAAGGAAGTCTTTTAGCCTTGAAAATTCATCTTTAAGCCATTCTTTGTAATCTTCACCAAAAAGCATGAAGTCAATTTCTCTTGTCCAGTTTTTAGGTATGATACTATATATCCAGCCATCGGTATAAGGCTCATCATTGAGAAGTGCGGAATTATTATTAAGTTTTTTATTGTTCTCTTTAATAATTCCTGAAACCGGCGCGTAAATATCGAGCTGCTTGCCATCATGGTTTATGGTTACCATTTTCTCGCCTTTCCTGATTGCATCTCCCGATTCTCTCATTTTTATTTTTGTCAGCATACCCGTCACACGTGGCAGGAAATCATCAATCCCAACCTTAACTGTTCCATCCTTTTCCATAAAAGACCATGTATGTGATTTTCCATAATAAAGACCATGAGGAACATTAATACTCTCTGTGTTCAACGCATTGGTTATTTTTAACTCATTCTCTGCTTTCGGATTTTTACTGAACATCCTGACAATCGAATAGACTATCATTACAGCTAAACCAATGATAATAACTGCTGCCAGGACAAGAATCCAGTTGAATGAAGATCCTGATTGATGTGGTTCTTCAGTCTGAACAGCCGGACTAATCCCTTCAAGACCAGCTTTTTCCTGGTAGCCAGTTAATACAATATATCCGTTTTCATTAAGGATCTTTTGGCCGTCCTTAAGTATCCAGGATAAAAAATTGAGTTGTGCTTCATCTGAAGGTTTGGCTGCTGCAACTGCAAAGATGCTTTCAGTCATCTGTTTTGGATACTTACCAATCCATACTCCATGTGAAAAGTCTTCAGCATTTGAATAAATATTCTCAAAGTTATCTAGCCGTCCATTATTATTCTTATCAAGTGGAAGTATTGATATTCCTTCAGTAAATCCGGAGCCATCCTGGTTAAGGACTTCAGGTAAACGACAAAAACCAATTGCAAAAATATCTTCCCTTATTTTTGATATCAGTTCTTGGTAATTAGCTACTGCGGTTTCACTTACCATGCTGTTAATTACATAAATCCTTGCCGGAATATCCTGGTTCCTGTTAAGCAGTGCCCCCCAATCCTGGATTTGCGGATCAGCCATTATTTGTAATACTTTTTCTGCTGAAATTCCATAACGGTTAAGATCTCCCTTTAAAGGATTGTTACTATTAATAATAGGTACGATTGCATTCCTTCCGATGAGCATCCTCCAGTTGGCATTAGCAGGAATACACTTATCGGTAACAAACCAGACTGAGCTTTCATCTATGATTGCATCAGGCTTGATTTCAGCCAGTGTAATCTGAGTTACAGATTGCAATTTGCTGTACTCATCAACCCAGCTTTGTGAAATAGCTTGTGTTTCACTTGTGGTATTAATAATTAAAGAAGAAATAGATGTGCTGTTACTGCCTGTAATGCTTCCCTTATCATTGCTCAACCCAATAAGGCTTATGGTAAACAGCAGTGTGATAAATAATGTAATTGTCTTCATTTTATAGCGATTTAATTGTTCCATGATTGAATTGCTATCCCTTTTCCAATTACAATGCCATACTATGTATCGTGTTGTTTATCAGCTTATTAATTCAATTTTGCTTAATAAATAATCATTCTGGAATTGATGAATTTTTAAACAGTTGAATATTATTTAGACTGTACCCCTTTGAATCACAGGACATTGGCATTGACTGTTTAAATTTTAAACAATGTTGTGAATTCCTACACAATTTGTCCTGTCAGCTTGCTCAAAAAATCTCAATTTGCCTTTATTTAAAAGCATCTGAATCAAATATTGTATATCTCATCATTACGCTATTTGAAAAATTATCTTTTATGCTTATATTTATACTCATTTTCAAAAAAAACAATCATGAAAAAGAACATGGGCTTAATTGACAGAGTACTAAGAATAGTAGCTGCTATTGCAATTGCAGTTCTCTATTTTACTAATGTCATCACCGGAACATTAGGTATTGTCTTGCTTGCAATAGCAGGCATTTTGTTGATTACCAGTATAATAAGTTACTGTCCTGCTTATTCTTTGTTTAGTTGCACAACCAGGGGGAAAATTAAACTTGAAGAAAAGATCCCTGCTGAAGAAATGAAAAATTAATATCCTATGATTGAAGCAAGGGGCTGATTTTACTAGTCAGCCCTTTGTTTTTGCTTAAGAAAACATTTACTGAAATAATGGCAATAGAAATTGAAAGAAAATACCTTGTTAAAGGTGATTTTATGGAAGAGAGTTCCGAATCTTCGAGGATTACACAAGGTTATCTGTCATCGAATCCTGACAGGACTGTTCGAGTTAGATTAAAAGGGAATAAAGCATATTTAACCATAAAAGGTGCGGCTCATAATCAGATGAGCAGATATGAATGGGAAAAAGAGATTGAGGCAGATGAAGCAAGGGAATTATTAAAACTATGTGAACCGGGTATAATAGATAAAACACGTTATGTGGTCCATTTTAGGGGTCATTTGTTTGAAGTAGATGAATTTCATGGGGAAAACCAAGGCCTTATCTTAGCAGAAATTGAATTAAAATCGGAAAATGAAATATTCATCAAGCCTGATTGGTTAGGAAAAGAGGTAACCGGCGACCCAAGATACTATAATGCTATGCTGTCAAAGTCCCCTTTTTCGGAATGGCAGCGAAGAAAAGACTAAAATCTCAGTAATGATGCAGCAAACCGCATTTTTTTGAGTATATTTGTTATAATTCACATCATTGGTTTAACATGAAGATAAAAGTATTTGCATGTAACCACCAATTCTTCTTAAAACCATCACATTAACCTTAAATCCCAAACAATGTTATGAAGAATCATCTACTTTTTAAACACGCATCAGGCCGGATGAAAAGCATCTTATTGCTCTTTATGGCCTTTGCTTTTAATGTAGCATTCGGACAGGATAGAAGTATTACCGGAACAATAACTGATCAGCAATCCAATGAATCATTGCCTGGAGCATCGGTTGTCGTTAAAGGTACCACTAAGGGAGCTACGACTGACCTGGATGGAAAATTCAGGCTTATGCTGGCTCCTGGAGAAAATACCCTTGTTATCAGCTACATTGGTTACGAAAGCCAGGAAGTGGCGGTAGGTAACCTGCAAAACATAGCTATTCAACTTCTTCCTTCAAAGACATCACTTGAGGAAGTTGTTGTAGTTGGTTACGGCAGCGCTAAGGTTAAAGACCTGACATCTTCAATTGCAACTTTAAAAACTGAAGATCTCATCAAAACCCCTTCCTCACAGCCTATTCAGGCAATGCAGGGCAAAGTTTCCGGACTTCAGGTAGTCTCAAATGGCGGACCAGGTGAATCACCTAAAGTTAGGATTAGAGGAATAGGATCATATCCGGGTGCTGACGGAAGGAAAAGTAATGAAAATCCTCTTTATGTGGTCGACGGAATGTTTTATGATAATATTGACTTTATCAATCCATCAGATATTGCATCTATGTCTGTATTAAAAGATGCTTCGGCTGCTGCTATTTATGGAGTTCGTGCAGCTAATGGTGTTGTATTAATTGAAACAAAGTCAGGGCAATACAATCAAAAAGTACAGGTAACCTATAATGGTTATGCAGGGATTCAGTTCGCACAGAATGTTGTTAAAATGGCTAATTCTCAGCAATATACCCAACTTGCCAGAGAATTAGACCCGGAACTCTATCCTGATTATGAATTTGTGCTTAATGCCATGCAGCGTTATGGAAGAAGCAGGGTGAATCCAAATATCCCAGCGCCTAATACAAACTGGTATGCTGAAATCTTAAGACCTGCTCCAATTACAAATCACAGTCTTGATTTTTCAGGCGGTTCTGATAAAGCAAGGTATTCCATTGGAACCAACTATTTTTATCAGGATGGTATCATGGATACCAAAAATCTTTACGAAAGATTAAACTTCCGTTCTAAAATAGACCTTAAAGCAACAAAATGGCTTATGTTAGGTGGTAGTGCTATAATAAGCAATGCAACAAAGTATACTGCTCCACAGGGGGCATGGAATGAAGCATACTTTGCAGTTCCAATCATGGAAGTTAATGATGAATCAAATACAACAGCATGGCCAACTAATTATTCAAATGCAAAGGATCTGGGATACAGGTCTGGTCAAAATCCTTTCACAACTATTGATAATAATATTGACAGGATGAAGATTAAAAAATTACTTACTAACTTCTATGCTGAAATCACCTTCATACCCAAAACTCTAACTTTTAAAACTTCATACAATTTTGCTAATGATCTAATTGACCAACGAGTCGTCAACCTTCCATGGTTTATTGCTACGGGTTATTCAGTAGAGCATTCAAAAGTCACAAAAACAATAACTGATTATACCGATCAAATATGGGATAATGTATTGACATTAACCAAAGAATATGGTGACCATAACTTCACTTTGATGGGAGGTACCTCTTTTAAGGTTGATGCCGAAAGTAAACTTACTGCTTCAGGGACCGATTTCCCATATCAGGCTGAAGAGCATTGGTATCTGAGCCTTGCTGATGTTATTGACCCGCTTTCTGTTGAGGATAATGGATTAAGGCAGTACGGCTTTTCGTATTTCGGAAGACTTTCCTATAATTATAAGGACAAATATTTGCTTTATGGTACTTTCCGTGCCGATGGAAGTAACAAGTATCAGGAAAAATGGGGTTACTTCCCAACTGTTGGAGTAGGCTGGGTAGTAACTGAGGAAGAGTTCCTTAAAGGAAATAACATTCTGGATTACCTGAAACTACGGGCGAGTTGGGGTCAATTAGGAAATAATAAAGTTGCTGCTAGTTCAGGCAGTTATACCACAACTGTACATAACTGGCCAATGGGAGGAATTGTCATGCCAGGTACTGTAACATCAAGCTCATTTGCATATTTACTCTGGGAAACTACTGAAGAAACCAATGTTGGTTTCACGGCCAGGCTGATTGACAATCACCTCTCTGCTGAATTTGATTATTACATCCGTGATACAAAGGATGCCGCCATACCGGTTAAAACCCCAGGCACAGGTGATTTTTACGACAGGACAGCAGGAACCATACGAAATTCAGGAATTGAACTAGCCCTTGACTGGAATAATAAGATCAGCGACCGCTTTTCTTACAGCGTAGGAGGTAATTTTTCGACGTTAAAGAATGAAGCCGTTGATTTGTATGGCCAGTCTTACATAGATGGTGGAACAGCCGAATTTCTGCAGCGCACTTATGTTGGCGAACCCTTGAATGCTTTCTATGGATGGGAAGTAGCGGGTGTTTACCAAAATACCTCAGAAATTGAAGCTGATCCTATCGCTGTCGCAAATGAGCTCGAACCAGGTGATTTCAAGTATGTTGATCAAAACGGCGATGGAGTGCTCGATGCTGAAGACCGCGTGATCCTGGGATCGTATTTCCCCACTTTTATGTATGGCGGATATATAAATATCCAGTATGGTGCCTTTGATTTCTCAACCAATATTTATGGCCAGACAGGCAATAAGATCCTCAACCGCAGAAGGGGCGAATTGATCTGGACTCCTGACGGAAACCTGGATGCTGAATTAGCTGAAGGCAGATGGCATGGTGATGGAACTTCTAACGAATTTCCATCAGCCCAAGGTTTAAGAAAGGGATGGAACCAGAAAATGAGTGACTACTTTGTTCAGGATGGTTCATTTTTCAGAATACAAAATGTACAAATTGGGTACACAATAAAAGATGTCAACTGGTTCGGGGGAAATTTCCCTGAAACAAGAATTGCTTTTACAGCCGAGCGCCCACTTACACTTTTCTCATATAATGGGTTCACGCCCGAAGTTGATAACGGTTGGGATTATCAGGTATATCCTATCCCCGCAGTTTATACTATTAATCTGAATGTTAAATTCTAATAAAGATATAAGATATGAAACCACATAAATTCCTATCAATTGGTGTACTCTCGCTGATGCTTATATTGATTAATTCCGGTTGTGAAAAGTATCTGGATGAACCGGCAGAAGCTCAGATACTTACATCAGGGACTGACTATACCATTGCCAGTGACATGATCAAACCTCTTATCGGAACCTATTATGAATTCAATAGTATTGAATGGGAGGATATTCCTTTAATATCAGTCAGAGGTGACGATGTCAACGCTGGTGGTCTTGGGGATCAGCAGGATTTTGCCGAAACCGACCGTTATAAATATAACAAAGATTACTGGATGTATAATTCACTGTTTCAGAACTTTTTCCAAAACATCTATTCTGTAAACAGTGCATTGGAACAAATTGATCTTTATAAAGGTTCAGGTGCAAGTGAATCATTAGCTGAACAATACAAAGCTGAAGCCACAGTGATCAAATCATGGTGGTTATTTCTGTTAGGCAGGGTTTGGGGCTCACTTCCTGTCCCACCTTCATCTAATGCCGAAGAAGTTCTTATTACTCCTCTATCGACAAAGGATGAGATAATGCAGAAGATATCCGATTGGATGGATCTCGCTATTCCTAATTTGCCTGACATGAGACCGAACCAACGTACTGATATCCCGGGCGGAGTTACTAAGTACACAGCATTGGCCATGAAAGCACTGGCCAACCTCGAACTGAAAAATTACCCCGCTGTTGCAGAAGCTGCCGGCCAGATAATCAATTCTGGTTTATTCACCCTTGAGCCTGATTTTTATGAACTGTTTAAAATTAAAGGTAAACTTAATGATGAGAATCTTTTGGAACTTCAATACTCCGATCTGGGGTTAGCCAGCGGTGAGAACTATTCTTACCTTTTCGCTTTCTTTGGGCCTCAGGGATGGACACCCGCAGTTTCAGGTGCAGGTGATGGATGGGGTTTCTGGGAACCAAGTCTTAAGTACATAAAATTTATGCTTCGAAGAGGTGAAGAGGTTCGTCTTGAAACTAGTGTATTATTTACTCCTGACGGAATAGCAGAAATTCAGCAAGACCCTGAATTTGCAACACTACCTTCATGGATATCAAATACGACACGCTCAGGTGATGTGATCAATAATTATGCAAGGGCATTATTTGCCAGTGGAAAGCAATACCTACCATCGAACCAACTTACACCAGGCAGAACAGATTATGGCACCAATAAGAATTATCCCCTCATACGCTATGCTGAAATCCTGTTGATGTATGCTGAAGCAGTTGTTCAGGGTGGTACTGCCAGTGCCGGATCGGCAGATCAGGCAGTTAATCTTGTCAGGGAAAGAGCTGGCCTCAACCCACTTTCGGGAGTTACACTTGAACAGGTAATGGATGAAAAATTTGCTGAACTGGCAATGGAAGTTGGTCAGCGTTATTATGATATGATAAGGCTTGAATGGTATGATGAATTGACTTATGATGGAAGAACTTTCTCGACCGATAAAATCTTCCTTCCATACCCGCAAGCACAAGTTGATCAGATTCCAAGCCTTAAACAATAAGCTGATTTTTTTAACAGTTAAAAGAGAAGAACAATGAAAATACTCAAAACCATATTTATGTGTTCACTGTTTGCTATGTTCACCGTGGGGTGCGAACAGGAACTAGATGAGATCACGCCTGTAAAACCAGGTGCTGATACAGAAGATCCAACACTGGTAATCAACTTCCCAATAGCCGGAAAAGTAGTAAGGGTGATGCCCGATAATCCTGCTGTAAACTTGACCGTTACTGTGACTGATGACATTGAGTTAAAGTCTGTGACTTTTGATGTTGATGGACAAGAAGTGGGTAAAACAGAATCTTTTAAAGATTACAGAAGAGCTGTACTTGTTCAGCCTGTCAATGACCTGCCTGATGGCCCACATGTTATGAGTGTCACTGTTGAAGATTTGACAGGTAAGGTTGTAACTGTTACCCGTAATTTCGATAAAGTAACAGCTACCCCTTATACCCCATTGGATGGTGAAGTGATCTATTTCCCCTTTGAAGGAAATTATAAAGATGATATCTCCGATGAATCAGCCACTAAAGTTGGTACTCCAACATTCGCTACAGGAAAAATTGGAGATGCCTACAAGGGAGCCACCGATTCTTACATTACTTTTCCGGCAGATGTGCTTACTGGATCATCAGAATTTTCGGTTGCCTTCTGGTATAAAATAAACGCTACTCCAGTCAGAGGAGGCCTTATTTCATTAAGTAAGCCTGAAGTTGCTTCTCAGGACAACAGAAATACCGGCTTCAGAATGGGCCGTGAGAATAATGCATCCAATGATCAGAATATTTTCGCAAATCTTGGCATAAATCCTGATCTTCCTGGTGGTGAAGTGTGGCTGAATCCATTTTATGTAGCTTCCCCGAATGCTGACTGGTTACATATTGCTGTTTCAATTTCAACAGATACAGCAGTGGTCTATATAAATGGAGCGCAGGTAATGGAAGCTGCACTTGCTACTCCTATCAACTGGGCTGGAGTGACTACCCTCACAATTGGTTCAGGCGAAACAAATTGGACCTATTGGGATCATTTTTCAGATCTGAGCCTTTTTGATGAAATGCATTTCTTTACAAGGGCAATTACACCAGAGGAAGTGACACTCCTTTATTCGCTTACCAAATAGTGAATTTTTATAAGTATAACACACAGATGAAGGCAGAAAGCCTTCATCTGTTTTTTTAACCCTCGTCAGTATAGACTAAGGATGATCAATCCTCCTTTACCTTAAATTTATATTTCAAATATGAGCTTTATAAAAAAAATCGGAATCATAGGCGGATTAGGGCCTGAGGCTACTGTGGATTACTATAAGGAGATCATTAACCGGTTCAAGACTGAAGGCGGAGAGATGAATTATCCTGAGATTGTGCTTTACAGCGTAAATATGGCCGATTTCCTTAAACCACTGAATCAGCAAAAATGGGAAGAGGCAGCCTCCTATATAGTATCCAAAATTGAGGCATTGCATCGCGCTGGTGCAGATTTTGCGGCCATTAGTGCAAATACACCGCACCTGCTTTTTGAAATGATCAGGGAAAAGTCTCCACTTCACTTGATCAGTATTGTTGAGGCAACAGGGTATAAAGCAAGGCAACTTGGGCTTACAAGGCCCGGTTTGATTGGCACGCGGTTTACCATGAACGCTTCATTTTATCCCGATACATTCAAAAAATATGGAATGGAGGTTATTGTACCTTCGGAACGCGAAAAAGCGCTGATAAACCGAAAGCTCTTCAGTGAAATTGAGCTGGGTATATTTAAGGATGATACCCGTCAGGAACTGATAGATATCACCAAACGAATGGTAAATGATGATCACATCGATTCTCTCATACTTGGTTGTACTGAATTTCCATTGATACTCACAGAACCGGAATATGCCGGCATCCCGATGCTCAATACGACTGCTATTCATGTCGATGCGATTGTTAAATACTGTCTAAGCTAGATTAATTTTAAGTAGCAACGAGTAAGCAGTAATTAATAATAGAGACGTAGCATGCTACGTCTCTATTTTAAATCAATTGCTTCTAATGAGGTGCACCATCGTTTGTATAATTGGAATGCAACTTTAGTACAGGTGGTTCAATGATTAAAGAAAATATATTACTTTTGCGCTCGAATTTATTCAACGGGATGTAGCGCAGCCTGGTAGCGCGCTTCGTTCGGGACGAAGAGGCCGCTGGTTCGAATCCAGTCATCCCGACAGAATAAGGGCAGGTCCGGCACCTGCCCTTTTAATCTTATGCCACTTTAGCTCAGTCGGTAGAGCAGCGCATTCGTAATGCGCGGGTCGTGGGTTCGAGTCCCATGAGTGGCTCAAAATAGTATCGCAATAAACCTCTAAAGGAAGATATTTATTCTGCTTCTCTTTCTTTCCTCGTCTCTGGTATAATCACCGATAAAACTATACTAAGCAGCATAATGGTCAGGATTACATAAAGTGAATGGGCTGTTGTGAACCCGATATCTTTAAGCCATCCGCTGAACATCATTTTAAAGCCGATAAAGGTCATAAGAAATGCAAGACCGGTTTTCAGGTACCTGAATATTGTTATTACCCGGATCAGCACAAAGAAAAGTGACCTTAATCCCAATATTGCGAAAACATTTGAAAAGAAGATTATGTAAGGGTCTTTGGTAACTGCAAAAATAGCAGGGATTGAATCAACAGCAAATATTACATCAGAAAATTCAATGACCAGCAACGTAAGGAAGAGCGGAGTAATCATTAATTTTCCTGCTTTATGCACGAAAAAATGTTGCCTTACAAACTCAGGGTACACCGGTAAATACTTTGATGCAAACCTGACAACAGGATGGTTTTTGGTGTCAATCTTCGTCTGTTCTTTTTCAAAAAACATTTTTATTCCTGTGAATATCAGCAGGATTCCGAAGATGTACAATATCCAGTGAAATTTACTTATTAAAGCAGAAGCAGAAAATATAAACAGGAATCTGAACACAACTGCTGCAAGGATGCCATAAAATAAGACTCTTCTGTAATAGAGGGGATTTACTTTAAAGGCAAAGAAAATCACCACCATCACAAATATGTTATCGAGCGATAACATCCATTCTATCACATAACCGGTCAGGTATTCCAGGGCCAGGTTCTTTTCATAAACTTTCAGGGCACTATGGTAATCAAGCCCATCAATATTTATTGGATGCTCATACCTGATTATCAGCGCTTTCAACTCCTCCAAGGTACCATCCGGACCAAGATGTATCCAGTCGCCATGGTAGATCATTAGCACATAAAAACCGAGTGAAAATGAAATCCAAAGAAATGTATAAAAGAGGGCAGACCTAAAACTTACAATATGGTTTTCTTTATCAAAAACACCCAGATCTAAAAGCAACAAACCTGTGATCACACAAATAAAAACAACGAAGAAAATAAGTTCTATTGACATAATACTATCTAAGCCATTCTCCTTTTATTCTTTGTAAAGGTATGGATTTAAACTTTGCAGGTATATTACAAACCTGAATAATTATAATCCTTTTTGAGCATTACAGTTGGAAAAACTTTCTAATTTTGATGGCCGTTTTATGACACCTGACAAATCAGATATAAAATTTCAACGAATACAATCATGAAGAACTTTTCCGAGATGAACCCTAATCCACTGGTTCAATATCTTAACAAACCAGCCTCTGAATTTACTAAAGCCGACTTAATTAAATATATTGTTGACCATAATATTGAAATGGTTAATTTCAGATATGTGGGAGGTGATGGCAGGCTTAAGACACTGAATTTTGTGATCAGTTCACTTGAGCACCTTGATAGTATCCTTACAACCGGTGAGCGCTGCGACGGGTCAAGTCTCTTCCCTTTCATTCAGGCAAGTTCAAGCGACTTATACGTAGTTCCCAGATACCGGACTGCGTTTATCAATCCATTCTCAGAAGTGGCTTCAATTGACATTTTATGTTCGTACTATAATAAAGATGGGCAACCATTGGAAAGTTCACCCGAATACATACTCCGAAAAGCACATAAAGCTCTAAAAGAGAAAACAGGTTTGTCGTTTGAGGTGATGGGAGAACTTGAATATTACATCATCAGTGAGGAAGAGGAATTATTCCCTGCAGTCGACCAGAGAGGTTACCATGAATCCGCACCTTTTGCTAAATGGGAATTTCTGCGTACTGAAGCTATGACCGCAATGGCAAAAGCTGGATGTCTTATTAAATATGGTCACTCTGAAGTTGGTAATTTTACCCAGGAGGGCAGGTTATTTGAACAAAATGAGATAGAATTTATGCCAACAACACTTGAAGATGCCGCTGACCAATTAGTCATCGCCAAGTGGATATTACGGTCGTTGGCTTACAAATATGGAGTTACAGTTACTTTCGCACCTAAGATAACCGTAGGCAAAGCCGGAAGCGGACTACATATTCACACTAAACTCGTTAAGGATGGTAAGAACCAAATGGTTGCCAATGGTAAACTGAGCGATGTGGCACACAAAGCTATTGCCGGTTACCTCGACCTTGCCCCTTCACTCACAGCCTTTGGTAATACAAATCCAACATCCTATTTCAGGCTGGTACCTCATCAGGAAGCTCCAACCAATATATGCTGGGGTGACAGGAACAGGAGCGTGCTTGTGAGAGTCCCATTAGGCTGGGCCGGCGAAAATAACATGATTTACCATGCCAATCCTCTCGAAAACCAGGTTAAGCATGATCACTCGCAGCTACAGACAGTTGAATTCCGTTGCCCTGATGGTTCGGCCGATATCTATTTGCTGCTTGCAGGTCTCACAGTTGCAGCCCGTCATGGACTTGAAATGCAAAATGCACTTGAACTTGCTGAAAAGTGGTATGTGGATGTGAATATATTTGATGAGAAACACAAAGAAAGACTTGCACAGCTAAAACAACTTCCGGTTTCATGCCATGATTCAGCCGCAATGCTCGAAAAACAGGCCCGGGTTTACCAGGAATACGATGTCTTCCCTGAAAGCGTAATAGAAGGTGTAGCCCGAAAATTAAGAAGCTTCAATGATTCCCAACTACGTGAAGAGGTACATTGCAGCAAGGAAAAAATGCAAAGTCTGGTTGACAAGTATTTCCATTGTGGCTAATTGGTCAAGTGTAAAGACCCTGGTAACACATTTAATTTGATTGATCAGGATTTCTGCTCTTTGCTTTTTGCCCTTCTGAATTTTATCAGTTTTCTTCCTAGGTAAACACGCTTTAACCAAAAAGGCAATACAAGTGCCCCTATAATCAGGTAAGGGTAATATGTAAGCAATCGCCAGGCGAGTGCAACTATCATTGTAATATCACGTTCGGTGCCTGCTATAAACTCTCTGAGGAATACCGGAAAGAAAAATTCGGCTATTCCGCTTCCTCCCGGCGTTGGACTCACCAGCATGATGACCCACATCATCAATTGCCTCGCCATGATCAACAGATGGTCACCAATGGCTGGTATGTAAGTGAACCCGGCTATAAGAAAGTTGACTACCATAAACCTGGCAGTCCATGAAAAAGCAGTTGCAAGGGCTGCATGTAACCAAAAACCTAAAGATTTACTTCTGAATTCTGCTGAAGCTTCCAATATCTGATCTCCGGTATGCCCGGCCGCCTCATGAAATCGTCTTAAAATCCTTAATTTGGTGACTTTTATAAGCAGCCACCTTAATCCTTCAGGATTTATGAATACACCATAAGCCAGCAGAAAGGTAATGAAGGCTATCAATAAATACCCTAAAGTAAATATTCCCATGGTAGTGAGCTGCATACCCAGGAAGTTAAAGTTCTGGCCAACAACAGAAAGACGCTCAAATCCTGCCAACAGAAAGGTTAATGGAACAAGCACAATATAGAAGATCTCGTCGAGCAGTGCGGTAACCATCACTGTTGCAGTAGCCCTCCCCGTCCCGAGTTTCTCCTTTGTCAGAATAAAAATAGCAACAGCAGACCCACCCACTACTGAAGGCGTTACGCTCGATGAAAATTCCCACAGAAAAATAACCTGGAATGCCCTTCTCCACGTTAATGCATAGTTTGTAAGCAATCTTATCCTGTACATGTAAGCAATGTCACGGATAATTACCATCAGGATTGCAAGACTGAAATAGGCTATTGACTGAATATCAATCCTGATAGACTTCAGATCACTATGCGATAAATCGCCCGCCATCATGAAACCAATGACAGTTATTCCAATCAGTACCGGAATCAATATTCTGTGAAAAGCAAATATCCTGAGGATAGCTCTATGCTGGCTCGCCATAAATGGATCAGGCAAAATTAATTAATGACTATTATAAATCAATTTCACACTTAATTGTTTGATTTAAAATCGGTCATTTTGTCTGCTATTATGAAGTTATTTCAAATTAATATGCCATTTTGTCTGCATTTAGAAAGAAACGTACACTCTTTTTCGGATGGCATACAAATTGAAAAGTCTATATCAGAGAAAAAAAACAAAAACACATAAGGAGGAACAACTATGAATATGATCAGATTTAACCAGCCCGTTTTAAGCATGTTGGATCAATTCTTTAACAGTCCCATGACTGATTCAGGAAAATACTATCCGGCAAATATTTATGATACTGACAATGCCTTTGTTATTGAAATGCCGGTAGCCGGCTTCACTAAGGAAGATATAAAAGTCAATTTAGAGCAGCAAACCTTGCAAATCACTGCTGAACTCAAGGGTGAACAGGAAGTTCAGGATGATAAGTATCTGCGCAGGGAATTCACAAAGGTCCCGTTAAACAAGAGCTTTATACTTCCGAAAAGTGTAGATATGGATAAGATAAATGCTGATTATCAGAATGGTATACTTAAGATCACTCTTCCAAGAAGGGAAGATGCCGTGATCAGGAAACAAATTGATATTCAGTAAATAATTAATTGAAGAGTGGGTATTGATTGCGTAGTAAAAGATGGGCGGACAAAGTCTGCCCATCTTTATTTTTTTTAACCAGCTAAGTCATTCATTAAAAAAGATGTCTGAATGGAAGGAGGAGCCATCCGAAAATCCTCTCTATTTTTGGCCTCCTGAGATAGGCTGTGTAATCAAAAGGTACGCAACCTTTTAAACTTTGTACCAGATGCTGGTCAACTAATTCCACTATTTCCGCCTGGTGTCCCACCAGCATGATCTCATGCTGGTATCTGAAGCTCCTGTAATCAAAATTAGCCGATCCCACAGCAAATATCTCTTTATCAACCATCACGCACTTGGCATGGAGGTTACTTGCTGTATAAAAATGCATATTGATGCCGTTCCTGTAATAAAACTTCAGATATTTATCCCTGAGCAGATCTACGATTTTAACATCAGAATGGAGCGGCATTATCACAATAACATTCACTCCACGGTTCGCTGCCTGGGCAAGTAACCGTCGTAATTTAAAACCGGGGATAAAATATGGGGTTTCAATAATAATCTCCTGTCGGGCACGGGCTATAAGTTTCTCGTATCTTTTTTTTATTTGTTGCCTGTAAATGGAAGGAAGATCCTGTACAATCTCGAAACCATTATAGTAAATCGTTTTCTTATAGGAGAACTTGTTAAAAATGTATTTATCGTACAGTTTCAAACTGTCAAAAAAAGTTTTCTTGAACAGCAAAGCCATCGGTCCTTCTATCCTAAGGCAAATCTCACGCCAGGTAACTGAATAGCCTGTAATGTTCATGGAACCAATGAAACTAAGCTTATCATCAATTATCAGGAGTTTCCGGTGGTTCCGGCGATGGTTTTTGGTAAAGAAGTCGATCCCGAATTTCATTTTGCGGAAGAAATAAACCTCACCACCTGCCCGTATTATGGGATCAAAGAAATGTGTATTCGGAGGTGTACCCCACGAGTCCAGTAAAACCTTCACAGTCAGCCCCTGTTTTGCCTTTACTGCAAGAATATCCCTGAAATGTTCACCAGTTATGTCAAAAGCAATACGGTAGATTTCAAGGTAAATGCTCTTACCGGCCATGGCAATTGCATCATACATGGAACCTAGAATATCAGGCTGGGCATCCATGAGTGTAACTTTAGGCATTAACATTTCACCGCCTGCAGTTTCTTTTACAGGATGTATTTTCTTACTTAAAGGCATATTCTGGTTCTTATGCCAAATTTAATATTTCTTCAGGCTTTTTTATTGAAATCTTTACAGGTTTTTAATCAAATTCAATAACTCGTCCTTTTTCCTGTAAGCCACCGGGATACTGGTATTATCACTCAAAACACAGAGCAGCTCATCTTTATGGAACTTCCTGATATAATTTATGTTGATCAGGTGCGAATTATGGACCCTTAAAAAATTATGTTCCTGGAGCATTTCTTCAAAATCCTTCATTGAACGGGAAATCACAATTTTTTCTTCCCCATCAATATAAAATATGGTATAATTACGGTCTGATTCACATCTTATAATCTTATCAATCTCTATGAGATGAAGGGTATTAATAGTTTTCAGTACTATTTTCTTATGGGGCTGGTGGGGTTGTGTGATTGTATCAAGTAATTGCTTAACAGCATCATTTGCTGAAAATCCCTTAAAATAAGTGACAGCTTTACCCACAGCTTCCTTGAGTTCATCCGGGTCAATAGGTTTTAGTATATAATCAATGGCGCTGAACTTGAAGGCTTTAATGGCATATTCCTCATAAGCAGTGACAAAGACAACCTTAAAATTTACCTCACCAAGCTTCTGGAGTATGTCAAAACCACTGCCATCCGGCATCCTGATATCCAGAAACACCAAATCAGGATTTCCCCGCCTGATTGCCTCAATGCCGGCAGCTACCCTGTCGGCTTCATCAATTACCTGCACATCAGGGCAACAAAGCTTAAGCATTTGCTTCAGATTTTCCCTGGAATGATACTCATCATCAATAATTATACACTTGATCATTTTTATCTGTATTTCAAATACAATATTATGAATTTCTTCCTAATGAAATGTATTTTTCACTATTTATTGGATTATTGCAAGAAACGACCTTTTAAAAACTTAAACAATAATGATGTATTTTTGCATTTAAAGTTTGTTTCTATGCTTAAGTCAATGACCGGTTTCGGTAAAAACACATGCAGCGTCCCCGGCAAAACGGTTACTATCGAGATCAAATCCCTGAACAGCAAACAACTGGATCTTAACATTAAACTCCCAACCCTCTTCAGGGAGAAAGAACCTGATATCAGGAACATTATTTCCAGAAGACTTGAAAGAGGTAAAATTGAGCTAACCGGCACGATTGATTATACCGATAGTGAACTCCCTTCAATCATTAATCACTCGCTTGTTAAAGGATATTACAAGGATCTTAAGCAAATTTCAACTGAATTGGGTGAGGATAATGCAGATATTCTATCCATCATTATGAAAATCCCCGAAGTGTTAAAACCCTCCAGGGAAGTCTTAAGCGATGAAGAATGGCTCTCGGTAAACGATTGCCTGCAAGGTGCCATAGAGCAACTGAATGAATTCCGTAAAAATGAAGGTGACCTTCTCATGAATGATTTCATTAGCAGGGTTATCACTATCAGAAGTTTACTAGGAGACCTTGGGCAGTTTGAGGATGAGAGAAATATAAATTTCAGAGAGAAATTGAGGGCATCGGTAAGTGAGTTCACTGCAATTAACACCCTTGATGCCAACCGTTTTGAACAGGAGATTATCTATTATCTTGAGAAGCTTGATATTACCGAAGAAAAGGTGAGGCTCCAGAAGCACCTGGATTACTTTATGAATACACTTGGGGAGCCTGATTCAAGCGGCCGTAAACTTTCATTTGTCACCCAGGAAATTGGAAGGGAGATCAATACTATCGGTTCAAAGGCCAATGATGCCAATATCCAGAGGATCGTTGTCCAGATGAAAGATGAATTGGAAAAAATTAAGGAGCAGTTAGCTAACATACTGTAAGATGGGTAAATAAAGCTCCTGATGAACACAAATAAACAAACCAGACTGATCATCGTTTCAGCTCCCTCAGGTTCCGGCAAAACAACCATCGTTAAACACTTATTGTCAGTTTTTCCGTCACTGGCCTTCTCAGTGTCAGCAACCAGCCGTAAAATAAGGAACGGTGAAACAGACGGGAAAGATTATTTCTTTATTTCTGAGGATGAATTCAGAAAAAGGATCGACAGAGGCGACTTACTCGAATGGCAGGAAGTTTATTCTGGTAGCCTCTATGGCACTCTGCGATCGGAAATCGATAAGCTTTTAGCTGCCGGGAAGAATGTAATTTTCGATGTTGATGTGGTTGGCGGACTGAACATAAAGAAAGAATTCGGTGAACGTGCCCTTGCAGTTTTTGTTTGTCCGCCTTCAATTGAAGCACTGGAACAGAGATTGAACTGCCGGAATACCGACTCACCTGAAACCATCAAAAAAAGGGTGGAAAAAGCCGTCCATGAAATGACTTATATCGATAAATTCGACTTTGTTCTGATGAATAAAGATTTGCAGGAGGCAAAAAAAGAGATCGTTAAAAGAGTTGATGATTTCCTTAAGGAAGATTGTTAACTCATAAAACAGATTGTTATCACATTAAAAAAGGATGTTAACCCATAACTCATACTATTTTTGAAACCAACCGGCCTTTTTTTCGGATCATTTAATCCAATCCACATTGGCCACCTTTGTGTTGCCGAGTACATGGTTGAATTTGGCGGACTCGATGAAGTTTGGTTTATAGTTTCCCCCCTGAATCCATTAAAAGAGCAGGCCTCACTCCTTACCGATTATGCCCGTTACGAGTTGGTTCAGGAGGCTATCGGAACGGATACCCGGTTTCGTGTATCCGATATTGAATTTCACCTTCCTAAACCATCTTATACGATCGACACACTGGCAAGGTTGCATGAAAAGTACCCTGAGAGAAATTTTGTGCTGACCGGCGGTACCGATTTACTGATAAGCTTCAATAAATGGAAGAATTGGGAACAACTCCTTGAACATTACCAGCTTTTACTTTATCCCCGCCATGGAAGCGAAAACCACGAACTAACAAAGCATCCTTCGGTAAAATTGATTAATGCTCCTAAGATAGAAATTTCTGCCAGTTTCATTCGCGGAGCGATTAAATCCCGTAAATCAGTAATGTATTTTCTTCCCCAAAGAGTATGGCAACTAATCGATAAATATGGATACTATCTTTAAGCAGCAAGCATCCTGGTTTCATACCTGACAAATCGCGCTTATATATAATTGCCTGCGATTCCTTCACTAACCTCTCTGCCTCAGTTCAATTGTCCTGAACAGATCTTTTCCCTTCAACCACTTCATTGCATTTATTGAAATGTCCATAAACAGGATACTTCCATTTGCATTCCTTTCAACATGGAAAATCGCATCGTTGAACTCCTGCTGGAAGAGATGAATATTTGATGGATTAATAAATTTTGAAAAGTCTGTTACAAATTTCTTTTCTTCTCCTTCAATGTTAATGAATGGAGCTACGTTAAAATTAGTTAGTGTACAATACCTTACAATGCGAAGGGCATACTGCAGAAAGCGCTTCATGTATTCCCGTCCCTCTCCTTTTATCTCATCAGCCATCTCAAAAGCAGCTTTAAGGTCCTGCTTCCAGCAGATACGCATCCAGTCGCGGAATTTCAGGAAGAGCTCATTATGGCTTTCTCCTTCATTAATGATGGTAATTGCTTCCGTCATATTGCCTTCAGCCATAAAACCGGCACTTTTGGCCTCTTCCTGTGAGCAACCGGTAAGTGTTAACAATCCGCTTTCAATTTCCGGATCACTGTACCTTGGAAACTTAACCAACTGAGTTCTTGAAAGAATGGTTGGCAGTATTTGTTCCTGCTGCTGCGTAATTAATATGAAGAGTGTCTTATCCGGTGGTTCCTCTAATATTTTCAGTATTTTATTTGCGCCCTGCAGGTGAATTTTTTCCACCATCCATATGATCATTACTTTATACTCTGACTCATAGGAAGTATAACTTAGTTTCCTTATCAGGTCATTACAGTCCTCCGTATTGATCAGTCCCTGCTTGTTTTCAATACCTATCTGTTCGTACCAGTCGGTCAAAGTAAAGAAACCTTTTTTTTCCGCAACCAGTTTTCTCCAGTGTGAAAGGAACATAACCGACATAGGTTTGCCGTCAATTTCCTTTGTACCTGCAATAGGATAGAGAAAATGCAGGTCAGGATGGGCCAACTTGCTGAATTGCAAACAGGAAGGGCATACTCCGCATGAGTCAGTTTCTGTCCTGTTGCTGCAGTTGATATATTGTGCATAAGCGAGAGCCATTGGAAGCTTAGCTGCGCCTTCAGGCCCAAAGAACAATTGGGCATGGCTAACCCTGTGCTCATGCACCGTTTTCCTTAACCTCTGCTTAACACTTTCCTGCCCCGGAATATCACTAAAAAGCATAAATAGTTTCGTTTAAACTCAGCCGTCGCGCCGGTTTTCAAACTTTCGTCCCGCAAGCTTGGCGGTAATAAATTCACGGTTAAGCCGGGCGATGTTCTCAAGGGTGATCAGTTTGGGGCATTCTGCTTCACAAGCGCCGGTATTTGTGCAGTTGCCAAATCCCTGGCGGTCCATTTCAGCCACCATGTTCTGCACCCGTTGATGAGCTTCAACCCTGCCCTGTGGCAGCAATGCAAATTTAGAGACAAATGCACCTACAAAAAGCATTGCCGATGCATTTTTACATGCTGCCACACAGGCACCGCATGATATACATGCCGCAGCGTCCATGGATAGGTCGGCATCTGTTTTAGGTATCGGAATTGCATTACCATCCGGAATACCACCGGTATTAACACTAACATATCCGCCTGCCTGGACAATTTTATCGAATGCTGAACGATCGACGATCAGATCTTTCAACACCGGGAATGCTCTCGCCCGCCATGGCTCAACAACAATGGTATCGCCATCTTTGAACTTGCGCATATGCAACTGGCAGGTGGTAATACCTGTATCAGGCCCGTGAGGTCTTCCGTTGATATACATGCTGCATGTACCGCAAATCCCTTCACGGCAATCATGGTCGAAAGCTACAGGCTCTTCACCTTTTTGCACCAGTGACTCATTAAGCACATCCATCATTTCGAGGAAGGAACTGTTTGGAGAGATACCACTGATCTTATATGTAACAAACTTTCCTTTACTGACAGCGTTTTTCTGACGCCAGATTTTAAGTGTAAGGTCCATATCTGTTTTCCTTCCTGTTATTTGTAATTTCTCTGTTTTACCTCAATGAATTCATATTTTAAAGGCTCTTTATTGAGCACTGGCTCAGCATCCACGCCCTTGTATTCCCATGCCGAAACATACATGAAATCATCATCATCCCTCAGTGCCTCTCCTTCCGGAGTCTGGTATTCTTCCCTGAAATGACCCCCGCATGATTCTTCACGGTTAAGCGCATCCCGTGCCATCAGTTCACCTAATTCAAGAAAATCAGCAACACGGCCTGCTTTCTCAAGTTCCTGGTTGATCGAATCGGTTGTTCCCGGAATCTTCACATCTTTCCAGAATTCAGTCCTTAATGCCTTAATCTCTTCAATGGCGCTCTTCAGCCCTTCCTTGTTTCTTGCCATTCCAACCTTCTCCCACATGATCACACCCAACTTCCGGTGGAAGGTATCAACCGATGTATTTCCTTTAATATTCATTAATCCGTTGATATTATTCTTTACCCTGCTTTCTGCTTCAATGAATTCAGGAAGGTCAGGTGAAATCTTCGGCACCCTGATCTGATCAGCCAGATAGTTCTGTATGGTATATGGCAGAACAAAATATCCGTCGGCAAGGCCTTGCATGAGTGCAGAGGCTCCAAGACGGTTAGCCCCATGGTCACTGAAATTTGCCTCTCCTGCTGCATATAATCCGGGTATGGTAGTCATCAGTTCATAATCAACCCACAAGCCACCCATGGTATAATGGACAGCCGGATAGATCATCATAGGGGTTTTATAAGGGTTCTCGTCAACGATCTTTTCATACATCTGGAAAAGATTACCATAACGGGCTTCAATTGTATCCTTCCCGAGGCGTGCGATGGCATCCGAAAAATCAAGGTAAACTGCTAATCCGGTTTCACCAACCCCATAACCTGCATCACAGCGCTCTTTTGCTGCCCTTGACGCAACATCACGCGGCACAAGGTTTCCGAAAGCCGGATACCGCCTCTCGAGATAATAATCCCTGTCAGCTTCCTTGATTTCGAGCGGTGATAATTTACCATGCCTTATCTTCTCAGCATCTTCCTTATTCTTTGGGACCCATATCCTTCCGTCATTTCTAAGGCTTTCGCTCATAAGGGTCAGTTTCGACTGATATTCACCGTGAACAGGAATACAAGTGGGATGTATCTGTGTAAATGCCGGATTTCCGAAATAAGCGCCTTTCTTATATGCCTTCCAGATGGCAGTCACATTTGAACCCATTGCATTGGTTGAAAGGAAAAATACATTCCCGTAACCTCCGGTAGCCAAAACCACAGCATGAGCAGCATGTCGTTCTATTTCACCGGTTATCAGGTTCCTGGCAATGATTCCCCTTGCCCTGCCGTCAATAATTACAAGCTCCATCATTTCATGACGCGAATACATCTCAACGTTGCCTTTATGGATCTGACGGGAGAGAGCGCTGTATGCACCCAATAAAAGCTGCTGTCCTGTCTGGCCCCTTGCATAGAACGTCCTCGATACCTGTGCGCCTCCGAATGAACGGTTGTCAAGCAATCCGCCGTAATCCCTTGCAAAAGGCACACCCTGTGCAACACATTGGTCTATAATATTGTTACTGACTTCGGCAAGACGATAAACATTAGCTTCCCTTGCACGATAGTCGCCTCCTTTAATCGTATCATAAAAAAGCCTGTAGATACTGTCACCATCATTCTGATAGTTCTTTGCTGCATTGATACCACCCTGGGCCGCAATGCTGTGTGCCCTTCTCGGGCTGTCCTGGTAACAAAAGGCCTTTACTTTAAAACCAAGTTCTGCAAATGAGGCTGCTGCTGATGCACCAGCCAGCCCGGTACCCACAACGATAATTTCAAGTCTTCGCTTGTTTGCCGGATTTACCAGGTTTGTATGTGACCTGTAATAAGTCCATTTCTCTGCCAGGGGTCCCTGAGGTATTTTTGAATTTAATTCTGCCATATCTTAATAGATTGTAATGTCGTCTTGAAAATTACCTGAAATATATCGCCAATGGAATGATGATGAATCCAACTGTAAGGATAATAGCTATTATCCTGCTCAAAGTAAACATTGCCGGTGTGTACTTATTATGGTTCCATCCAAGCGACTGAAGCCCCGAATGGAATGCATGGTCAAGATGGAAGCCAAGAAATAAAAGCCATCCTATATATATAATAACATGGTTTAAATGGCTGAATTTTGTTGTAACCAGTTTACCCATATCTTCATATTCCTTCCCGTCGTAAAAAACAATATCAATATGACCAATCTTAGCCTGGAAAAAGAAATTATAAAGGTGGTAGAATAAAATGGCCATGATGATCAATCCCGTGTGGATCATAAATTTAGAGAAAGGCGACATCTCAGAAAACGCTTCAACCTTATAACGCTCAGGCCTTGCCCGCCAATTTTGGATTTGCAGAACCACCCCTGTAAACATGTGAATAATGAACCCGCCGAAGAGGAAGATCTGCATGAACTGGATTACCGGATTTGTAACCATGAAGTGTGCGGATTTATTAAATGTCTCTCCCCCATCGTTAATCAAAACCATCAGATTAACAGTAAGGTGGACAAAAAGAAAGGCGATCAGGAATAGTCCCGCCAGCGACATGATCACTTTTTTGGTGATTGACGAATACATACTAATTTGATTTACGATTTATGAATTACGATTGTTTTTTGCAATTTGATCATCCTATTGTGGTGAATAGTTGTTTAAATTTGCGAATATCCGCTCTGAGAAGCGAACAAATATAGCAAATTAGATATAACCTATTGTCAGCAGTCAAATTTTTAGACCAATATAAAGAAAAAATTCATGCGTTATCAACAAATTGATCCGAAGCTCTTTTGTAAGAACCGGATTAAACTTGAAAAAAAATTAAAGCCTAACTCACTGGCTATTATACATTCAAATGATGAAATGCCGAGAAACGGAGACCAGAATTTCCCTTACAGGCAAAACAGTGACATGTTTTATCTCACCGGCCTTGACCAGGAAAAATCTATCCTTACCCTCTATCCGAACCATCCGGATGAGAAAATGAGAGAAGTTGTTTTCATTACCGAAACCGATGACCATATGGTAACCTGGTACGGGCATAAGTACTCACTTGAACAGGCATCTGAAATTTCAGGCATTAAAACCGTCAAATGGTTGAGTCAGTTCGACAGCACCATGCGAGATTTTATGTCAAGGGCTGAATATGTATATGCAAATGTTGAGGAAAACGCAAGGTTTGTCACCGAAGTTGAATCAAAAACCCAGCGCTATGTAAAGCAACTAAGGGATACTTACCCATTGCATAATTACCAGAGGTTAGCACCAATCTTAATGGAATTGAGGCTTATAAAGGAACCTCAGGAAATAGAACTTCTTAAGAAAGCCTGCGAAATTACCGGCGATGCGTTCAACAGGGTGCTGAAGTTCGTAAAGCCCGGAATTATGGAATATGAAGTAGAAGCTGAGATTACCCATGAATTCTTAAGACATGGAGCATCCGGTCATTCCTATCCGGCTATCATAGCCTCGGGAGTTAACAATAATATTCTGCACTATAACCAAAACGACCAGAGAATAGAAGATGGCCAGCTCCTGTTACTTGATTTTGGAGCTGAATATGCAAATTATGCCGGTGATTGTTCAAGAACGATCCCTGTGAATGGAAAATTCACCCCCCGCCAAAGGGAAGTTTATGATGCAGTGCTTCGTGTATTCAGGCAAGCCTCTAAAATGCTTACACCGGGAACCACCATTGATAATTATCATGCCCGTGTAGTAAAAATCATGGAGCAGGAATTAATCGGACTCGGATTGATCAGCCAGGCGGATGTTAATAACCAGCCAGCCGATAAACCGGCATTCTTCAAGTATTATATGCATGGAACTTCACATTTCATTGGCCTGGACGTGCATGATGTAGGTACAAAACAAACCACACTGCAAAAAGGAATGGTTCTAAGCTGTGAACCTGCGATTTACATTCCCGAAGAAGGATTTGGTATCAGGCTGGAAAATGATATTGTAGTTGACCATGATCCAATTGACCTGATGGCACATATACCTATCGAAGCAGATGAAATTGAAGCCCTGATGGCACAAAGAGAAAGTTATATTATTCAATCATAAACCATTTTCAACCAATGTTTAAAAAAGAAACTTACCAGGCTCGCAGGAATGCACTGCGCGCAGAGGTTAAAAGCGGTATTCTGTTTTTCCCGGGAAATACGGAGGCAGCTTTTAATTACCCCGCCAACACTTATCATTTCAGACAGGACAGTGCCTTCAATTACTTCTTTGGACTTAACCAACCTGACCTTGCCGGAATTATTGACCTTGACGAAGATAAAGAGATCCTCTTCGGAAATGATGTCGATATGGACGATATTATCTGGATGGGTCCGCAACCTTCAATGGCTGACAGGGCCGCCCTTGTAGGCATCCATGAATCGCGTCCATTGTCCGAACTGGACACGTTTATTAAAGATGCTGCCTCTAAGGGCAGGAAAGTGCATTTTTTGCCACCATACAGGGGTGAAACCAAAATATGGCTCTCTGACCTGACGGGACTAAAAATATCAAGCCTTAAACAGGAAGCTTCCGTTGAACTGATCCGCGCAGTTGTAAAGCTCCGTTCAATCAAATCAACTGAGGAGATTGATATTTTAAACAAGATGGTTGATATTGCCGGGCTAATGCATACAACAGCCATGAAGATGGCTTTTCCGGGAATCGTAGAGCAGGAGATTGCAGGCACCATTGAAGGGATTGCACTTGCGAAGGCAGGGCCTGTCTCGTTTCCGGTAATCCTAAGCATAAACGGCCAAACGCTTCATAACCATTATCATGGCAACACACTTACCGAAGGTCGCATGCTTGTCGTAGATGCAGGGTGCGAATCCGAAGAATACCTGCTTGCCAGTGATATTACACGCACATGCCCTGTTGGAGGAAAATTCAACCATCGTCAGAAGGATATCTACGAAATAGTGCTCAATGCAAACCTGAGGGCCATCGAAGCGATCAAACCAGGAATAACTTACAGGGAAATCCATATGCTCGCTGCAACTACTATTACCGAAGGATTAAAGGCAGTCGGCCTCATGAAAGGTGATGTTAACGAAGCCGTTGCACAGGGAGCCCATGCCATGTTCTTCCCTCACGGGCTTGGACACATGCTCGGAATGGATGTCCACGACCTTGAAGGAGTGGGCGAAAATTATGTCGGATACGATGATGAGATCAAAAGAAGCGACCAGTTTGGCACCGCATTCCTCAGGCTGGGCAGAAGATTGCAACCCGGATTTGTCCTTACCGTTGAACCCGGTATCTATTTCATCCCCGCTTTGATAGACCAATGGAAAGCAGAAGGCAGGTTCAAAGACTTCATCAACTATGAAATTGCTGAATCCTACAAGGATTTCGGAGGTATCAGGATCGAAGATGATGTCCTCGTCACTGATTCCGGTGTCAGGGTCCTTGGGAAACCAATACCAAAGACAGTCGCAGAAATTGAAACGCTGATGTCAAAATAAAAATCATGGATAAACAGATCATTTTCAATAACCAGCCGGTTAATTACCGTATCCAGGGTTCAGGGCCCTGGGTCGTATTATTGCATGGATTTCTTGAATCTATTGAGATTTGGAATGATCTGGTGATTTTTCTATCGGATAGATTTACCGTACTGATGATTGACCTGCCAGGGCACGGACGAAGTGGCCTGGCAGATGAAAATCAGTCTATTCCACTTGTAGCATCGGCTGTCAGGGCTGTGATGGCAAGTGCCGGCGTGGATGAGTGTGTCCTTTGCGGTCATTCAATGGGTGGTTATGTAAGCCTTGAAGTCGCCCGCGAAATGCCGGGAAAGATTAAAGGACTGGTCCTTTTTCATTCACATGCAGCCCCTGACGATGATAAGGCAAAAGAAAACAGGAACCGAACCATCAGCATTGTTAAACTTAACCATGCCAACTTTATTCACAGCTTCATCCCTGACATGTTTGCCGGTTCAAACAAGGAAAGGTTGGCTGAAAAGATAGAAAGATTGAGGAACAGGGCAGCCTCAACATCCGGTAAGGCAATTATAGCAGCCCTTGCAGGCATGCGCGACAGGGAGGGTTCACTCGATGTAATAATGAATGCAGTTTTTCCTGTCTTCTTTATCGCAGGCAAAGATGATTCACGAATGGCTTATGAAAAGATAATTGCCCAGTCAATGCTTGCCAACCATGCTGAAATCATGCTTCTCAGCAATGTAGGCCACATGGGTATGCTCGAAGCACCTGATATCATATTCCCTGCCCTCAAACACTTTTGCGAGCGTTGCTTAATTAAAGAAATTAAACCTCAAACCCTGTCCGACTAAAAGATTAAATTTCACCTCTCCTCTTTCAAAGTGCTGTTAATTTCTCATCCGGTCACTCCAGGACTGAGCGGCATGACATGGAAATTTAATTAACTTTGCAGCAACAGAATTCATTAATCTCAATATATCAGACCACTGGCGTTAATTACCATTGTTCTGCCCTTAAAATTATCAATGGAAGAAACTGAAAATATTATACCCGTTCCTGACCCCGGTAAACTGTCTTTATTAAGGCAACCTGCTGAGAATAATGCTCCCGACCTGGACGATAACGATGATATGCTGAAAGATATCCAGCAGGTGCGAAAAGACCTGTTTGCGACAAATCCTTTCATGTCGCGCGGATGTTGTGCAATGGTGCAGGGTGAAGAGTCCGGATTTAGCCATGGATGCAGCAAACTGGATGCTTTCGACTGGTTGGAATCATTTCCTCCGGCACCCGGTATACCTGCATTTGATTGTATTGAAGTCAGGTTTAAAAACAGCCGCAAGGATTATTTCCGTGCAGGCTCTGACCATGACCTCCATGTGGGTGATATTGTTGCCGTTGAGGCCAACCCGGGTCATGATATCGGCATTGTTACGCTCACAGGTGAAGTCGTTCGGCATCAGATGAAACGACGTAATGTGGATTATTCAAATGAAGAGCTGAAAAAAGTATATCGTAAAGCCCGGCCGGGTGACATTGAAAAATGGATCCATGCGGTCATGAAGGAAGATAAGTCGATGTTCAAAACCCGTGAGATCGCTGCCGGCCTTAACCTTAAAATGAAGGTAAATGACGTGGAATACCAGGGCGATGACACCAAAGCGATTTTCTACTACACAGCAGATGAACGGGTCGATTTCAGGGAACTTATTAAGCTGCTTGCTGAAGAGTTCAGGGTCCGGATTGAAATGAGGCAAATAGGCGCACGGCAGGAAGCCTCACGGCTTGGCGGAATAGGATCATGCGGCAGGGAGTTATGCTGCTCAACATGGCTTACAAGCTTCAGCACCGTAAGCACAAATGCCGCCCGCATACAGCAATTATCCCTTAATCCGCAAAAATTGGCAGGACAATGCGGTAAACTTAAGTGCTGCCTGAATTATGAATATGCCGCTTACACCGAAGCACTTAAGGATTTTCCGCCCGATGATACCATCCTGAATACTGCTAAAGGCGATGCATTGCCCCAGAAAGTGGATGTATTTGGCGGCGTGATGTGGTATGCCTATAAGTCCGATCCCAATAACCTGCTTGCAATTCCGGTTGATAAGGTAAAAGAGATCATAGCGAAGAACAAAAAGGGCCAGAATATCACTTCACTCGAAGACTTTGCAAAAAAAGTGGAGAAACAACCTGAATTTGAGAGCAGTTTCCCTGAAGAAGACGACCTCACCAGATTTGATAAACAAAAACCGGTAAATGATTAAGCGTATTCATAAAAGAACTTTGGGCTATTCATTGTTCCTTATCAGGCCATTGGTACTCTTATCCGTTCTCTTTTTGATTTTGTCGGGATGCGACAAGGAAAAATTCTTTGATGAAAGTAAAAGCATACCTTCAGATACCTGGCCCGCCGATAAAGAGCTGGCCTTTAATGTAGATATCCGGGACACTATTTCTGCATACCGGTTTTATATTAATGTAAGAAACAGCGCTTCTTATCGTTATAGCAACGTATACTTTTTCCTTACTACTGAATTTCCCGGAGGAGGCATGTCGCGCGATACCATTGAATGCACACTCGCCGACAAAACCGGTAAATGGCTGGGCAGGGGAACAGGTAATTACAGGGACAACAGGGTCTTTATCAGGGAAAATATCAGATTCCCCCGGATGGGAACCTACACATTCAGGCTTAACCAGGCTATGAGGGTAGAAGAATTGAAGGGAATATCTGAAGCTGGTATCAGGCTTGAAAAGCAACAGTAACAACAATCGGAAAATAATTGTCAATGGCAACCAAAAAGCATAGTGGCACCACCTTAAAGCACTGGCTTAAAAGATTCTGGATATTATATTTTTCAATACTTGGATTCATTATTCTCTTCTTTACAGCCATGTCGCTGGGCTTATTGGGATTCATGCCTTCTTTTGAAGAACTCGAAAATCCAAAAAGCAACCTGGCCTCTGAAGTCATTTCGGCAGACCAGGAAATCCTCGGTAAATATTACATAGAGAACCGTTCAAACGTCCATTACTCCGACCTCTCTCCCAATCTGGTAAATGCCATCGTTGCTACCGAGGACTCACGCTTCCATTCGCATTCAGGAGTAGATGTAAAAGCATTGTTTCGTGTGACCTACGGAATTATTACCGGAAACAAAAAAGGCGGCGGAAGTACCATAACACAGCAGCTTGCAAAGAACCTCTTTCCCCGTAAGGCCAACAGGACATTCTTCGAGACCGCTTTTATCAAGATGAAAGAATGGGTAACTGCCATAAAACTTGAACGAAACTACACCAAAGAAGAGATCATTGCCATGTATTTCAATACGGTTGATTTCGGGAGCAACTCCTTTGGTATCAAATCAGCGGCAAAGACCTTCTATAACAAACAACCCTCTGAGTTAACGGTTGAAGAATCGGCCATGCTGGTCGGTATGCTTAAGGCACCTACATGGTTCAGCCCGGTTCGAAATCCCGAAAGAGCGATCAAACGCCGCGAAGTTGTACTTAACCAGATGAGGAAGAGAGACTATATCAGCGAACAGGAATATGATTCCCTGAGGGTCATCCCACTTGATATGACCGAATACCATATGCAGGACCATGCATCAGGCGAGGCTACTTATTTCAGGGAATACCTCAGAAGGATCATGAACGCTAAAGAACCAAAGAAGAAAAATTATTTCGATAAGGAACTTTATACACAGGATTCACTTCAATGGAAGCAAAACCCGCTTTACGGCTGGATTGAAAAAAATCCCAAGCCCGACGGCAGCAGTTACAACCTTTATAAAGACGGGGTCAGGATTTACACCACCCTTAATTCAAAAATGCAACAATATGCTGAGGAAGCCGTTGCCGAACACCTCGGCAAAGATCTGCAACCCGCTTTCTTCAAACACTGGAAAGGAAACAAAAATGCACCATTCGACTTCCCTTATGATGTGGTAAGGGAAGAATCTAATAAGCTTCTCGTTTCATCCATGAAACGATCCGACAGGTACATCCGCCTGAAGGCAGCCGGTGTTTCGGAGGATTCAATCCACAAATCGTTTGCTGTTGCAATCCCTATGAAAATATTTACCTGGAAAGGTGAACGGGATACGGTCATGTCGCCATGGGACTCCATAAGGTACTGCAAATTCTATCTCCAGGCCGGGCTGATGTCGGTTGAACCACAAACCGGGTTCGTAAGGGCCTATGTGGGTGGAATCAACTATAAACATTTCCAGTACGATCACGCCATCATGGCTAAAAGGCAGGTAGGATCTACCTTCAAGCCTTTTGTCTACACACTCGCCATGCAGGAGGGTGACTTTTCACCCTGCACCAAAGTAGCCAATATACAATACACCGTTGACCTGCCCGATGGGACTAAGTGGGAACCAAAGAATTCGAGCGATTATAAGGAGGGCCAGCTTGTAACTTTAAAAGAAGCACTGGCAAATTCCATAAACTGGATATCAGCATTCCTTATTAAAAGATACTCACCCATGGCAGTTGTTTCAATTGCCCGTAAAATGGGTGTTACAAGCCATATTGATGCCGTACCGGCCATCTCACTCGGAACGCCTGATCTTTCACTCTATGAAATGACCGGTGCAATGAATACCTATGCCAATAAAGGAGTGTACATTGAACCGCTCTTTGTGACAAGGATCGAAGATAAAAACGGCAATGTACTTGCGCGTTTTATGCCCAGACAGCAGGAAGCAATGAGCGAAGAAACCGCCTACCTGATGATCCAGTTGATGAAAGGTGTTGTTGAAAGTGGTACAGGTGTAAGGTTAAGATACAAATACGGCCTCAGCAATCCCATTGCCGGCAAAACCGGAACCTCGCAAAGCCACTCCGACGGCTGGTTTATGGGCTTAACCCCCGACCTGGTGACCGGAATATGGGTAGGCGGTGAGGACAGGAGCATCCGCTTCCGCAACATCAGCCAGGGGCAGGGCGCCAATATGGCCCTTCCCATCTGGGCACTCTATATGAAGAGGGTTTATGCAGATAAGAAACTCAATCTTTATATGGGTGATTTCGAAGCTCCACTTCAACCTTTGTCAGTCGAGATAGACTGCAAAAAATACGAACAGCAACAGGCTAAATTTGACCGGTTTGATGCGGGGGACTTTTAAAAGGCTAAAGCACTTCACCCTGCCCTCTCCTCAAAAGGATAATGCACCTCACCCTGCCCTCTCCTCAAGGAGAGGGTAGAGCCCTAGTAGAGTTTTATTTCGAAGTCATCTATCAGGAGGTCGTTTTTACCAACATTCCAGAGAAAGACTGATAGTTCATATTTCTCTGCTTCTACTTTTGGTAACTCAAAACGAATGGAACCTTTCTCCCACACGTTCTTTTCTTTGAGAACATCTTTTAAATCCTGCACTGAGTAAACTGCATTTGGTTTACCATCGAGATTCAGGGCAAAAACAACAAAGCACTTCTCAAGATCTTTATTATGCAGATATTTTCCCGAAACGATCATTGTCCGGGCTGATTCCTTCAGTTCCGGAATATCGCTGTTATTATAGGTAATACCATATAACTGATCGGCGGTAAGTTTCCCTGCTTTATTGCCTGAGTATGCATTTTCACCGGTGGGATTCACATTGTGCCAGTTTGTTTCAGGTACACTGTCAAAGGTCAAACCAAAATGTCGTAAAGGCGTCATGTTCTCGAGATTCATCAGGTCCTGGAGGGTCTGGCCGGGCATGGAATCTGTAAGTGTACAGACACTGATTTTCCTGTTATCCCCGATTTTTTTCAGCCTCTTCACAATATCAGGATATACAGAGTACACTACGTCAATAAAGTTATCATTCTCAAAAACTACGTAATCGAAATCCCATTTAAGTGCATTCAGCAATTTTTTCTTTGTCAGGTATTTGAGCGGATACCCATTATGGTTCATAAAAGTAAGTGCCGCATTGGGGCTTGTAGCATCTATAACCATTATTTTTGAATTCTCTTGCACCCCTAAGGAACGAAGGAATGCTTCAGAACCCTGGTAATTTTCAACGGTCCTGGAGTTGCGGTCCCATGCCCCCGTCAATCTTCTCTCTTTAACTTTTGAAGAAGCCAGCACCACTAACAGCACTCCCAACGAAGCCAAAACAATGGTCAGCACAGTGCCTGTCCTTTTTGATTCCGGCAACGGGAAAAAAGTTAAAATCAATACAATTAGTAAAATAACAGGTAAATAAAAAGAATCAAGGAAATAGTAATCATGCGCTTCAAATTGCTTTAAGAGGAGTGCGGCAAAAAGGAAAGTACCGATAAATGATGTCAGAATAAAAAATCCGAAAATACCTGATCGTTTGTTCCATTTACCAATTTTCCCGCATATGGATAAATTTACCAGTAAAAGAATTATTGCGCCAAAAACAACATAATGTATCCAGGTAAAATAATGCATCGCCCAGTTGGCTTTTGCATTGGTTAGTATCTTACCGGCCTCCTCCATATCTTTGGCCGGAAGGAAGTTGGCAAGAAACATCGAACCATAATTTGCCCTCAGGTAACGGTTGTAAAGCCAGTATCCCAGGACGAAAACCACTGAAAGAGCAACCGGTATGACTTTAGTTTTTAAACCGGTATCTTTTCTCAGTACCCTTATAAATTCAATTCCCAATAGGGCAATCAATGGGATGAGAAATGTGGTCCTGCTTAATCCAGCCAGTGTTAAAAAAAGAATAGCAAGATTGAAACTCTTACTGCGTTCATCATTAATGTAACGCGAATAAAAGTAGATGCCGATTATTGCATTGGCCAACGAGGGTATGGTAGGCAGAAAACCACCCTGGTAATATGCAAACAATGGGGAAGTTGCTGCCAATAATGTCACTAACAGCGCTTTAAAGAAATTTTTAGTCCATAACAAAGAGAGTTTATAGAGGAAAAACATTCCCAAAAGGCTGTAAAGCAGGATATATAATCTGAAAATGAGGGGTGAGTAGCTTCCTGATGCTTTCATGATAACAGCAGGAATGTAATCATGAATGGGGAAATCAACTGCAGTAATGGTCGTATCGCCGGGTATTGTCATATTCCCGGGATAAATATGATTGTACACAAAAGTCTCAGGCTTAAAAAAATTAAGGTCATTCTGGGTAAATTTCAGTGCAAGCGCATATCTGTCAGCTTGTGCCCATGTATGAATGAACCTGGGGTATTTATTAAGTTCCTTGTAACTGAAAAGGAATCCAAGAATTATTATTAAGATTAATACAACAGAGTTCCTGCGCCAGTTCTCCTTATGCATGAAGTTCATTCTTAATGGGATTTAAATGAAGATTAAACAAAGAAACATTAATTTTTAATAATTACCAATATTCAGGATAGAAAGTTATCAAAAAATTTATATTTAAAAACCAATCCATTTTTAGACTTTACCCATTCAAGTATTCAGCGATTGACCAGATATAGCCATTTTTTTTATTTTTTATAAATAGCCATTGTTAGAATATATGAGAAAATATTGCGAGCTTTGCAATACTTATATTCGACTTGGATATAAAATCGGGAATTACTGTTAACAGTAGGGAATTTAATCGTTGAAGTTTTATCTTAACTATAATCATGGTTTTTAGCAGTATAGTATTTCTTTGCTATTTCCTGCCGGTTTTTCTGACAACCTATTACCTCGTTAGCCCTAAATTAAAAAACATTGTAATTCTCCTGTTCAGCATTTTTTTCTATAGCTGGGGTGCGCCTAAGTTTATTTTTGTCATACTCGCAACCACGTTCATTGATTTTCATCTTGTAAAATGGATGGCTGCAACCAAGACACAATGGCATCGTAGGGTGATGCTTACAATTTCAGTGTGTATTAATCTCGGACTCCTTTTTTATTTTAAATACTCAAACTTCTTTATAGAAAATGTGAATGATTTCCTTGGAATTCTTGGAGGCACACAAATCCAATGGACCAAACTTGTTCTTCCCATTGGAATTTCATTTTACACTTTTGAAACGATAACTTATGTGGTAGATGTTTACCGGAGAGTGCATGCACCACTTCACAATTTTTGGGATTACCAGCTTTATATCATTCTCTTCCCCAAATTAATAGCAGGGCCTATTATAAGATATCATGACCTTGCTGACCAGATTACCGACCGGTCGCAAAATGAGACCATCGACAATCGTTTGACCGGACTTTACCGCCTTATAATTGGGTTAGCGAAGAAAGTACTGATCGCCAACCAGATGGGACAGCAGGCCGACGCTATTTTCAGCCTTAGTTATGTTGATTTGGATTCAGCTACTGCATGGATCGGAATACTTGCCTATACATTCCAGATATATTTTGATTTCTCAGGATACTCTGATATGGCAATCGGATTAGGGAAAATGATTGGTTTTAAATTTCCTGAAAACTTCAACAATCCTTACATTTCACAAAGCATCACCGAATTCTGGAGAAGATGGCATATTTCACTCGGTGCGTGGATGCGCAATTACTTGTATATTCCTTTAGGCGGAAACCGGGTCTCGTCAAAGGCAAGATTGTATTTTAATCTTTGGTTCGTATTCCTTGCGTCGGGTTTGTGGCACGGGGCTTCATGGAGTTTTGTCATATGGGGTGCCTACCATGGAATGTTCCTGATACTGGAACGAGGTTTTATATTAAATGTTTACTCAAAAATTGGCAAGTTGCCAAGCACAATAATTACCTTCCTATTAGTTGTGATAGGATGGGTGTTCTTCAGAGTTGAAAATGTCAATGATGCCTTTGTTTTTTTAAACCGGATGTTTGCATTTGATTTCGCGGTGATCCCTGCTGTAAGTGCCGAATTTTATTTCTTCTTTTCCATTGCCCTCTTCTTTGCTTTCTTTGCCTATTCATCCAAAGGCAAGGTTATCCAGGAAGCCATCTATTTTGGCAATTATACAGGCATCAGGCACCTTGCCATTAGTGGTATCAGCATAATTTTGCTGATACTATCGATCAGTTCAATTACTGCCTTTGGGTTTAATCCATTTATTTATTTCAGGTTCTGACCTATCTTATTTATCCTGCTTTTCTTATCTCATTTCTGGATGTTTACTCATAATCTGAAATATTCCAGGAGATTATTTCTTCAATTGATAATTTATTAAAGACTCCACATTAAGTCCACATAGACTCCACATTAAGTCCACATAAATCCACATAAAATGTAGTGTTAATGTGTAGCTAATGTTGGTTTTATGTGGATTCATTATAATCTGAAATATTATTGAATGAATAAAAATTTAGATGGCTTTTGCTTAATACCATTTAAACAATTTTTAAAACTATTGTAATCATATATTATAGAGTGCTTATATAATATCTTTTTTTAACTTTGCTTTTGCTCAATTAAATTATTTTATGGTCAAGAAACTCTTTTGGATATCATTCACATCAGTCTTCCTGATCTTTGCATTGATCTACGCAGTTGCTTCAATTTATCCACATATCAATTTCAGGACGGCTGCATTGGACCTTGGCATGTTTAATCATGCTTTGTATTCATTTGCCCATTTTCGTGCTGATGTTTTCACGCTGGCACTTAACGGATCTGAAGCACCTTACTTTGGGGATCACTTTTCGCCAATAACTGTGTTATACGCTCCTTTTTATTACCTGTTTGGTGAGTATACTTTGCTGATCATCCAGATTATTGTAATTCTGGCAGGGGGGTATGGTATATTTAAGTATGCAATGCTCAGGGGTTTGAATCAGTGGGTCAGCCTGCTTATCACCGTACATTTTTTTACATTGTGGGGTATTTATTCTGCTTTGGGTTTCGATTTTCATAATAACGTCATCGCCGCAATGTTTGTGCCCTGGTTCATGTACTTTTTTGAGAAGGGAGAGCTCAAATGGATGCTTATTTTTTACTTACTGATCATAATTTGTAAAGAAAATATGGCATTATGGATGATCTTTATCCTGCTTGCACTGGTTATCCGTAAAGAAGGCCTTCCTTTTGGGATTACGAAAAAATATATTGCCGGTCTGGTTGTGTTTGCTGCCATTTATTTTGTACTCGTTTCACAGGTGATCATGCCTGAATTGGCTAAAGGATCCGGGTTAAACCACCTTGGACGTTTTACCCATTTGGGCGATTCACTTGGAGATATAGCGCTGAAGTTTTGGCGAAAGCCTGATAAGTTCTTTTACATGCTGTTTGAAAATACCATTAGTGTTAATGAAGGCACAGGGGTTAAAAGCCAGTTGCATTTCTTGGTGTTGATTTCAGGCGGTTTTGCTTTCTTCAGGAAACCCCATTTTCTGATCATGCTTGCTCCCATTTATGCGCAAAAAATGTTCAGTAACAGTCCTACTCTATGGGGAATAAGCGGGCAGTATTCCATTGAGTTTGTTCCGGTTATCAGCCTTGCCGTTATCTCATTTATACTTTATTATAAAGAAATTAAATGGAGCTGGACTGTTGTGCTTCTGTTGTTATATACCAGTGTTCATTTTAATGAGAAAAACCTCAGGTTTCTGAAAAAAGAGTTCTATGTTAAGGATATCAATGTTGAGCAGGTAAATGACGCCATAAACCGCATTCCCGGCAATGCGGTCATTTCAGTGAACAGTGCATTGGCACCGCACCTTGCATTCAGGGATAAGATCTATCATTTTCCGGTCATAAAGGATGCTGAATATATTGCTATCATAAAAAAAAGAAGCATTTACCCGATGAAAAGGGAAGATTATAATGAATTGACAAATAAGCTTAAGACTGATACTAACTCGAGAATACTGGAAGACAACGAGGATATTTTAATTGCGAAGATCACTCCCGCATTCAGTCAAAAATAGAATCTTCAATCCACTTAAATTAAATTTGCGACATTTGTAAACGTAAAATACTTTGTCGCTCGATGAAAACAGGCAGAATCGCCGCTCACGTTTTTCTTCTTGTTATTCCGTTTATTATTGCGCTTACTTCTGTCAGCACGATCAATGAGCGCGGTAAAATCTGGTATTTCGGGGACTATGATCCTGCCTACGCTTACCTCTATAATTCTTTAAATATCACCAACGGACTCGCACCCGGGCATTATGACCATCCCGGCACCAACATGCAGTTGCTGGGTGCTGTGGTGCTTAAAGTGTCATGGACCATTGACCATCACGGATATGAAAGCCTCACCGGTGCAGTGCTTAAAGATCCCGAGTACTATTTAAGGATACTCTGCATGACGGTTGCAGTTTTCGGTGCAGTGATGGTCCTGCTCCTCGGGATGGTTGTATTATGGTTCAGTAAAAATTTGTGGTATGCACTGCTGCTGCAGGCTACCCCCTTTATCTCAGGACTGATCCTTTATAATAGTTTTACCCGTGTATCGCAGGAAAGTATGCTGATGGTCTCTTCGCTTACTCTGGCTGCCTTTACAATAGTCTGGTATTTCAGGCATGATCACTATTCATTGAAAAAATGGGCTGTGGTTTTTGGGATTATTTCAGGGTTCGGCCTCGTATCTAAGATCATTTTCCTCCCTTTGATGATAATACCACTTTTACTGATCAGGAAAAATAAATCAAGGTTAATTTATCTGCTTACTGCCGGGATCACTTTTATTGTTTTCACTATTCCAATAATAATAAGGTACCCAAGCATGGCCTGGTGGTTTGTAAACCTTTTTATCCATTCAGGGATTTATGGAACCGGCGATGCTTCGGTGGTTGACTTTTCAAAGTATTTTGTCTCATTAAAGCAGCTTATCACAGGGAATCCGGCCTATTCAGCGGTTTTTGTTTTTAATGCAATTTTTCTGGTCATTCTGCTTATCAGGTACCGTAACAGTAGAATATCTGATCAAAAACCGGCAGTTAAGATACTGGCAGGGGTTTTCCTTGTGCAACTGGCAGGATTTCTCATTACAGCCAAGCATCCGAAACTTGCTTACTTATTGCCGTATGAGCTGTTATCAGGCATTCCGCTGGTTCTCTTTTTTGATATTTTCTTTTCCCGGATTCGTAACTTTACTGTTAACAATATTGCCAAAGGAATACTGATCCTGCCTCTGCTCTTTTTCGGGATCAGATACGCGATCCTAAAAAAAGAGAAGCTTTATTCAAATGATAAACTTCAACTAAATGAGCAGGCCTGGAAGCGGACCCTTGCTTCGGGCGACGCGGTTATTGCAATCAACCCGGGGCCCTCGCCGGTTGCTGCCATGTTCTTTGCAAATGTGTATGCTGCCGATAAATATCAGGATGAATTACAAGCATTGTACCCTGACTTTTATATCTTTGATACTTACAGCAACAGCATTGTTAACTGGAAAAGGCAAGCGGTTCCCTTTACGGAGATCCTGCAATCATATAATTATAATGTATCGGTTACAGGTTATAAAGTTGACCTTTTATTACCCTTGCTGTCAGTACACAAAAATATTTCAATGGAAAAGCAGGGATTCGGGAAAACAGAAGTGGGTTTACTCAGAGTAAGTAAGTTGTGAGTAGTGAGTAGTGAGTAGAAAATGCAGGGCGCTTGGGGTGAGTAGTGATAAAAACAAAGGAAAACAAAGAAAAACAAGAGAAAACAATCGAAACAATATTTGGAATGCCTCTTTCTTCGGCAAATAAAACAGGTTTAATTGCAGCAATGGATAAAATTGCTGCAAAGCGGGATAAATATATCAGGAGGAGTTCGCACTATTATGATAATCTGGTCAGGTTTTTTCGTTTCTGTATTCCTGAAAATTCAAAGGTTCTGGAGATCGGGTGCGGAACAGGTTACCTGCTGAATGCAGTAAAACCTGCTTACGGAGTGGGTATAGATATATCACCAATGATGGTTGGAATTGCAAAAGGGAAATATCCGCACCTCCATTTTATGGAACAGGATGCAGAATACCTTGAGCTGGATGAAAAATTCGACTACATAATCATCTCTGATACTTTAGGTTACCTTGAAGATATTCAGAAATTATTTATCAGGCTTAAATCTGTTTGTACTCCTGCCACAAGGATCCTTATAAATTACCATAGTTTCCTGTGGGAGCCATTTCTTTCTCTTGCCCAGTCACTCAAGCTTAAAATGCCTCATAAGCGGCTCAACTGGCTTAACCGGTCGGATGTGGTCAACCTGCTTAACCTGGAAGGTTTTGAAGTTATTAAAACAGGACGGCGTTATCTTATGCCTTTTTATATTCCTGTTATTTCATGGCTGTTTAATAAATACATTGCGCATTTGCCATTGTTAAATTCGCTCTGTTTAACCGGGTATATCATTGCAAGGCTTCCTGAGCAACTGCCATCGGGTAACAGGGAGTTCACAGTGAGCGTGATCATACCGGCCAGGAATGAGGAAGGGAATATTGAGGATGCCGTTAAAAGAGTGCCTGATATGGGCAAACACACAGAGATCATTTTTGTAGAAGGGGGTTCATCGGATAACACGCTTAATGAGATAAAACGGGTTTGCGGGAAATGGCAGGATCAGCGTGATGTGAAATATTTTGTACAGACCGGAAAAGGTAAGGGCGATGCAGTTAGATTGGGATTCAATAATGCCTCGGGAGATATTCTGATGATCCTTGATGCCGATCTTACCGTTGCTCCGGAAGACCTGAATAAATTCTATGATGCAATAGCCACCGGAAGAGGAGAATATATAAACGGCACCAGGCTCGTATATCCAATGGAAGATGAAGCAATGCGGACCCTTAATATGATGGGCAACAAGTTTTTTTCAGTGATGTTCTCATGGATTCTCGGCCAGCGTATCAAAGATACCTTATGCGGCACTAAGGTGATATCAGCACCCAATTACAAGAAACTGATACATAACAGATCCTATTTCGGGAACTTTGATCCGTTTGGTGATTTTGACCTGATATTCGGTTCCGCAAAACTTAACCTTAAACTGGTGGAAGTCCCCATACGATATCGGGCACGCACCTATGGTGCCACCAATATTTCAAGATTCTCACACGGATGGCTGCTCATCCGGATGATGTTTTATGCCATGAATAAGATCAAGTTTCTGCATTAAGTTCATTTAAAAACCCTAAGGGTTGAACTCCTTTATTCACCATTCATCATTCACAATTCACTATTCTAATAAGCTCGTTCGTTCCTCCCCTCAATATAGTTTATAAAGGAACGATTCACCACCTTATTACCGCCGGGCGTTGGATAGTTGCCGGTGAAGTACCAGTCGCCGGTGTGGTTTGGAATGGATTGGTGGAGGTCTTCAATAGTTTGATAAACTACCTGTACCTCAGCGTTACAGTCCTGTGGTGTGACAAGTTGTGAAACTTTGGCTGAAATCTGTGCGGCAGTGAAAGGATCATAGATCTCTTTTACATAATTAACTACCTGGTCTTTGGGAAGCTTCTCCTGGTCCTTGCATTTCCTGTAAACCTCATTAATGATATACGCCTGGTTGGTTTCTTTCAATAACTCGATAGCTGCGACAAAGGCAATAAAATCACCCAGCTTTGCCATATCAATTCCGTAACAGTCGGGATACCTGATCTGGGGGGCCGATGAAGCAATAACTATCTTTTTCGGTCCGAGCCTGTCGAGTATCCGGATTATGCTTCTTTTAAGCGTGGTGCCACGCACTATTGAATCATCGAGGACAACCAGGTTATCAACACCCGGATTAATGATTCCATAAGTAACATCATAAACATGGGCAACAAGATCGTCGCGGGCATTATCCTGTGTGATGAAAGTCCTTAGTTTAATATCCTTAACAGCCACCTTCTCAATCCTGGGTTTGAAGCTCATGATCTCATCAATGATCTGCGGAGTAAGGCTGGATGCATTTTTTAACAACTGGTCTTTTTTTATGGTATCGCAAAATTGTGCAAGCTCCTCCATAAGGCCATAGTATGCATCAATAGCAGTGTTAGGTATGTACGAGAAAACAGTATTCTTAATGTCATGGCCGACTACTTCAAGGATTGCGGGTGTGAGGGCTTTCCCCAGTCGTTTTCTTTCCCTGTAAATGTCAACATCAGTACCCCGGCTGAAGTAAATTCGTTCGAACGAGCAGGCCTTTAACGGCGCCGGGGCAATGATCTGTTCCATCGATGTGGTGCCATCTTTTTTGATGATCAGGGCGCTACCCGGTGCAACTTCTCGGACTTTGCCGTAAGGTATATTCATAGCTGTCTGTATGACAGGCCTTTCGGAAGCCACTATAACAACTTCATCATCCTTATAATAGAAGGCAGGCCTGATCCCTGCGGGATCACGGAAGACGAAAGCATCACCGTGGCCAAACATTCCAACAATGGCATAGCCACCATCCCAACTGGCAGATGCGTTTTTAAGGATCCCGGCTACATTCAGTGATGATGCTATTAATGGGGTTATATCTTTTTTGCTGTATCCGTCATTCTTGAAATCCTGATACAGTCTCTCATTCTCCTCATCAAGGAAATGGCCGATCTTTTCAAGTATCGTAATGGTATCGGATGTCTGCACGGGGTACTGGCCAAGGTCAACAAGACGGTTAAAGAGTTCATCAACGTTGGTCATGTTGAAGTTTCCGGCTATGACCAGGTTTCGGGTCATCCAGTTGTTGGCACGGTGCACCGGATGAAGGTTTTGAACACTGTTTTTGCCAAATGTACCATAACGCAGATGTCCAAGGAAGAGTTCACCTGCAAAACCGGTTGCTTTCTTTAAACTCTGTACATCATTGATCCTGCCCGGATGCTCCTTAATGTATGTGTTGATCTCAGAATAGGCAGCATTAAAAATATCGGCAATGGGGGTGTTGGTATTCGACCGGTGCCGGTCGATGTATTTTGAACCGGGCTCGGGATCAAGTTTAATGCAGGCAATTCCGGCACCATCCTGACCCCGGTTGTGCTGTTTTTCCAATAAAAGGTGCAATTTATTGAGCCCCCAGGTAGAAGTACCATATTTAGTAAGATAGTATTCTAAAGGTTTGAGCAGTCGCACCACTGCAATACCGCACTCATGTTTGATCTGCTCGCTCATATCTCTGCCTGGTTTTTAATTCCGATATTTGTAGTTTAATTTTAGACCCGTAACCAAAAAGAAGTGCAAAAATAATCATTTTATACAAATTAGCGATTATATAAGTAACTGGCAGACAACCATATAATTACGAGGAAATAACATCATTATGAAACAAATCAATATTAGGTACGCGACACGGCAGGATTTCCAATTTATTGTTGATTGTCAGCTCAATATGGCTTGTGAGACCGAGGGACTGGAATTAGATCGTGAGATAGTAACGCCGGGTGTGGAGGCTGTATTTGACGATCCTTTGAAGGGGTTTTATATTGTTGGTGAAGAGATTGATAACAATGCTGATGTAACTGGTCATTCTGAATTTGCCACTCAGGCCGGAACAACAGTGGATGCAACTAAGAGACTGTGCTCCTGCCTGATGATCACACCCGAGTGGAGCGACTGGCGGAATAATAAGGTATGGTGGATACAATCGGTGTACGTGCTTCCGAAGTATCGTGAATCAGGAGTCTTCAGGATGATGTACTCATTCATCAAATCGCTGGTCAGCGAAAGGCAGGATGTTGCCGGAATCCGTCTCTATGTTGATAACACAAACCTGCGTGCCCGTGATGTGTATAAACGCATCGGCATGACGGATGAGCATTATAGGGTTTTTGAATGGATGAAGGGGTATTAGGGCTTGGAATAATTGATTAATCTTCCTATCTGGGAAACATCAAAATTAATTGTTAAATGTTTATATCTCTCCAACAATCTAACCAATGAAATCCGGCATGTTTGCACTATTTTTCAGCATCGTTCTCCTTGTTTATTTTTTCATCAATTTCTATATTTACAAGAGGGGAATGCTTCTTATTCCTTCCGCTTCCAATATCCGGAGCTGGGTAACAATTGTATTTTGGGTGGTGGTCGCTTCCTATGTGCTTGGCCGGGTGATTGAACGCTTTGCCCTTTCAGGGTTTACAGATATCCTCACATGGATCGGCTCGTTCTGGTTGGCAGCGATGCTCTACTTCTTCCTCGCCGTGTTGGTTATTGATATTTTAAGGGTAAGTGATGCTATTTTCAAGTGGTTTCCCTCCTATTTTTTCTCCGCGCAGTTCAAATCAATACTACTATATGGTATTAGCGGTTTTGTGGTGATCCTCGTGATCGGTGGGCATATAAATGCGGTTAATCCGAAGATCCGACAACTTAACCTGGATATCCCGAAGAGTGCCAATGGTTTAAAAGAACTGAATTTAGTGATGGTCTCGGATATTCATTTGGGAACCGTCATCGGGCCTAGGCGGTTAGGCAGACTGGTAAATGAAATTCAAAAGCTGAAACCCGACATGATATTACTGGCGGGCGATGTGGTTGATGAGGACTTGCAACCGGTTATAAGGCATAACCTGGGGGAAACGTTGAGGAAATTGAAAGCGCCACTGGGTGTTTATGCCATCACGGGTAACCATGAATATATCGGAGGGGTATCACAGGCAGTGAAGTATCTTGAGGAACATGATATTAAGTTCCTCAGGGATTCCGCAATGCTGGTAGATGATGCCTTTTATATTGCGGGAAGAGAAGATCGCTCAAAGAATTACAGCGGTAAGAGGAAAGAAATTGATGAAATATTAAATGGCCGTAACACTGACCTTCCGGTGATTATGATGGATCATCAGCCATTTGAGCTTAATAAGGTTGCAGAAGCAGGTATTGATCTTCAGTTTTCGGGTCATACCCATCATGGACAGCTATGGCCGTTAAATTACATAACCGAAGCTATTTATGAAGTCAGCATGGGTTACAAGAAAAAGGGCAATTCCCATTTCTATGTATCAAACGGATATGGATCGTGGGGGCCTCCTGTGAGGATAGGAAACCGACCGGAAATTGTATTTACCAAAATCCGGTTTAACAAAAATTGAAAGTTTACCGGATTATTGAAAATACCCTGCCTTTAACTACCAGTGCATTATACCCGGTTATTCTTTATTTTTTTAGCATTTATTAAGAGTGCAGATAACCTTAATTGGTCCTGTTTGCAAAACTTTTCAATTTGCGGTTTGTTAGGGCATTGATAATCTCTTAAAACTTTTTACATGAAAAGAACACTACCAATTTTACTGACTACATTGTTAACATTATTTGTACTTATTTCAGGCGCAACGATTGTGACAGTAACTCAACAGGATAATACTTTCAGTCCGAAAGATATAGAAGTTAAGGTAGGTGATACTGTCAGATGGGTTTGGACAAGCGGAGCCCATACGACCACCTCAGCAGAAATACCTGCAGGGGCAGCTGCATGGGATAGCCCACTGACGACAAATGTCCAACAATTTGATTATGTTGTGACTGTTGAGGGAACATATAATTATGTATGTACACCGCATATCGACCTGGGAATGGTTGGAACGATAACAGCTACAACTCAATTGGGAATTGGAGAAAATGCTCTGGCCAATTCAGTTAAAATCTATCCCAATCCTGCCAGAGAAAATGCTGTGATGACACTAATCTCTGAGAAACCCGGACAAGGCATATTATCAATGTACGATCTGCTTGGAAATAAAGTAAATAAAAGTGATGTACTCATAAAACAAGGAACGAATAATATTAACCTTCTGCTTGAAACCCTGCGTCCCGGAGTTTACTTTATTGAGCTAAAGTACAATAATGAAGCAGCAATAGTTCGACGGTTAGTAAAATCCAATTAATTCAAGATATTAACCCACGAAAGGAAAAGATATGGATACCAACAACCAGGAAGTTTTTACAGTTCCGAGAATTGGTGATATAGCACCTGATTTTGAGGCCCTGACTACTAAAGGAAAGATTAAATTCTCGGAATTCGCTAAAGATAGCTGGGTAATCCTCTTCTCACACCCTGCTGATTTTACGCCTGTCTGTACTACCGAAATGACAGGATTTGCGGTGAGGGAAGATGAATTTAAAGAGCTGAACACAAAATTGCTTGGATTAAGCATTGACAGCATTCATGCTCATCTTGCATGGGTTCACAGTGTCAACAAAAGCACCGGAATTCTCATCAAGTTTCCAATAATTGCCGACCTTGATATGAAGGTTGCAAAACTTTATGGGATGCTTCAGCCAAATGAGAGTGATACATCGGCAGTGAGGGCTGTTTTCTTTATCGATCCCAGAAGAAAGATAAGGGGAATTATGCATTATCCGCATAATGTCGGAAGAAACATGGATGAAATTTTCCGTGTGATAAAAGCACTACAGGTAGCTGAAAAGCACAGTGTGGTACTTCCACTGAACTGGCAGCCTGGAGATAAGGTGATTGTTCCGCCCCCAAAGAACGTAGATGATATGCTTGAGCGTGAAAAGAGCGACTATGAAATGATCGATTTTTATCTGGCTAAACGCAATGTTTAGTCGATAGTGTGTTGCATGGAAGGGCTGCTTTGTGGTGAAGCAGCCTTTTTTTTCAGGATAATGCGTTTAATTATAAACCTGCTTGGGTAGTTACATGACATGCCATGTAACTAATGCCTAATATATTTTGGCGACAGGATATACCATATAATTAATATCGGCCCATTGTGAACGGTTATAAAACCAGTTCAGCATTGCCCATTGATCTTGATAATCAGGGTTATTCTTGATTTTCTCTTCAAACTCCTTCTTTAATTCAGGATCTTTTGCCAGCATATCCCTGGCTACCTTCTCCATAACATAGGTTTCGCCGTACTCCTTTTGCTCAAAAACGCTGTTGAAATAACCAGATTCAACCAACGAACCGAATGCTGTTGGTTCAAGGAGATAGGCTATCAGCCTGGCCGTACGCTGGTCTGTTGGAACCAGTACAGACCCCTTGCTGAAAGACCTTTTTTCTCTTTTTTCAATGGTAGTTACTTTAACAATGTGTCTTCCTTCAACAGGTTCCTTATTGAATTCAGCATTCTCAAAATGAAGCATGCTGACCTGCAGGGTTGTATCTTTTAAAATCCTGGTTGTTTTAATGCCATGCAATTGCAGCTTTTCAATCACTTCATTCCATTCTGCCGGCACAAGGTAATATGCAGGGAGATTAATCGTTTTTTCAGGATAGATCTTATTAAAGAAAGGGATCTTCATCGTAACAGGCTTTGCAGGATCATAAACAAACCAATCACCTCCGGTAAGGTCACTTTTCTTTGTTGTATACTCAAACCCCTTGAAGTCAACTATAATACTGTCTTTACTATTTGTGAAAGCGACAGGGACAGGGGTCTTCCTGAAATTAGCCGAAGCAGTTGATTTATCAGCCATGCTGATGAGGGTCTTGAGAGTTTCATTCTGATGATTCACAATACCTAGGGTTTGAATCAACATTTCGTAAACTGAGGTAACCCTGGTTTTATAATCTTTAAGCATATGTGTTTCAACTAAAACTGCCGGGCGGTTCTGTGCTGCAGCATATCCGGTTGAAACCAACGGAGGGGCGGCATTCTTGCGCAGTCCACTCCTGGGATCATGCCATTTCCTGAACTGCACATAAGGAAAAATCTTATATCCTGCATCCGACATTCCCTTTTCAAGTCTTGGTTCGAATATGTCATTGAGCCATCTGGTTAATCCTGAATCCAGATTCCCGTATTTCTCTATATCATAAGTAAGGTGGTATTGATAATCAGCCCCGTCTGTTGTATGGATGTCAATAAAGAAGTCGGGCAACCAGGAGTTGTACATTTTTAACCAATGCTGCATTTCAATCGCCTCTGCTTTAACGAAGTCGCGGTTCAGGTTAAGGTTGTTGGCAGTTGTACGCCATCCCATTTCTTTAGGTCCATTCTGGTTAATCCTGTTAAAGGCGCTAAAGCGCTCATGTCCGTCAACGTTAAAAATAGGGATCACCAATAAAGACACCTTGTCAAGCAGGTTCTTATTCTTTTTGTTGATTATCAAATCCCTTACCAGCATCAGGGAGGCATCTTTTCCTTCCGGTTCGCCGGGATGAATGCAGGATTGTATCAAAACGACCAATTTACCCTTATTGCGGATAAGCTTTGGGTTGTTCAGTCCATCCTTATCAACAATAAGCATTTGGATGTCCCTGCCCTGAGGCGATTTGCCTAAGCTGACCATGCTGACCTGTGCAGATGCCTGGTCAAGTTGTTGGCAATAATCCATTGTCTCTTCGTATCTCGGGGTTTCGGTATATCCGGATTTCTCGTACCATGTTTGCCAATCCTGCGCTGATGCAGTTAACAGGAACATAAGTCCGCATAGTGTGGCCAGTGCTTTTTTCATAGAATTAATTGTTGAGGTTTCAATCGGAGTTTATATTCAGTAATTCTGATGCAAAAATAATCCTATTTCGTAAGGTAAATGATGGCTTGTATTCTATACTTTTAACTTTTCACCTTCAGATTTTGCGATTATTGCTGCCGCACAAGTATCGCCATAAACATTTACAGTTGTCCTGAACATGTCAAGTAACCGGTCAACCGCAAGTATCAATCCAATACCTTCAAGCGGTAATCCAACGGCAGTGAGCACAATAGTCATCATTACAAGCCCAGCCATTGGGATACCGGCTGACCCAACAGCAGCAAGCAAGGCAGTCATCACAACAGTTACCTGTTGTGTAAAACTGAGTTCAATTCCATAGGCTTGTGAGATAAACATAACAGCCACACACTCATAAAGGGCTGTGCCGTTCATATTGATTGTTGCACCCAGGGGTAAAGTGAAACTTGCAATTTTGTTGGATACACCATCGTTGTTTTCAACGGCTGCCATGGTAAGGGGAAGCGTGGCACTGGAGGAGGATGTGGAAAAGGCTGTTAGTAAAGGCACTGACATATTCCTGAAATGCCTGAAAGGTTTAATACGTCCGATAAAATACAAAGACCCGTGTAAAAATATAAATGTATGTATCAGCAAGCCTCCCAATACACAAAGCATATATATTCCCATCCCGGAAATCAACCTTGTAAGGGATTCTCCGTCAGATGCATACTTGGAAATGACTGTTGCGACGATGGCGAAAACACCATACGGGGTAAGTTTGATAACAGCCATGGTTATTTTCATTACTACTTCGGTGACAGCACTAAAAAAAGTGATGACTGACTGTCGGTGTTTGTGTTCAACCATATTGGCAAAAAAACCGAAAACCATTGAGAAGAAAATGATTGGAAGCATATCTCCCTGGGAAAGGCTATTAAAAAAATTATCAGGTATGGTATGAAAAAGTATATCACCCAGTGAGCGGTCAGCAACCGGCAATGATTCTACTTTTTCGGCGAATGAGAAATCAACCCCCACTCCCGGCTTCAATGAATTAACTAAAAAAAGGCCTGTCAATATTGCAATTAAGCTGGTTATTATATAGTATGACAAGGTTTTTAGCCCTAATCTTCCAATTCCTGCTGAACTACCGATACCTGCAACGCCTGTAATAATGGAACTTACTATAAGTGGGATGATCACCATTTTCAAAAGCCTCAGAAACAGATCACCGATCCAGCTTATATAAGGCACCATAAAACCTGCAAATATTGCAAATAATACTCCCGCAGTAATAGCGATCAAAATCTGCCAGTGCATTTCAATCTTCCGCATAAGGATATTGTTAATTAGATAAATTCGTTTGTTTATCAGCAAAGGTAGTGTTATTAACCGGCTGTTGAACTATACCGGTCACCATTATAGTCAGCATGACATACAGTGAATGTACGAATTTAACCAAATACTGATTGCTGAAAAAGAGTGTATCTTTACTTAATAATAAAACCTGTTTTCAATGAGGATTTTATACTTACTACTTCTGATACTTTCTGTATTTCAGGAACTTTATGCCCAGCATACGAATATTACCATAACTAATTACAATTCACCTAATGAGCCTTCAATCTTTATTGATCCTAAAAATCCACTGAGAATGATGGCTGCCAACAATATCAATGATTATTACACTTCGGAGGACGGTGGGTACACATGGCGGTGGGGAGATCTTGAGTCTCCATTAGGTGTTTGGGGCGACCCCTGCATTATTACTGACACAGCCGGGAATTTCTATTTCTTTCATCTTAGCAACCCACTTAACGGTGAATGGATCGACCGGATTGTCTGCCAGAGAACCAACGACATGGGAGTAAGCTGGACTCCCGGAAGCGGAATAGGGCACATTCCCGGGAAAGTACAAGATAAAGAATGGGCTGTTGTAAATCCTGCAAACAATGAGATCTATGTCACATGGACCCAATTTGATGAATATGGAAGTGAAAATCCAAACGACAGTTCAATAATCCGTTTTTCCAAATCAGTTAATATGGGTGATACATGGAGTGAGGCAGTGAGGCTGAGCAAAGTAGCAGGTGATTGTATTGACAGTGATAATACGGTTGAAGGTGCAGTACCTACAGTAGGTCCTGAGGGCCAGATATATGTGTCATGGTCAGGGCCTGTGGGGATCGTTTTCGACCGGTCAACCGATGGAGGAAATACCTGGCTGGATGATGATATATTCGTTACCGAACAAATTGGCGGATGGGACCAGCCAATACCCGGTATATACAGATGTAACGGAATGCCTGTAACTGACTGCGACAGAAGTGACGGACCATACAGGGGTACCATTTATATAAATTACGCTGACCAGAAAAATGGAATGGCTGATACGGATATATGGTTAACGAAGTCAACCGATGGTGGTAACACCTGGAGTGAACCAGTCAGGGTAAATGATGATCAGCCGGGCCGCCAGCAATTCTTTCCATGGATGGCTGTAGACCAAACCACCGGTAAAATATGGATTGTATTCTACGACCGCAGAAACCATTCTGACCTCGCTACTGATGTTTACCTTGCTGTTTCTTCAGATGGAGGTGAAACCTTCAGCAATGTAAAGATTAGTGAAGAACCCTTTATTCCGTTGCAGACTGTTTTCTTTGGCGATTATAATAATATCTCTGCAACAAATGATATAGTGCGACCTGTCTGGACACGTTTACATAATGGTGAACTTAGTGTAATGACAGCAATTGTGGATCCTTTGGTAATAGGAACCCATTCACAAGAATCAGAGCCATTTGCCGATACTTATATTACACCCAATCCATTCAACCACAGCACCGCTTTCTCGTTTAAACTACACAAGACTTCAAAAGTATCCCTGTCAGTAAATGATGTAACCGGCAGGAAAATTATTGATCTTATCAATAACCAGTCAATGGATCAGGGAAAATACACTAAAATATTGGAAACTGAAGGTTACAATCTGAAACCGGGCGCTTACTTTTTTATATTAAATGTTGATAATAGATTGACAACCAGGAAAGTAATCTTTCTTCCTTAATATTATTATGTGAGGGATTGCACTTCTCTTTTTTTGTAATTTAGCGCGTCTTAAAAAATATAGCAATATTAAATCCTCACAGCTTGATGGACGAATACCCTATCTTACATAAGATCAGAGATTTATCAATCAAATACGGGATCAGGAATTTAACCCTTGAGAGTATTTGCCATCACCTAACCATTGATATCAATGAATTAAGACAGATAGCACCTGATGAGTATGTGCTGGTCAAGAAAATATTGGAATTTGAAAGGGGATCATTTACATCAATTTTCGATAAGTATAACTTCGACGGAATTAATGCCATTGACATCCTGCTGACTGTCAGCAATGAGATAAACAGTCGCTTCAATGAGCTGTCACCGTCAGTAACACTCGAAGTTAAAACGCTGTATCCGGATATCTACCAGGAGCATATTGAGCAACGGATAGATTTTATCTTTGAAAAGATCAGGATAAATATTCACAAAGGTATTGCCCAGGGAATGTATCGCAACGATTTGAGTATTGAACTTCTTTCACGGCTTTATATAAGCCGCCTGATAGATATTCACGATCCTATATTTTTCCCTCCTGAGAAGTTTAACTTTAAAATGCTGTTTGAAGTAATGTTCGAAAACTTCATCAGGGGAATTGCTACCGATGAAGGGCTCAAGTACTACAGTCAGAGGATCAAGGAATTGAAATCAGCCTGAAACACCTGGGGATTCCCCAAAATTATACAGTTACCATTCAATTCCTAAGGATTATTCATATTTAATTGACCTGACCGGATCGGAATTAGCTGCCGTGAGTGTATGATAACTTACAGAAGCGATACAAACAATTACCGCTGTCAGTGTTGCCAGCATGAAGGTGACCCAGGTCACTGAAATATGGTAAGCGTAGTTATCCAGCCAGTTTGATATCAGATACCATGAAACAGGCAAGGCAATAACACAAGCAATTAATACAAGTGTTATTGATTCTTTATAGAGCAGGCCAATAATCCCCTCAACTGACGCACCCAGTACTTTCCTCACTCCAATTTCTTTGGTTCTTTGGGCGGTTACAAATGATGACAGTCCAATCAGTCCCATAAGTGCAATGAGAATTGATAAAAAAGCAAATGTGGCAAATACTTTTCCTAATTTGGCTTCAGCAGCGTATTTACTGTCAAAGTTCTCATCAAGGAAAAAGTAATCGAAAGGCCTGTCGTTGTTAAAGCTTTCCCATTTTGACCTTATAAAGTTAATGGTATTTTCACCGGAACCCTCTTTTAGACGGATGGTCAGAATATTCAGCGGAAACCGCGGAATATACAAGATCATTGGCTCAACCTTGTTGTGAAGTGAAGTGAAATGGAAGTCTTTTACAACCCCGATTACTTTGAGGTCATGGCCTCCTGTGCCATCAATGTCAAAATCAATGTTGATCTTTTTACCTAATGGATCTTCACCCCACTCGAGGGCCCTGGCAGTAGCTTCATTTATAATGACAGCAGTAGTATCATCGGTTTTTGTTTCACGGTTGAAATTTCTTCCTTTTACAAATTCGAGTTGCAGCAGGTCGGCGAATTCATAATCACATGGAATGTTGTTGAGCACGAATTCTTCCATCCTGTTCTCCTTCTCAACCTTCATAACCTGGATTCCGTGTCCGTTTCCGGGAACCGATCTTGACATAGCCGTTTCAACAATATTTGGGTTCTCTTTTAATTCAGCCCTGAAAGAATCCATGCGTTTCAGGAAAGTGGTATCCTGGACTTCAATAACCATTATATTTTCTTTATTGAAACCAAGATCGGCGTTTCGCATATAATTGAGCTGATTATAGATAATGATCGTTCCGGTTATCATTATCACTGAAATGATAAGCTGAAATGTAACAAGTCCTTTTCTTAACCAGCCTGATTGACGGCCGATTACAACTTTACCTTTCAAAACATTTGATGGCTGGAAAGAAGATAAATATATAGCCGGATAGGCACCTGAGAGTAACCCTGTCAGCAGGGCAATACCTGTAATCATCAGGTACAGGTCAGGGTGCTCAAGAAAATTGAACGAAAGCCTTTTATCGGCCATTTCATTAAAAAATGGGAGGAAAATATGAATAAGGGCAAATGAAACAACGAGGGCTGTTGCGGCAAGTACCAGACTTTCAGTAATAAATTGCCAGGCAAGCATTAACCGGTCGGCTCCCGATACTTTTCTCAGTCCAATTTCCCTTGCCCTGTTTGTAGCCCTTGCGGTTGCAAGATTCATGTAATTAATTGCTGCCAGTACTAATATCATAATACCAACCAAGCCCAGCAGATACAAATAACTTTTATTCCCGACAGGTAAATCGCCGGTCATGTTTGATGTAAGGTGAATTTTATCAAGTCTCCGGGTTACAAGGCTCCATGATCCATTGAGCTGATCGCCAATCTCTTTCATATATTTTGCATACAGAGCCTTTGATCTGACCTCAACTACTTTAATATCTTCAGGTTTATCAACTTTAATAAAAGTATATGAGTTAACATTCCAGAACCTTGGAGGATCTAGGCTTCGGAATCGTTCCTCGCCAACCATGGTTGCCAGTGATTCCATGGAGAGTAATATATCAAATGGCATATGTGTATTTCGGGGCAGATCTTTAAATACCCCGGTAACTTTATATCCCCGGCCATCTCCACTCAGCAGTGTTTTGCCATATGCTGATTCATTACCAAAATACTTTTTAGCAGCTGATTCAGACATTACAGCGCTGAATGGATGAACCAATGAGCTGGCAGGATCACCTTCAGTGTATTTAAGTGTGAACATAACCGGAGCAGCCGAATCAGCAAAATAAACTGTTTTTTCGTAAAACTCCTTATCCTGATAATTCAAAACCATATTCTCATTATTCAGGAAACGAGCATACGATTTTACTTCAGGCATTTCGAGTTTAAAGGCAGGACCTAACGGCATGGAAGTCAGGGCAAACATGTCGTGTTTATTGTTGATAGAAAAATCACTTTCGAGCCTGAAGATCGTCTCATGGTCCTTAAAGTGCTTATCGTAACCCAATTCTTCCGTTACATACAACAGGATAAAGGCTGCAGCAGAGATTCCTAATGAAAGCCCAAGAATATTGATCAGTGAATAAAACTTATTCTTTCTGAAATTACGTATTGCACTGAGGATATAATTAGTGAACATGGGGAAGATTATTAGTGAGGATAATATATAGACGAATAATCGCAAAAAAGGTTACATGTTAAAAACGGAAAATGAGCCTTACTCTTATGTCTTGTAAAACAAAAAAAACAAGTTTGCGTCAGGATAAATTTAATTTACTTTTTCATGGCAATAATGAACTCACATTATACACACATAGAGGCCACATAAAGTGTACAAATTGTGTGGAGCAATGTGGAGTCAATGTGGACTCTATGTGGAGTTAATGTGGACTCTTTATGTTTTTATCTTCATTACTGCTAAAATGGCAGTCATTAGATTAATGCATGATTTTTGAGAAGCTTTCGTTATTGGTAACAATAAGCAGGGGTATTCTCTGAAAAACAATTAACTTTATAAAAGGGAAAAAAGAATCTGTTCAACTATTCCCGGGAAGGCAAAATAGGATCATGACTTTATACGAGATAGAACAGTGGCATTATAAGGTGGTGGAATTTCTGCGGCAACAAAGGGTTTATGAAGCCATTGAATTCCTGTCAAAAAATGAATCTGAACGATTCCGTCCATCATTGGATGAAATAAGATATACATACAATAATATCCTGATTTATACCGGCAAGGGAATAAACGATCCCATGGGCGCTCACATTTATGCCCGGCTGATGGGTTCGCTGTATGAGTTATCTGATCTCATGAGGCTTAACTTTCTTGCAAATTCGGGGAGCAGGCTTTCATCCATTAAAGCTGATATTGACCGGAGGGCAATCAGGGAAAATGAAGACCTTACTGAAAATCTGATTGGGTTATCTTTTGACAACGAATTGCAGGAAATCCTCCGCGATGCATCGCTCTTTAATGATGAATCGGAAAGCGAAACAGCAACTAACCACCGTCAGGCTATTTCCCGTGCTTTTTATAATTTGTGGCTGGCTGACAAATTCTCGGAAAATGATGAGCAGGTAGTAACAAGTATTTTCAACGGTTCTTCGCTTCCCTGGTTCGAGAAATCAATGCTGGTAAGCTCACTTATACTTGGACTACTCCGTACCTTTGATGTGCGCAGACTTAGTATCTTAATCGATCTTTATAAACATCCGGATAACCAAATTTCACAGAGGGCTCTTTTTGGAATATTGCTTACTATATTCCTGTATGATAAGAGAATCAGTTATTATTCTACGACCTATAAAAAACTTCTAACCCTTAAGGAACAGCCTGAGTTCAGGGAGGATGCATTAAACACCATAATTCAGTTTAACAGGTCCAGGGATACCGAAAAGGTCGCCCGTAAACTTCAGGATGAGATTTTACCCCAGGTAATAAAGTTTAATGAAGAATTAAGCGAAAAACTCGACCTTGACAAATTACTCCAGACGGGTGATCCGATTGATAAAAACCCTGACTGGGAAAAGTATTTTGACAGTCAGCCTGAATTAACGAGGAAATTGGAAGAGTTGACGAATATGCAACTGGAAGGTGTGGATGTTTTCATAAGTGCATTTGCGCAGTTGAAATCTTTTACTTTTTTTAACGATTTGCCAAATTGGTTCCTTCCATTTTATCCTGAAAATTATGCAGTTCAACAAGCTTTAAATGAAGAAACTGAAGAATTCAAGACAGGACTATTAAAAGGCCTTGATCTTTCGATGTATATGTGTAATTCCGATAAGTTCTCTTTCGCTTTTAACATCAGGAACATGCCATCACAGCAAAAAAACATGATGATACAGATGTTTGAAAGTGAGGGTGAACAACTTGCTGAGTTGAAAAATGAGGAACTTTCTGATCCGGTACTTGCGAGAAAACGAATCATTATCCAGTACATTCAGGATATGTACCGATTTTTTAAACTCCATACTCTCAGGAATGAAACCGGCGATATCTTCAGCAAACGCCTCGAGATACAAGAGTCTTCTATTTTTTCAGAGATTATTGAAGATCCGGAATTTTTTCGCACTGTTGCTAACTTCCATTTCGATAACGACCACTATGAAGAAGCTCTCAAAATTTATAACTATCTCATTGAAAAGGATGAAAATTATGCGGAATTATATGAGAAAGCCGGTTATTGTAAGCAAAAGCTTGGAATGTTTAACGACGCCATAGTGTTTTATGAAAGAGCTGACTTATTTGACACCAACCATAACTGGCTGCTACGTAAAAAGGCACAATGCCACATGGCACTCGGAGATATTGAATCTGCCCTGGAATGCTATTTGGAACTGTCACAGATAGAGCCTGAGAATCAAAGGATAAACGCCGCTATTGGTTCTTGTTACCTTCAAATGGAAAAACCTGACCAGGCTATTGAATATTTCTACAGAATTGAATTCGCCAGTCCCGGAACTTCCACTGCTATGAGACCTGTGGCTTGGTGCCTGTTTCTACTAAAACGGCTAACAGAAGCGGATAAGTATTATACCCAGTTGCTTGAAACGGATCCCAACAGTTCTGATTTTCTGAATGCCGGTCATGTTGCTTTTGCCTTAGGCCAGAAAGAAAAGGCAATTCAATCTTATCTCAACAGTATCAAAAGCAGGGAGGATGATATAAAATCATTTGTAAGGAGCTTTAATAAAGACAGGAAGTATCTTCTGGCCAATGAGGTTGACTTAAATGAAATCGCGTTAATGCTTGATTATCTTCGCTTTGGTAAACGCGACGGTATATACATATAAATTTTGGAATTGGTTACCGGTTAACTTACCTTTACAATCAATTATTTGATCAGGGTATAGTATTAACTTAATCATCAACCAATGAACGGTCAATCAGAAAATCAAAGATCATCATCCAGTTATAAGGTAGGGATGTCGGTAATAAGCTCGATCTTTTTCATATTCGGCTTTGCTACCACTTTTATCATCACTTTAAGTGCAAAAGTTAAAGACATTTTTGAACTGAGTGAATTCGAGGCACAATTGCTGAACTTTTCATTTTTTATCACCTATGCATTTATCTCGATACCGATTGGTTTGTACATAAAGAAGATAGGTTATAAAAATGCGCTGGTTATCGGATTATTCCTGATGGCCTTGGGCGCCTTCCTGTTCTATCCATCGGCAATGATACCTTCATTTGCACTCTTTCTTATATCAACTTTTGTGCTTGCAGCAGGAGTGGTATTCCTGCAGACAGCTGCCAATCCATATGTCACTGCCTTAGGTCCTGAAGAAACAGCATCAAGCAGGCTTAATCTCACACAAGCGCTGAATTCAATAGCAACTATGCTGGCTCCATGGATTATAGGGGTATTTATTTTCACAGGCGCTTCAGATATGCTGAAATCAGTTGAAAGAGCCGAATCAGTACAGATGCCATTTATTATCATGGCATCTATCATACTGCTGATTGCTTTGCTTATCATGGCCATTAAGCTCCCTGAGATTCAAAAATCAACAACCGAAAGGAAAAGTGTCTGGAAGTATCCGCATGTTTTACTGGGTGCTCTTGGAATATTCTTTTATGTGGGAGCTGAAGTTGGTAACGGCAGTCTCATGATCAATTATCTCGTCAGTAGCCTGGATCTGCAAGAGTCTGAAGCATCAAAGTATGTAGCAATTTATTGGGGAGGTGCAATGGTTGGGCGTTTCTTTGGGTCATTTATGTTCTCAAATGCCAGTTTCTCAAAGAAATTAATGTATGCCTTGCCTGTTCTCTTACTGGCATTGGTTTCAGGCTCATTTGTCACAGATTGGAACTGGAACATTGGCTTGATTTTCCTTGGTGTTGCAGTTATTAACTTCATAATCATGCAAATCGGCACCGGGAAAGCAGCCCGTACGCTCGCAGTGTTCGCTCTTGTAGCTGCTGTACTTGATCTGACAACAACTTTTAGTACCGGTCAGGTTGCACTATGGACGGTGGTGTCAATTGGTTTGTTTAACTCTATCATGTTCCCGAATATCTTCACTTTAGCAGTTAAGGATCTTGACTCCGGTGAACTAAGTACTGCATCAGGGGTTATTAATACGATGATATTTGGTGGTGCAATTCTGCCACCGGTAATGGGAATTATTGCCGATAGTTACGGTTATACCTGGGCTTTTATCGTTCCTGCAATCAGTTATCTGTATATATTCTTCTATGCTGTAAAGGGTAGCTCTATCAGATAAAAAACATTCCGCTAAAAGCAGGATTTTCCGGGAGCAGGTTGAGGATGTAACTTAGATGATTAAAAATTAAAGTATGAAAAACCTTACCCTCTTTAGGATATTCCTGCTTTTTAGCATTATAATATCCTTTGGCTTTTCAAGAGCACAAACCTATCTTTACTTTCAGGATAGTCCGACTCCTGTTTTGTATGATTACAGTTGGATGGAGCTTACTGCTCCCAGTCAACTGGAAAGAGTCGGTGCAGAACTTCGCCGGTTTCCGGTAGAAACAGAAATAGAAGCTGCTCAAGGCTTAAACAGCCTTAGGTTGAAATGGAAATCCGCTTCCGGGGGAGGGTGGTTTGCAATTGCTGCAGGATTAAACTGGACAGAAAAAGATCTTACGGATACTGACACACTTCATTTCATGCTTTATTCATTTGAGGGTATCTCAAAATCCAACCTCCCACTTGTGTTTATGGAAGATGTGAATAACCAAAAGACTACTTTTCATAATTTTTCTTCTTATACAACTGATCTTGCAGCGGGTGTTTGGACACGTATTACAATACCCATGAATATCTTTCTTGAAGCAGGTGACGCTGTTGATTTTACTAAGATCAAGACAATCGGTTTTACACAAGGTGTTGCTGACAATATACAACATACCCTGCTTATTGATGATATGCGTGTCTTTAAAGGAAGCGGGGTTTCGCCGATTGCATCAGTGCCAACGGGTGTTCAAGCAACTGGTTATGATAGTCATATAGAGATATTATGGCATAAAAATCCCGAACCAGATCTCAATGGTTACCAGGTGCAAAGATCAACGGATGGCGGATTAACGTTTCATACTGCAGGGCTTGTGACAGCCACAGATACCGGTTATATAGACTGGGTAGCTGATTTTGGGTATGACAGCACTTTAGTTTATAGGGTAGCTTCCTTAAATCCTTCAAACCAATTGTCGGAATATTCTGATACCACTGCTGCGGCTACCAGGGAATTTACAGATGATGAGTTACTGCAAATGGTACAGCAGTATACTTTTAGATATTTCTATGATTTTGCCCACCCTGTCTCAGGACTTGCCCGTGAAAGGAATACATCGGGTGATGTGGTAACTATTGGAGGCTCAGGATTTGGCATAATGGCCCTGCTTGTGGGAATTGAGAGAGGTTTTATCACACGGCAACAAGGAATCGACCGTTTGCTCAAAATTACCGGCTTCTTAGAAACTGCTGATCGTTTCCATGGTGCATGGCCTCATTGGATGGATGGTAATACTGGCAACGTTATTCCATTCAGTCCAGATGACAATGGTGGCGACCTTGTTGAAACTGCTTTTCTTGCCCAGGGCATTCTGACAGCAAGACAATATTTCAATTCGGAAGATTCATTAGAAACTATATTAAGAGATCGGCTTACACAGCTTTGGGAAACCATAGAATGGGACTGGTATGATAAGAATAATTCAAATGTTCTATACTGGCACTGGTCACCGAATTATGGATGGGCAATTAATATGCAGGTAAGGGGATGGAATGAGGCTGCCATAGTTTATATTCTTGGTGTCGCATCTCCTACCTATTCTGTGAATGGTTCGCTTTGGCAATCCGGTTGGGCAGCTGGTTATGAGAACGGCGGAACTTTTTATGGCTATAAGCTGGATATTGGATGGGATTATGGTGGACCACTCTTTTTTGCACACTATTCATTCCAGGGATTTGATCCGCGGAATATAAAAGATCAATATACCAATTACTTTAATCTCAACCGGAATCATACGCTGATCCACAGAGCATATGCAATTGATAATCCCAAAAACCATCCTGGTTATGGGGAAAACGCCTGGGGATTTACAGCAAGCGATGATCCAAACGGATACCAGGTTCATGAACCTACTGCTTCAAGAGATAACGGGACTCTTACACCAACTGCAGCATTATCATCAATGCCATATACACCGGTTGAATCCCTAAACGCACTCAAGTATTTTTACAGGGAAAAAGGTGAAAAAATATGGGGAAGAATGGGATTCTTTGATGCTTATAATGAGAGAGTGAACTGGTACGCTGATTCTTACCTGGCTATTGACCAGGGCCCTATTATTAACATGATTGAAAATTATCGCTCAGAACTTTTATGGGATAATTTTATGTCAAATCCTGAAATCGCTCCTGCCCTGACAGAAATTGGATTTGTAGCTGATCCCTTTGGATTACCGGAAAAACCAAACAATTCCGGGGATATTGCCATTTGGCCAAATCCTTCTTCTGAAGCCATACACATAAACCTTATATCACCGGAAAGTGGTGATATTGAGCTTATTGTTACAGATATGTCAGGTAGAGTCGTAATTATTCAAAAAAACCATGCAGTGTCAGGAAGCAATAATCTGATTTTAAATGCAGATGGCTTAATGTCAGGTATTTATATTTTAAAGATCACATGCAACCATCAGATAATTGCATCGTCTAAATTAATAGTTAAAGAAAAATAGGGTAAAGAAAAAGAAACACCACACACCTCTACTATATAATCCGCATCGGGATATCTACTAACCGAATCCCTAATCAATCTGAGAGGCTGTCAAAATGATAGCCTCTTATTTTTTTTCAGAATTATCTTCCGGATTCCGAATGATGGCTATGTCTGATTTGAATTTATAGCCATCATTTTCAAAAAACCATGCAGCTATATCACCATGGCGTAGTTTGGATTTGAAGTCCCTTGATGACCTCATTATTGAGCGTTTGGACATGAAATACTTAATTGCCCGCTCGTTTCTGTTGAAACCTATATTAAAGGCAGTTGCATAGAAGCGAATTTTATCAGTGGGAGTCTTCCATTTGATATGCGAGAATCGCTTATCCATGATTTTAATGTACAATATAAGGTATTGCACCTGCCAGGAAGGTTTATCGATGCGCTTCGCTCTTTCACTTCTGGCTTTCGCATTGTTGGCTGTTTTAAATACAAAATCGGTGAGTTTGTATTTTATAGCATTCCTTTCAACTAACTCGGCAAATGAAGGTTTCATCTGGAACCTTCCAATCTCGTATTTTGAGTACCTGCGTCCAGATTGAACGTACAAGGTTCGCATGGCACTGGTTTCCATGATGTCCTTTAAGGCTGAGTAACGTGTTAATCCGGGAAATACAACTGAATAAGCTAATTCAGGAGAAATGCCTGATTTTACAAGAGTATCGTAAATCCATGTGTTTTTTTCCAGGTACTCAACTGCATCATAATATCTGTCACCAAGTGCCTCTGAAACATCAGTAACCTTAATTTCCTTTTGAGCAATTGAATTTGAAGAAATAAACAAGCATAAAACTGTAACTGTAGTTATAAATATACGGTTGCCATGTCTTGGAAAAGAGACTAATATGCTGCTGATAATATCCAGGCACTTTGAAATGCGAGTTGAAAAAGTAGTTATCATGCAAAGCTATATATTAGTAAAGAGCATAAAATAACACAGCTAAGTGCCTGTTTGTTTGTGGATTACGCTGAAAACCGACAGCACAGAAATTTGGGATGAAAGATAGTATTTTATAATAAATAAAACTAATACGTTTGATATCTTTGCAAAAAAGTTAAACCAATGGCTAAAGGACCTATTTCACAATTTATTGAACATCATTACAGGCATTTTAATGCAGCTGCACTGATTGACGCATCCAAAGCATATGAGGCGCATCTTCTTGAAGGCGGTAAAATGATGATAACCATTGCAGGTGCGATGAGTACTGCCGAACTGGGAATATCTCTTGCCGAGATGATCAGGCAGGATAAAGTACAGATCATATCATGCACAGGGGCAAATCTTGAAGAAGATATTATGAACCTGGTGGCTCATACCCATTATAAGAGAGTGCCCAATTACAGGGATCTTACCCCCGAACAGGAATATGAGCTACTGTCAAAAGGAATGAACAGGGTAACTGATACATGCATCCCTGAAGAAGAGGCTTTCAGAAGAATACAGCATCATATAGAAAAGATATGGAAGGACGCCCAGGCAAAAGGAGAACGCTGGTTCCCGCATGAGTATATGTATAAATTACTCTTAAGCGGGGTAATGGAAGCCGACTATGAGATTGATCCAAAACACTCCTGGATGCTGGCTGCTGCTGAAAAGAACCTCCCGATCATTGTTCCGGGATGGGAAGACAGTACAATGGGAAACATTTTCGCATCTTATTGCATCAAAGGCGAATTGAATCCATCTACTATGAAGACAGGTATTGAATATATGGTATGGCTGTCTGACTGGTACAGAAAGAATTCTTCAGGTAAAGGCGTTGGCTTTTTCCAGATTGGTGGCGGCATAGCAGGCGATTTCCCTATCTGTGTAGTGCCTATGATGTATCAGGACCTTGAATGGCATGATGTTCCTTTCTGGTCATATTTCTGCCAGATAAGTGATTCAACTACTTCATACGGAAGTTATTCAGGAGCTGTACCAAATGAAAAAATAACATGGGGAAAACTGGATATACATACCCCTAAATTCATCGTTGAAAGCGATGCAACCATAGTGGCACCATTAATATTTGCCTGGATACTTGGTTGGTAGTATACCATTAATGATATCATTAATGACATAAAAAAAGCTCCGGATTAACGGAGCTTTTTTTTTATGGTTAAATCACTTCACCAACGGTGCGAATTTATATGTAAGTAACTGATACACCAGTTTGGCGGCAAGAAAATTTGGAGCTTTATTGTATTTCATCGGACAAAGTTCAACGACATCAAAACCAACAATATTAGATTTCTGGTTTACCTTGTGAAGGATGTCGATCATTGTGTACCATAACATCCCGCCAGGCTCTGGTGTACCTGTTGATCCCATAATGGATGGATCAAAAACATCAAGGTCAATGGTGATATAGACATTTTTACCAAGCTTGTTAAGCAGGTCATACATCCAGGTAGTATTTCCTGTATCAAGGATATAATCGGCATAAAAAACCCTCTCAGGTTTTAAATCTGCTCTCTCTTCAAAGCTCATACTTCTTATCCCAACCTGAAGAACTGGTGCCATTTCGACTGCACGGGCCATTACACATGCATGGTTATATTTGCTGCCTTCATACTCCTGACGCATATCGGCATGCGCATCAAATTGGAGTATTGTGAAATCGCTATCCTTATAATATTCTGAGAAAGCTTTAAACGCACCAATACTGACTGAATGTTCCCCACCAATAATTACCGGAAACTTTTTTTTCTTAAGAAGCTGTGTAATCTTGGCTTCTACCTCCTTAGCAAGTTTCTCGGGTGAACGTCGTTCCCTGATTGGCTCAGTAGTATGGATGCCAACCTTATAAACCTCCTTGTCAGCCACTATATCATATACTTCCATATTGGCAGAGGCTTCTATTAAAGCTTCCGGACCTTTATCAGCTCCCTTTATCCAAGTGCTGGTTCCGTCATAAGGAACCGGTACGATAACTATTTTGGAATTTTCAAACTTAGAGTACTCGTCAGGAAGACCCCCGAAATTCTTGTATTTCATAACATCCCGCTTAAATGAATAGAATATTCTGGAGGAGTCAAATTACACCACACAGACTCTCCAAAAATCGATTTGCTAAATTACGTCATTTGATAAGCAAAATCAATAACCTAAGATCCTTAACATTGATTTATGAGTTTGCTCTTTTGCGAAAAGCTTTGTTGTATATTCACCTTCCTCATCCAGGTCAATGATTATATGCTTGGGTGCCGGAATAAGGCAATGTTGGATACCGCCATATCCTCCTATCGATTCCTGGTAGGCACCTGTATGGAATAAGCCAATGTATAGAGGATCCTCATTATCAAGTTTGGGAAGAAATATAGCATTGGCGTGAGCTTCGGCATTATAATAATCCTCACTGTCACATGTAAGCCCACCAAGGAAGACCCGCTCATACTCGGAGTCCCATTTGTTTATTGCCAATAAAATAAAACGCTGATTTAACGCCCATGTATCCGGCAGCGTAGTCATGAAAGATGAATCAATCATATTCCACAGCTCACGGTCGTTTTGTTGTTTTTGGTCGATAATTGAGTACAAAGTAGCGCCGCTTTCACCTACGGTATACGATCCGAATTCGGTAAAGATGTCAGGCTCTACGGTATTGTTTCGCTGACAAATCATTTTTACCTGTGAGATTATCTCTTCGGCCATATATTCATAATCGTAATCAAACGATAATGAATTCTTAATCGGAAAGCCTCCACCTATATTCAGTGAATCAAGTTCAGGACAAATACTTTTTAACTGACAATATAAATTAACGCACTTGGATAATTCGTTCCAGTAGTACGCTGAGTCTTTTATTCCGGTATTAATAAAGAAGTGAAGCATCTTCAGCTGGAATTTCGGGTTATTCTTTATTTTCTCTTCATAATAGGGAATAATGTCATTATACCGGATTCCAAGACGGGAAGTATAGAATTCAAATTTTGGCTCCTCTTCCGAAGCAATCCTCATCCCGATCTTGCATTTCTTTGTGATATTACGGTCAAGCTGATCTAATTCGAATTTATTGTCCAGAATGGGAATAGTGTTATCAAAACCTTCATTTATAAGGTTTGCGATATTTTCAATATACTGTGGACGCTTGAAACCATTGCAAATTACGTAACTCTCTTTACTTAATAGGCCCTGCTCATAAAGCGTTTCAAGCAGGAAAATATCAAAAGCCGAAGAGGTTTCGATATGTACATCATTCTTTAAAACCTCTTCCATAACAAAGGAAAAATGTGAGCTTTTTGTACAGTAGCAATAATGGTAATCGCCTTGGTAATCAGCTTTTGCCATTGCCACATTAAACATTTTCTTAGCTTTTTGGATTTGCTGGGAAATCTTTGGCAGATAAGTGATTTTCAGCGGCGTACCATATTGTTTTATAATGTCCATCAAAGGGATGTCATGGAAATTGAGTTCATTGTCTTCTACATGAAATTCATCCTGAGGAAAATCAAAAGTCTGTTCGATCAGATCACTATACTTGTTCTTCATTTCCCTGTATTAAGGTTTTTGGTTAAGAATTGCAAAAATAATATAACATCAACCTTAATCAGAAATTGTTCCAAAATTATTTTTAAGTGAGTTACTTTTACTTTTTTTCATTAATCCGATAAAGACGGATTCATAAACTCTAAACCATTTCTCACAGGAAAAGGAATAGATTTGTATTTAATGAATAGGAAATAGGACTAGATTCAGCTACGTTCAACTCAACCCTCAACCTCAAATCTCAAATCTCAAATCTCAAATATTCTGAATAAACTATTCATACTTAAGAGCCTCGAGAGGATTGGAATTTGCAGTCTTTCCAGCTTTGAAGACAATCGTCATAAAAGCAATCAGAACAGCAAGCAGTAAAGCAGCGGCAACATTCGGTATGCTGATCTCTACCCTGTAAGGATAAGCATCCAGAAAGCGCTTAATAAAGAGTATGGAAATCGGAATAGCTATAACACCAGATAACCCTACCAGTAGAATGTACTCTTTTATCAGATTGAAAATAATACTATAAACCGGACTGCCCAGAACCTTCTTTATTCCGATTATTTTAGTTTTCTGTTCTATCAGAAGTGAAGTCAGCCCATATAAACCGATTGCTGAAAGGAACATACTTATAATGGCAAAATACACAAACAAAGTTCTTATCTTCAAATCAGTTTTATAACCGTCCAACAGATAATCGTCTGAAGAAACAGATTGGTATGGGGTTTTAGGATATATCTCTTTCCATTTTTTTTCAATAAACGTTTCCGCTTCCTGCCTTTTCATGTGTCCGGCATATTTAATAGTAACGCCCCTGAAATTTTCGGGGATGTAAAAGTAAGCTGCCGGTTCTATGAGTGTTTTAAGTGAATAATAATGGTAATCACGGATAACACCAATTACTTTGGGTTTAATCAGCGAATCATCATCCAGTGAATTTAATCTTTTACCATTAATGTCATCCCAACCCAGTTTACTGATAGCTGCTTCATTCAGGATCACCGCTGATGCACTGTCACTCTTTATAGTTGGATCAAAATTGCGGCCTTCAATAATATCAATGCCCATTGAAGAGAAAAATGTCTCATCGACAAATCCATATCTCACAGCTAACCTGGTATTTGATGTGTCATCAATAAAAATGGGCCCCTGTGAACCACTGACACCATTCATGAACGATGACCCTGAAACACTCACTATTGCTGGATTTTCAAGTAATGATTGCTTCAGGATATCCAGCTTTTTGTAATCTTGCTGCCCGAAAAACACAAATAGTGTGTTATGATACTTGATTCCGAGATCCTTTTTCTGGATATATCTTATTTGGTCATTGATCATCAGGATGGAAAAAATCAGCCCAATGCTAATAGCGAATTGAAAAACTATAAGAGCTTTACTCAAATAACCTGACCTGCCTGAGGATGTAAACCCGCCTTTAAGCACTAATGCCGGCTGGTATCTTGAAAGATAAAAAGCGGGATAAGACCCCGAAATAAGACTGATAACAATGAGTAAAAGAACCAAACCGATGTTAAAAAGCGGCAAACCAAAATCGAGTTTGAAGGTGGTTCCCAGCACTTTATTGATTTCAGGCAGTATTAATTCGAGGATTCCTATTGCAAACAAGATGGCTATTAATGTCACAGCGAAGGACTCGCTGATAAACCTATAAACTAGGCTCTTCCTGTCTGCACCAAGCACCTTCCGCATACCAACTTCCCGTGCTTGTTTAACCGACCTTGCGAGTGAAATATTTATATAATTAATACATGCAATTAAGAGTATAAGGATAGCCACCACTGAAAATATCAGGACAGTTTTTGAATCTCCTGCCGTTGATACCATCTGGAACTTGATATGCTGTGATTTAAGATAAATGTCGTTAACCGGCTGCAGATACATTTCGAGGTATTCCCATCCATCATTCTGCGAAAAGATCTTCTCTTTAATAAAACGTGGCAACTCCTTTTCTATCGTCTCAGCGCTTGACGGATCATCCAGCAGTAAATAGGTCACGAACGAATTTGAGCCCCAGTGGTTCATCCATTCGAAATCAGGAGTACCTTCAATTGAAGACATAGAAATGAGCATATCGAAATAAATATGCGTATGGTGGGTTTGATTTTCCATGATACCCTCCACTTTGTAACTGTTATTGTTGAGCATTAAAGTGGAGTTTATAGCATTTTCTACGGTAAGGAAATATTTTTTTGCGATATCTTCTGAAATGACCATAGTGTGTGGATCATGCAAAACCTTATCTGGATTCCCTTTTATAAGTTTTACAGAGAACATGTCTATAATCTCGGGATCTGCAATCAGCATGTTATTCTCCCTGAAAAGCTTACTTCCGTAGCTTACAGAGTTAATATTATATGCCGGCATGATTCTAACAGTTTCCCTGATCTGTGGGAAAGTATTTTTCAATTCCCGGGCAAGTGGACCCATTGTGATTGCTACATGCTGGTTACCAACACCCGGTTCATTTTGTATCTCAACCACCCTGACCATGTTGTTACGCTTTTCAATCTGCTTGTCATAACCCTTTTCATGGGTTACATACAACATGATCATAAGATAAGCGGCTATTCCCACCGCCAGTCCCATCAAGTTGATGATCAGGTAAGTCTTCTGACGAAGCAGGCTCCTTAAGGAGGTGGTAAAATAGCTAATTACTAACATTTCAACTTTGTAAAGAGATCTGTGACCTGCTTGTACGGATGTTTTCGTTCACGATCTGACCGTCAAACAGGCGAATGATGCGTTGACTGAATTCTGCATCGTGTTGTGAATGGGTCACCATTATAATGGTAGTTCCATTTTGATTAAGTGTTGCCAGCAAATTCATTACTTCTTCGCCATGGGCAGAATCAAGGTTTCCGGTGGGTTCATCAGCCAGAATTAAATGAGGTGAAGCAACAACCGCCCTCGCAACAGCCACACGCTGCTGCTGTCCACCAGAAAGCTGCAATGGGAAATGCTTACGCCTGTGCATAATTTGCATCTGCTCGAGCGTCGCTTCAACGCGTTTTTTACGCTCTGAACTGCTCATCCCCAAATATATCAGTGGCAATTCAACATTTTCATAGACATTCAATTCATCTATCAAATTGAAATTCTGGAAAACAAAACCAATATTCTTTTTACGAAGATTGGCCCGCATCTTTTCAGTAAACTTCGAAACCTCCTGGCCCAGGAAATAGTAATCTCCTCCACTTGGATTATCCAACAATCCCAGTATGTTCAGGAGCGTTGATTTCCCGCATCCTGAAGGTCCCATTATTGCGACAAACTCACCCGTTTGAACCTGGAATGAAACATTTTGCAGGGCAGTGGTTTCAACCTCGTCGGTCCGGAAGATTTTAGTAAGATTTACCGTCTTAAGCATCGTTGTGTTCATGAGAATGAGTTTTAGACTTATTTAAATATTAATTTTTCTTTATCACCAAAGGATTCATACGAAGAAACAATGACCTTCTCCCCCGGGTTTAGGCCTTCTAACACCTCATATGAATAGATGTTTTGACGGCCGATCTTTATATCGCGTTTTTGTGCAAAACTTCCACCCGGGTCTAAAACATAAATCCAGTTGCCTCCCGTTTGCTGGTAAAATCCGCCCCGTTGTATGGTTACTGCTTCAGTTTCACCCGAAAATTTCATTCGAAGTTGCAAGGTTTGTCCCCTCTTTATATTTTCAGGTTCTTTACCATTAAATATAAGATCAACCTGAAATGAGCCATTCGTAACATTTGTAAAGATTTTATGCACTGCCAGCTGATAAGTCTCAGCACCCAGGTCAAATTCAGCTTCCTGACCATTAAATATTCTCGAAATATATCTTTCATCCACATTAGCCCTCACTTTAAAACCTCCCGGGATATCAATTTGCCCCAGGTGCTCACCTGCATTCTTTGTCTCCCCTATTTCTACGTTGAAAGATGAAAGTTTACCATCACCCGGCGATTTTATGGTCATGTTATCCATATTGCGCTTTAGCAGTGCAAGGTTATTCTGCATGCGCTCCATTGAAGAGGTGATTTGCTGACTTTGCCTGACTCCTGATATAGAATCCAGTCTTTTGAGCTTTAGCGTCAATTCCAGCTGGTTGAGAGCATAATTATAATCTCTTTCAGCATCTTCGTATTCCTTTGCTGATATCAGCTGATCACGAAAAAAAAGCTCCTTTCGGTTGAAGTCGGTTTTTAGTTTATCAATCTCATACCTGAGTTCCGTAATTTCCTTTTGCCTTGTGTATTTGAGCTGTTCGATATTTATAAGAGTATTAGCCAGGTTATTGATAGCATCATACATACGGGTCTCCTGGTCCATATAGCTCAATTCCATGTTGGCATTTGATAATTTAAGGATAGGATCACCTTTCTTTAAAATGGCACCGTCTTCAACATATACCTCATCAACAACGCCTCCCTGCACAGCATCAATATATACTGTGTTTCTTGGTAACAAGACACCATCGACCGGTATGAATTCCTGGAATTTACTTTTTGTAACTTCAGCTATCGTTAATTGATCTTTCTGGATATATAATTTACTGCGGTTGTCTCTCATAAAAAACATCCACACAAGGAATAAAGCGAATATGGTTGCGCCGGTAGTTGTGAGTATTTTCCCAGTAGTCCAGGTCTTCTTTTCGATCACACGATCCATTTTAACTTTTTTTAGCAATTAAATTTTAAGCCAAATACTGTGCCATAAAACGTAAATCATTGATTTTCATAGCAATAGAGCCTGGTTGTATCTGTTCTGTTTAATAAATACCGTTCGTGCTTGAAACAATGATGTTCACTTCCGAACATAATTATTGTATATTAGCGGTGCCGTAGGTAAAAATACGCGGTTTAAACTAAAAACGAAAAAAAATAAACAGGATGAGTAAAATCGAAGCTAAGATTCTCATAATCGACGATGACACAGATGTGCTCCTGGCAGCAAAACTCTTTCTTAAGCAGCACTTTACCGCTGTTCATACTGAAAAAAATCCGGAGAATATACCTGCTTTGATGAAAGGTGAGAATTATGATCTTATTCTTCTTGACATGAATTTCTCCCGTGATGCCACCAGTGGAAAAGAAGGATTTCATTGGCTCAACAAGATCATTGAAATTGATCCTTTGGCCGTTGTGATATTTATTACCGGATATGGCGATATTGAATTGGCAGTACAGGGTATCAAGGAGGGAGCAACTAATTTTATCTTAAAACCATGGGATAACAAGAAACTGTTGGCAACCATTACTGCTAACCTTAAAGTGAGGCAGTCCAATGAAATCATTGATGACCTGAGAAGCAAACAAAAAGTGCTGATTGCCGACCAGGATATAGGGTATACAAATCTTATCGGTCAATCGCCTCCCATGCAGAAGGTAATGGCAACCGTTGATAAAGTTGCCAAAACCGAAGCTAACGTCCTGATCCTGGGCGAAAACGGAACCGGGAAGGAACTTATCGCACGAGCCATACATAAAGCTTCATCACGCAGGGATGAGGTATTTATAAGTGTAGATCTCGGGGCCATTAGTGAAACACTTTTTGAAAGTGAACTATTTGGTTTCAAGAAAGGCGCTTTTACCGATGCCAAGGAAGACCGGGCCGGCCGGTTTGAGGCTGCCAACAGGGGCACCATATTCCTCGACGAAATAGGGAACCTTTCATTTGCACTTCAATCAAAGCTCCTTAGCGTGATTCAGAACAGGAAGGTTGTACGCCTTGGCACGAACAGGGAGATTCCTATAGATGTACGACTGATATGTGCGACCAATATGCCTCTCTACCAGATGGTTAATGAAGGGAAGTTCAGACAGGATTTGCTCTATAGAATCAATACGGTTGAAGTACATCTCCCTCCTTTAAGGGAAAGAACTGAAGATATCCAGCTTTTAGTTGAGCATTTCCTCACCATCTATTGTAAAAAATACAAGATGCCGTTAAAACGGATCAACCCCTCCACGATCCGGAGGCTTGAAAAACACACCTGGCCCGGAAACATCCGTGAACTTCAACATGCTGTCGAAAGGGCTGTTATTATGAGTGAAAGCAATATACTTCAACCGCAGGATTTCTTTTTATCCCAGTTGGATGACAATATTCCTGATGATGAGACTGAAGATATCACCAACCTTGAGGAAAGAGAAAAACTTCTTATAAGGAAGGTCATTGATAAACATGGTGGCAATATCAGCAAGGCAGCCAAGGAACTTGGACTGACCAGGGCTTCACTCTACAGAAGAATAGAAAAACATGGTCTTTAAAAAATTCAGGATTTGGATTACAGTCAGGATATTACTGATAACCCTTAACCTTTTGTTGCTACTGCTGCTTATACAGACTAAGCAACATCCCATAACCTCATTCATTGCAATTGCTATTGCCCTCAGCCAGATAGCAAGCCTTATTTTCTTCGTTGAACGCACCAACAGGAAACTCACCCATTTCCTTGAAAGTATCAGGCACTCTGACTTCAGCACCTCATTCAGTGACAGGGCTTTGGGAGGAACATTCGAAGGACTGAACAGGGCATTTAATGAAGTAATCTCCGAATTCAGGAAAAACAGGGCAGAAAAAGAAGAACACTACAACTACCTGCTTACCGTAGTTCAGCATGTTAATATAGGGATCCTTGCTTTTAAGAAGGATGGTAAAGTCGATATTTTCAATAATGCAATTAAAAGGCTCCTGAAACTCAATAACATCCAATATATTCAGGAACTTGAACCTATTAAGCACGATCTGCCTGAAATACTCCTAAGCATGAAAGCAGGAGACAGGCAACTGGTCAAGATTGTTTTGGACGATAACCTCATGCAATTGGCTATTTACGCGACCGAATTCAGGATGCGTGGCGAGGAATTTGTCTTGGTATCACTGCAAAATATTACAACAGAACTGGATGAAAAGGAAATTGAATCCTGGCAGAATCTTATAAGGGTGCTTACCCATGAAATTATGAATTCAATTACTCCGATATCGTCCCTGGCCTCAACCGTTGAAGACATCATGTTTGAGGATGATGAAAAGGAACGGTCGTTCAAACTCAGAGAACTTGATGAAGATGATATGCAAAGTGTCAATGAGGCTTTGGTGACTATAAGGAACCGAAGCCAGGGATTATTGACTTTTGTTGAGAATTACCGCAACCTTACACGCATTCCAAGGCCAAATTTCAGGTATTTCCCCGTGAGGGAATTATTCGACAGGGCACATATCCTCCTCAAACCGAAAATGGAGAAGTTTGGAATTACCTGCACTCCTCGTGTTTTCCCTGAAGATTTAATGATCACTGCTGATCCCGACCTGATGGACCAGGTATTTATCAATCTTTTACTCAATGCAATCGATGCTGTAAAAGAAACCCCCGAACCCCAGATTGAAGTCGTGGCTGCCCTGAGTGTGGGGGATAAGGTCACCATCGATTTTGCCGACAATGGAATGGGAATTAAACCTGACATACTTGATAAGATCTTTATGCCTTTCTTCACATCCAAGAAAGAAGGCTCCGGAATAGGTTTGAGCCTCTCACGACAGATCATGCATTTACATAAAGGCTCTATCACTGTAAAATCTAAGCCTGGCGAAGGTTCTGTCTTCAGGTTGAATTTTTAATATCCTGAATAAGAAATCACCATTTTGTGTTTAATACATGATTAGTTAAGTAAGTATTGTAAAAGACGGAACAGAAGTATTAATCTAAATCATTACCTTCCGCAACTAAAGTGTATTGAGATCAGTCATGAGTAAAATACTTTTCCACAATTTCAGTGTATTAAAAACCAGGCAGAACAGAGTAATAAATCATTAATTTGTAATAAAAGATAATAATGTTTCTTTTCCCGAATAATTTATGTTTCCCAGTAATTGCAGCTCTAATGATCAGCATTTCAGGATGCAATTCCAACGTAAAACCCAATAAGAAGGATGATCAAAAAGCTGCAGCAAAAACGGTAAATGTTCCTCAGTTCAATGCTGACACTGCCTATCTTTTTATTCAAAAACAGCTTTCTTTTGGTCCGAGAGTCCCGAATACAAAAGCACACAGGGAGTGTGGTGACTGGCTGGTGGCAACTTTAAAAAAGTATAATGCGACGGTGACTGAACAAAAAGCAAGGCTAAGGGCATTTGATGGAACCATGCTTGATGCAAGGAATATCATTGGAAGCATAAATCCTGAACAACGATCAAGGATTTTACTTTGTGCCCACTGGGATTCAAGGCCATGGGCTGACCATGATCCAGATGCAGCAAATCATAAAAAACCGGTACCGGCAGCAAATGACGGGGCGAGCGGGGCCGCCGTGCTCCTGGAAATCGCAAGGGTAATGAGCATTGAAAATCCGGGGGTCGGTGTCGATATCATCCTGTTTGACGCAGAGGATTATGGTGAGCCACAGGATTTTCAGGGCGCTTACCAGGATGCCTGGGCATTGGGCTCTCAATATTGGTCGAAAAACCCTCATGTGCCCGGTTATACGGCTCGTTTCGGAATACTGCTTGATATGGTTGGGGCAGAAGGAGCTGTCTTTGCACAGGAAGGCAACTCCCGCTATTACGCTCCAAATATTGTAAGGAAGGTATGGGAAACAGCTGACAGGATCGGCTTTGGCAATTTCTTTATTAACAGGAATTCAGGCCAGGTCATTGACGACCACTTGTACATAAACGAGAATTTAAGGATACCTACTATCGACATTATAGACTATTCGGATGAACGGGATAAAGGCTTCTTCGACTACTGGCATACGGTTGGTGATGACATCGATAAAATCAGCAAGGAAACACTTAAGGCCGTGGGACAAACAGTTACAGCCGTGGTTTACGAAGCAAAATAAGGCTAAAGGCTAAGGGCTAAAGCCTAAAAATTTTAGCTAACATTTTGTGTTTTGCCTTTCGCCTGCTTCTTTTTTCATAAAAGGTCATTCGCCAGGTTCGCTAATTCAGAGCGTTCACCTTTTTCAAGCCTTACATGAGCATAGATCGCATGGTGCTTTATCTTATCGATCAGATAGGATAATCCGTTACTTTGTGCGTCAAGGTATGGCGTATCAATCTGGTAAATATCACCGGTAAAAATAATCTTTGTATTCTGTCCGGCACGGGTAATAATCGTCTTTATCTCATGCGGAGTAAGATTCTGCGCTTCATCAACGATAAAGCATACATTTGATATACTCCTTCCCCTTATATACGCAAGTGGCTGAACCACCAGCTTCTCATTTTCAAGCGAATCGGTGATATTTTTATATTCTTTGTCCTTTTCATTGAACTGGCTCTGTATGAACTTAAGATTATCATGCAGCGGTTCCATATAAGGGTTGATCTTCGATTTGATATCACCCGGCAGAAATCCGATATCCTTGTTGCTAAGTGGCACGATTGGCCTGGCAAGGAAAACCTGTTTGAAGTTTCTCTTTTGTTCAAGTGCTGCAGCAAGTGCTATGAGGGTCTTACCCGTACCTGCTACGCCCTGTAAGGTAACGAGCTTAACATCAGGATTAAGGATGGCATGCATGGCGAAAACCTGCTCAGCGTTTCTCGGAACAATCCTGAAGGCTGTTCTTTTCTCAATCTTCTCAACCTTTTGCGTAATGGCGTTAAAATAGGCCAAAGCGGAGGTGTTGCCATTCCGCAGAATGAAGTAATGATTTGGAGTAGGATTTTTTACACCTATATCTTTTGGCTTGCAGGCACCCTCTTTATACAGTTTATCGATCACACTGCCTGACAGCCCAGTGATCGTTGATGTACCGGTATAAAGTCCTTCTACATTCTTAATTTTACCGGTAAGGTAGTCCTCGGCATTGATGTTAAGCGATTTGGCTTTAAGTCTAAGGTTAATATCCTTGCTGACAAGAATCACTTTGCGGTCAGGATATTCCTGGCTTAGTGAAAGAGCTGCGTTAAGGATACGGTGGTCGGGCTTATTATCATCGAACACCTCGCGGGCATCCACTTCGCCCTTTTCTTTCATGATTACCTTGAACTTCCCCCCCTTATTCTTCTCAAGCGGGATCCAACTGGTAAGGGTGTTTTGGTCTGACATGCGATCGATGATGCGGATGAACTCACGAGCCTCGAAATTAATGTTGTCATTACCCTTTTTGAAATTATCCAGTTCCTCAAGGACAGTTATAGGAAGTGCCACGTCATTATCATCAAAGGTCTTTATGCAATCGTGGTTGTATAATATAACTGAAGTATCGAGGACGAAAATCTTTTTTGGAGAAGTATCTTTAAGGAGAATTTTTGGTTCAGCGGCAGGAGTCTTCGCATTGACTGCTACTTCTTTTCTGCCGGTTTTTTTCCTTTCAACAAGTGTGATAATCTTTTTTTGTGAGTTACTCTTTTTTTCAGCCGGCTTTTTACTCTTACGCGGTTCTTTTTCCTGTCTTTTTAGTAATGCATCGTCTGAATCAGAGCCCTTTTTCGTTTTAGCAAGAGGTTTATTGCTTACTGCCATATTTGGAACTGATTACTTACTTTTTCCGAACTCAATGTACTACAATCTGAAATATCTTAACGCTTTTTCTTTTCCTTTATGATACTGTAAAAATATAATGAAAAAAGTTCAACTTATATCAACAGTTTAAAATAATATTAACAATCAATGGAGAATAACCGGTTTGAAAAAGTATTCCATTATTTTGTCAATAAAGAGAGGCTGTCCAACTTATGTTTGGGCAGCCTCATTGATTTCAGGAAACCGCTAATTTTAGCGTGTCTCTCCTGATGGTATCAGGATTTTTGGCCTTCATTAATTTTCTTTATTTCCCCCTATCATTAAAAGGTTATCAACATTTATTTCTGTCATAAAATGATTGTTTCCTTCTTTATCATCCCATTTGCGGTAAACGATTTTTCCCTCCACAGCAATTTCTTTTCCCTTAGTAAGGTATTTTTCGCATGTATCACAAAGAGGCCCCCAAACCACAAGGCTATGCCATTGTGTTTCTTTGGTTTTTTCACCATTCTTCATAAATTGGTCACTTGTTGCAAGTGTCATGCGCACAACTTTCCTGTTGCCATCAATTGTCCTTACTACCGGTTCTGCGCCTAATCTTCCGATCAATGTAACTCTGTTCCTTAAACTGTTCATTTTGCTTGATTTTTTATGTTATTAAATTCGTGATTTTGTCTCTTATTATTTTTTAATAATGATTCAATTAGTCTGCCTGGCTGTAATCATCAGAAGGTCATTAATGGTTATTTGTGTATTCAACCGGTTAACCCCTTCCCTATCTGTAAAAGAACTGTAAGCAATTCTTCCTTCGACAGCTATCTCACCTCCTTTTTGAAGGTACTTTCCACATATCTCTGCCAGTTTACCCCATGCTACCAACTGGTGCCATTGTGTCCTGATTGCTTTCCTTCCTTTTTCAACTGTTGCCTCATTGGTTGCCAATGACATTTTTGCCATTACCTTTCCATCATTAAAGGTTTTCATTTCAGGATCTGCTCCCAGGAAACCGATCAACTGAACCCTGTTGTTTAATGCTTTCATCGCTTTTGGTTTTTGTGCCTTAACGGCTGTTCAAAATTTAACTTTCCTAACTTATTCAAAACCTACCTGTGTATGTTTGAACGATGAAGCAAAATTATAGTGGTCATTTTCCAGGAGTCGTATAATAAGCAATTACAGTCGTATATATCCGTTTGTAAACGTTTACAAACTGTTATGTGATTGATTATCTGTTACTTTTCACCTCACCCCAACCCCTCTCCTCAAGAGAGAGGGGCTTCTCACAGAGGAAAGTGTTGCTTTTTTTGATTCACCTTTTGCCTTATTTAGGCTTTCTCAAACCAATCACATAATCTGATTAATGAACAGTTCCAACATTGTTGGGTTGTTCCTATTGTTATTGCGGGCGAAAAGAGTGCTGATTCATCATTCATCATTCACCATTCAATATTCACCATTCAATATTCACTATTGAAATTCGTATCTTTGAATCAAACTGAAGTTTATGAAAGTAATCATTACCGGTGCCACGGGTATGGTTGGTGAAGGGGTTATGATGGAATGCATCAGCAATTCCGCTGTTGAATCAATTATTTTGCTGTTAAGGAGGCCTTCCGGTATTAAACACCCGAAAGTAAAGGAAGCCATTATACCAGATCTTTTCAATATGTCATCCGTCGAAAGGCAATTCGCAGGTTATGATGCCTGCTTCTTTTGCCTGGGTGTATCTTCAGTTGGAATGAATGAGACTGATTATACAAAGGTAACTTACGATTTGACAATGTACATTGCCGGTAAACTGTCGGTTCTTAATCCCGGAATGGTATTTTGTTATGTATCAGGGGCTGCAACCGATAGTACTGAAAAAGGGCGGATGATGTGGGCAAGGGTAAAAGGAAAGACTGAGAATGACCTAAGAAAACTTCCGTTTAAGTCATCATATGGATTTCGTCCCGGATTTTTAATTCCATCAAAAGGAGCGAAAAATGTCCTTTCTTATTATAAGTACTTCACCTGGTTGGTTCCCGTCCTCAAACTTTTTGCACCACAATGGATCTGTTCACTTAGCGAATTGGGCAGGGCAATGATTCAAGTGACCAAAGCAGGATACCCCAAAAATACTCTTGAAGTAAAGGATATTAAGGAAGCAGCTAAAAAATAAGAGCAGAGAAATAATCTATCAGGCGTAGGCACTATACGCTCCTTTTCTTATCACAATCTATTATCTGAATTTAACTGTTAATATTCTTTGACAGGCAACCCTTTTTTGTTTGTTATTTTATTAATAAAACTTATATGACTCCACATTAAGTCCACATAGACTCCACATAGACTCCACATTAGTCCACATATTTTGTGGTGTTAATGTTGTGTTTATGTCATGTCAATGTG
>DATGZB010000036.1:0-171541 GCA_035297395.1 Lentimicrobium sp. | reverse complement strand
GTATTCAAATTTCAAATCTCAAATTTCAAATTTTGCATCCGGAATCCGGAATTGAATCTTATGATAGCAGCTTTTTCATGGCTGATCCTATCTCGGCGGGCGAATCAACTACGTACACACCACATTCACGAAGGATTGCCTTTTTGGCTTCAGCGGTATCGGCCTTTCCTCCCACTATGGCTCCGGCGTGGCCCATGGTGCGGCCTTTGGGAGCGGTGGCACCTGCAATAAAGCTAACAACTGGTTTATTGCCGTGTTCTTTAATCCAGTAAGCAGCATCGGCTTCCATAGAGCCGCCGATTTCACCGATCATAACGATGCCTTTGGTTTCAGGATCATTCATCAGCAACTCAACGGCATCACGGGTAGTGGTTCCGATGATAGGGTCCCCTCCTATTCCAATGGCGGTGGTTTGTCCGAGCCCTGCTTTGGTAAGCTGGTCAACTGCCTCGTAAGTGAGGGTTCCTGAGCGGCTTACGATCCCGACAATTCCTTTCTGGTGAATGAACCCGGGCATGATGCCAACCTTAGCTTCGCCGGGGGTGATGACACCCGGACAGTTTGGTCCTACAAGCCTGCAATTGCGGTCCCTGATGTATTCTTTTGCCTTGAGCATATCCTTAACCGGAATTCCTTCGGTAATGCATACAATGACCTTTATGCCTGCTTCGGCAGCTTCCATGATGGCGTCGGCAGCAAAAGCCGGGGGAACGAATATGACAGATACATCAGCACCTGTTTGTTTGACTGCCTCGGCCACTGTGTTGAAAACCGGTTTATCCAGGTGTGTTGTGCCTCCCTTGCCGGGGGTGATGCCTCCAACTACATTGGTTCCGTATTCAATCATCTGGCTGGCATGGAAAGTGCCTTCTGTTCCTGTAAATCCCTGTACGATTACTTTTGAATTCTTGTTGACCAAAATGCTCATAATGTGTTTACTTAGTTGTAGTAATTTTGTGACCGGTAAAAAGCCAAAATTCGCTATTTTTGTTCAAAGTACATGAGAAAATTGATAAATTTATAAATCTACATAACACTTTAAGCTGAATGTTATGAATATGAGTTACTTATCATCCAATGACACCATCTGTGCAGTCTCAACGGCGCATGGTATGGGTGCCATTGCATTGGTGAGACTTTCGGGCAGCAATGCCATAAGCATAACTGATAAGCTTTTCAGGCCTTACAGCGGCCACAATGCACTAAAAGAAAGCATGGCCCACCATGCCCAGTTGGGAAAGATCATGGATGGGGAAGAATTGCTTGATGAGGTGGTGGTTACGCTTTTTGCTGAACCCCACAGCTATACAGGACAGGATGTGGTTGAGATTTCATGCCACGGATCGGTATTTATACAGAAACGCCTGCTGGAACTGCTGGTAAGCCAGGGTGCGCGGCTTGCACAGCCGGGCGAGTTCACCTTCAGGGCTTTTATGAACGGGAAGATGGACCTCTCGCAGGCAGAAGCCGTAGCAGACCTCATTGCTTCGAACTCCGACAGCACCCACCAGATGGCTATCAAACAAATGCGGGGTGGGTTCTCAGGAAAGATCAGTGAATTGAGAGCAAGGCTTGTGCATTTTGCTTCGCTGATAGAACTGGAACTGGATTTCAGTGAAGAAGATGTGGAATTTGCTGACCGCAAAGACCTTAAGAAACTGCTCAAGGCAATACACAAAGAGATTGAAAGCCTTAAATCGTCGTTCGCCCTCGGAAATGTTATAAAACAGGGCATACCGGTTGCCATTGCGGGAAAAACCAATGTTGGCAAATCGACCCTGCTGAACGCACTGCTGAATGAAGAGCGGGCGCTGGTATCTGAAATTCCGGGTACTACCCGTGATGCCATCGAGGATACCATAAGCCTGGAAGGAGTAAATTTCCGGTTTATCGATACCGCCGGACTCAGGCTCACGGAAGATACCGTTGAAACAATGGGTATCGGCCGCACCTATGAGAAGATGAATCTTGCATGGATAGTACTTTATGTATTTGATATTAATGAGGTTACAGAAGAAGAGATTGATGAATCGATTAATGAATTGAGGCAGCAACTGCATGATCCTGAAAAAACAATCATACCGATTGCCAATAAAACCGACATGCTGATGGAGGCGCCGCATAGCTTCCAGCATTTGGTGGAACTCGATACCCTGTTTGTTTCAGCAAAAAGGAATGAGAACATTAACCTGATTACTGAGCGCCTGCTTGATGCCGTTCAACTGCACAAACTCACTGACCAAACCATCGTGTACAACCTCAGGCACTTTGAAGCCCTGAACAATGCCGCTGCTTCGATTGACGCGGTTTCGGAAGGCTTTAAGAAGAACATCCCCTCTGACCTGATTGCAACCGATATCCGCCAGGCACTTCACCACCTTGGTACTATCACCGGTGAAGTCACCAATGAAGAGATCCTCGGAAATATTTTCAGCAAGTTCTGCATAGGGAAATAAGAGGAATCCGCAATCAGGAATACGTTTATGGTAGAGACGTAGCATGCTACGTCTCTACTACAACATATTAGCGTAGCCTGGAACGCGAAGCCTGGAACAATTATTCTTATCTTTGCCATATGATCGTAGCAACCGACGGCGATATAGTTTTAAGGTATCTGACCACAGATGACATCCCGGTGATGGCCAGGTTGGCTAACAATAAGAAGATTGCCATGAATTTGCGGGATGCATTTCCTTATCCATATAGTCTCGAGGATGCGTGGCGCTTTTTTAATATGGTCGAAAAAATGAACCCGCAGACCTTTTTTGCTATTGAATATAAAGGGGAATATGCAGGTAACATCAGTTTGATGAAAGGAAGCGACATTTACCGCAACAGCGCTGAAATAGGGTATTTCATAGGAGAGCCTTTCTGGAATAAGGGTATTATGACAAAGGCCGTTAACCTGATCACAGAATTCGGTTTTAACGAGCTTGGAGTGGTCAGGATCTTTACGGGTGTCTTCTCTTACAACCTTGCTTCGCAGAGGGTTCTTGAGAAATGCGGTTATATAAAGGAAGCCGTGTTTAAGGATTCAATTACGAAGGACGGACAGATCTGGGATGAGATACGGTACGCCAGATTAAAGGCTAAATGATAAAGACCACTCCCATCATCACCATCACAATCACGAAACCCGCACTATGTGGGTGGTGGTGAGGTGCTACCATTATTCCCGAAACTTAAGGAAACGCGTAGCATGGAGAGAAGCTTGTAACGCGAAGCTTGGAACGCAAAGCATGGAACGCAAAGCATGGAACGCAAAGCTTTGAACCCCTCGACAGAGCTCGGGGCATCGCAACCTTTGAACGCGCAGCATTGAACAACCTTTGAACTATTCAGTTAATGCAACTACCTTTGTAACTAACAAACCACCTTAACTATGAGTGAACTGATTAATAATTCGAAATTCAGGAAAGAAAAGCTTAAAGAACTGATCCTTAAACTACATGAAGGTAAAAATCCTGCAGAGGTGCGCAGTGAATTGGTTTCTACACTTCAGAATATACCATATGGTGAAGTGGTTGAAGTGGAACAGGAGCTAATAAAACAAGGATTGCCTGAAACAGAGGTACTTAGATTATGCGATATACATGGTGAGGTGCTTGAAGGGCATATTGACCTCTCAAGTGCAAAAAAGATTCCGGAAGGCCATCCGGTGGATGTCTTTATCCAGGAAAATAAGGAGTTGCTGAAAGTGGTCGAAAAGGCAACCAATATTCTTGGCGTTTTGCCGCATATCAGTGATGAGGAGTTCCCGAAATACAAGCTTCAGATACTGGCGCAGTTCAACAGCCTGATGGATGTTGATAAGCATTACAGACGCAAAGAATACCTTGTATTCCCCTACCTCGAAAAGAACGATATCACCGGTCCGCCCAAGGTTATGTGGGGCAAGCATGATGAGATAAGGGAACAGTTGAAGGGTTGTATTGAACTGCTCAGGACAGAGGAGATCACCCGTGAAGACATTATTGATGCGGATGATTTGTTGTTCCAGCCTGTGTTGAAGGCAATAGCCGACATGACCAAAAAGGAGGAGGAGATTCTATTCCCGATGTGCATGGATACCCTGACAACAGAGGATTGGTGGCATATTCACCAGCAGACACTTGAGTTCGGATTTACCTTGTACGATCCTCCTACAGACTGGAGACCGGAAGGGACACCCTTTACAGTATATGAGAATAAAGGAGTACTGAATGAAAGCGGCAATATTCAATTGCCTTCAGGAAGTTTTGATGCGGAGGAGATCATGGCCATACTGAATACAGTGCCTTTTGATATGACATTCGTCGACCGCAACGATAAGGTTAAATATTTTACCCAGGGAAAGGAACGCATCTTTGCAAGGAGCCGCTCGATCATCAACCGGGATGTAAGGCTTTGCCATCCCCCGGGAAGTGTGCATATCATTGAAAAGATACTGGATGACTTTAAATCGGGAAGAGCATCGCATGCGCCTTTCTGGATACAGATGCAGGGAAAATTTATCCATATCGAATACTTTGCTTTAAGGAATGAAAAAGGAGAATACCTCGGCACCCTCGAAGTATCACAGGATCTTTCAGAACTTAGGAAACTGGAGGGTGAAAAGCGCATTCTGTCATATAGTAATAGTGAATGATGAATGATGAATAGTGAATCACCGACCATTAACAGAAGCCCCTCTCCTTGAGGAGAGGGGTATGGGGTGAGGTGCAAGAAACAGGATAAACAAGAAAAAACAAGTCAGAAGCAATCGAAACAATGGAGAAACTTATCATAACCCCGAAAACTAAGATTTATGACCTTCTGGAGGCTTATCCGGAACTTGAGGATACTCTCATTGGGGCAGCACCTGAGTTTAAGAAACTAAAGAATCCTGTTCTCAGGAAAACCATCACCCGGATTACCAATATTGGCCAGGCTGCCACGATTGGTGGTCTGAATGTTGAAGAATTGGTTAACCGGCTAAGGCAAAAGGTTGGACAGGGATCCATTGAAGAGATCGATGATGCGGGAAGTAAGTATGTGACTTTGAAACCTGACTGGTTTGATAAGGGAAATGTGGTAAACAGTATTGACATCCGGGAAATGCTTAACCGTGGTGAGCAGCCGGTTCATGAAGTACTTTCATCAATAAAGAAACTGAATGAGAATGAAATCCTTGAGATCATCGCACCCTTTATCCCTGCCCCACTCCTTGACAAGTCGATAAGTCTTGAATACAGGCACTGGCTTAATAAGGGGGACGGGAAAGTCTTTTATATTTACTTTAGTAAAGGTTAGTCTCTGTTTTGTTCAACATTGTTCAATATTGTTCAAAGGTAGTTCAAAGATAGTTCAAAGATTGTGATGCCAAGCTAAGTCGGGGGCTTCAAAGATTGCGATGTCCCGCGCAAAGTCGGGAGCTTCAAAGGTAGCGACGCCCCAAGCTGAGTCGGGGGGCAAAGATTGTTCAAGTATGCAAAACTGGAAGAAGACATTTATCACTATATGGGCAGGACAGCTTATTTCGATCCTGACAAGCTCAGTAGTAGCCTATGCTGTTGTGTTCTGGCTGAGCGTTGAAACCGGCTCTGCTGAGATACTTGCGGTTGCTGCAATGGCAGCTATGCTTCCGCAGGCTTTGCTCGGACTCTTTACAGGTGTGTATATTGACCGATGGAACAGGAAACTGATCATGATCATTAGCGACAGTTTTATTGCATGTGCTACGTTGGGATTGGTTGTACTTTTCTACTTTGGAAAAGCCGAAATATGGCATATCTATACATTACTGGCAGCGCGTTCTGTGGGACAAGCTTTCCATCTGCCGGCCATGCAGGCATCGATCCCATTGATAGCACCAGAGGACCAGTTGATGCGAATTGCCGGTGTAAACCAGATGATACAGTCGGTAAGCGGCATCGCTGGTCCGGCGATTGGAGCCCTGTTGATCACTCTGTTTGATATGAAATGGGTACTTATGCTTGATGTTTTCGGGGCGCTTTTTGCAGTAGTAACCCTGATGCTTGTTTTCATTCCTGATCCCGATAAAACCGGCGAATCACAGTCCCCGCATGTTTTCAGAGAGATACGTGACGGATTGCATGAAATTTACCGTGACCGCGGATTGTACTGGTTGTTTGTATTCTCAGTGATCGCCACCTTCTTTATCATGCCGGTTGCCGTTTTATTTCCATTGATGACACTTAACCATTTTGGTGGCAGTGTCATTCAGATGAGTATAGTTGAAATCTTATGGGGACTGGGAATGCTTGCCGGGGGTGCATTGGTTGGTGTTAAGAACTTCAAAGGCAACAAGGCACTCATGATCAATTATATGTACTTTATATTCGGAATGACTTTTCTGCTTTCGGGCTTGTTGCCCTCGTCAGCATTCGTTTGGTTTGTAATCCTAACAGGGATTGGCGGTGTAAGTGCTGCCATTTACAATGCTTCATTCATGTCTCTTATACAGATCAAAATAAATCCGTCTATGCTTGGAAGGGTATTTTCGACTTACACAAGTTTCACACTTTTCCCTGCAATGGTAGGCCTGTTAGGTATCGGCTTCGTAGCTGATAAAATTGGATTGATCAATGCATTTATTATTTGCGGTGCCATTAACCTTGCCCTTGGTTTCATTTCATTTATGATCCCTGCTATAAAGCGAACCGGCGAATAAGTTTGGCTAATGTGAAAACCTTTGATGTGAAAGAGTTGATTTTACAGTAATTTATTTGTAAATTTGATTACGGGCAACAAAAACCATAATAATTTTTTACTGATGTTAAAGAATCTCGACAGCAAGACTGCCATTGCATATAATGATTTAAAAATAAGTTATTCTGATCTCCGTAAATCAGTCAGGAATTTCAGCGAAGTCTATAATCTGAATGAAGGGGAGCATGCAGTCATTTTTGCCGAGAACAGGCCTGAATGGATATATGCATTTTACTCCATATGGTATAAAAAAGGAGTAGCCATTCCTGTTGATAACCTTGCCACTGCTGATGAAACTGCCTATATCCTCAGGGATTGCCAGCCTAAAGTAATATTCTCAACTATTCTGAAAAGAGAAGTGATCATGAAGGCAATTGAAATAGCCGGCATAACCACTGAACTTTTAATACTTGATGAAGTGAAGGAGCATAAAAGCGATGTTTCTGAGCCTGTAGTATTTGATTTGCCAGAGCAGGATGAGACAGCGGTTATAATCTATACTTCAGGCACAACAGGAAATCCTAAGGGTGTTGTGCTCAGCTACCGAAACCTGCTGACTAATGTGAGGGCTGTTTCGGAAGATATTCCGATCTTCAAACCTGATTCGGTGATTTTGATGCTTTTACCGGTACATCATATTTTTCCGCTGGCGGGAACAGTAGTCATACCATTATTCATTGGTGCAACTGTTGCTATCAGTCCTTCAATGCTTTCTCCTGATATCATTACCACTCTTCAAAAAAATGCTGTAACGATCATAATAGGTGTACCCCGATTGTATGCAGCTATCAGGAAAGGTATCATGGATAAGATCAACGACAGCTTTATTGCAGGTTTGTTGTTTTCGATTGCCCGCAAAGTCAATAAAAAGAAATTCTCACAACGAGTATTCAGCACTGTTCATAAGAAACTTGGTGGAGCGATGGAATTCCTCGTATCTGGTGGCGCTGCACTGGATAAAGAGGTTGGCAATGATTTTATGACACTGGGATTTGAAGTACTTGAAGGATATGGAATGACAGAAGCAGCGCCCATGATCACATTCACAAAACCGGGCAGGGTAAAGATCGGTTCGCCGGGTGAGATAATGAGGGAGACGAAAGTTGAGATAAGGGATGGTGAGATTACAGCTTCAGGGCCGAATATCATGAAAGGATATTACAATAAGCCGGAGGAAACTGCAGAAATACTTAAGGATGGCTGGCTTCATACAGGTGACCTTGGCTATGTGGATGACGAAGGGTTCCTTTTCATTACAGGCAGGAAAAAAGAGATTATTGTTCTCTCAAATGGCAAAAACGTAGATCCTGTGGAACTTGAAAACAAATTAGCCGAATCACCTTATATTAAGGAATGTGGTGTGTTTTACCATGAGGAACAGGTTCAGGCAATTATCGTTCCAAAGGTGATTGAAAATCCTTCTGATGGAAATATACCCGGTTCTGCTTCAGGTATGAATGAAATTATAAGAAAAGAGGTAATTGAGCCATTCAACCGGTCTGTATCTCCCTATAAGAAGATTATGGGTTTCCATCTTACAGATGAGGAATTGCCAAGAACGCGACTTGGGAAATTACAGCGTTTCAAACTGCCCTCATTCGCCCTTCTGGCTGATATCGACCAGAAAGAGTTGCATGAGCCGGCGCCTCTGTCATCTTCTCCTGATCTTAAAATGATCCTCCAGTACCTGGAGAAAGAGAAAATCAGGAATGTATCTCCCGTTCACCACCCTGAGATGGACCTTGGCATGGATTCGCTTGATATGGTGAGTTTCCAGGCATGGCTGATGCAAACTTTCGGAGTGAACATGGAGCCATTACAAATCCTATCGTTTGAAAATATCGGGAAACTCGCTGAATACATCTCTGAAAAGAAAACCAGGGTTGAAGAGAGTAAGGTCGACTGGACGGATATTATCAGGGAACGGGTAAACCTGAAACTACCATCCAACTGGTTTACAGGTCGATGGGTGATTTATTCTTTCAAAATTTTCTCTCACCTTTACTTCAGGGTGAAGGCTAAAGGCACTTCAAAGATACCTGATGGGCCTGTTATTTTTGTCCCAAACCATCAAAGCTATTTTGACAGTTTTTTTATTGCCTCTTTCCTCAGGAAGCGCTTGCTGAAGAAGACCTATTTCTATGCCAAGGAAAAGCATTTCAGACAAGCGTGGCTTAAGTTCTTTGCTGCGAGGAACAACATCATTGTAGTGGATTTAAATAAAGAGTTGAAGGAATCGATACAGAAGATGGCAGAAGTGCTTAAACAGAATAAGAACCTTATTATATTCCCCGAAGGAACAAGGAGTAAAACTGGCGGATTGGGTGATTTCAAGAAAACCTTTGCCATCCTCAGCCGTGAATTGAATGTTCCTGTTATGCCTGTTATGATAAAAGGGGCTTATGAAGCATTGCCGAGTGGAAGTAAGTTCCCCAAACCCTGGAAGAAGATCCGCGTTGAATTTCTCGATCCGGTTTATCCGGGTACCCATACCTATGACTCGCTTACTGATTATGTAAAGAGAAATATAGAGTCGGTGCTCACCGGGTGATGTATGCTCTATGCTCTATGTTCTATGCTCTATGTTCTATGCTCTATACACTATGCTCTATGCTCTATGCTCTATACTCTATGCACTATGCTCTATGCTCTATGCAATGCCCAAAGCTTTACGCCTGGCTTCTTCATAACAGAAAGATGGCTGGAATCCGGTAAAGGAGAAATAAATATAAATTTCTAATATAGTCTCAGATTGAAAAGTACCTTTGCATCCAAATTATATTGCAATGGAAAACAGCGTACACTCAATCGAACTGCCACAACTTTCGGATATCATCCATGCCCAGTCGGTGCTTAAGAACATTGTAAAGAGAACGCCTCTTGAAAGGAGCAAATCCTTCTCAGTTATGTCGGGTGCTAATGTATTCCTTAAACTGGAGAACTTGCAGACAACCGGTTCTTTTAAAGTCAGGGGTGCATATTATAAGATCAGCAGATTATTACCTGAACAGCTTTCAAAAGGTGTATTGTGTGCATCGGCAGGTAACCATGCACAGGGCGTTGCCTTTGCTGCATCAAGCCTTGGAGTAAAAAGCACTGTGTTCATGCCTGTTTTTGCCCCTCCGTTAAAAGTTATCGCAACCAGGTCGTATGGTGCTGAAGTGATCCTTACCGGCGATACTTTTGACGATGCTTTTAAAGCTGCTATGGAATATGGTGCTAAAAGCGGAGCGACTTTTATTCATCCTTTTAACGATAAGGACATAATTGCCGGACAGGGAACCGTAGGGCTTGAGATCTTTGACCAGCTTGAAGATATTGATGCTGTGCTGGTTCCGGTTGGTGGCGGTGGACTGATTGCCGGCATTGCCATTGCCTTAAAGCAGTTAAAGCCTGAAATAAGGATTATTGGAGTGGAACCTGACGGGGCACAGTCAATGAATGCCTCCATTGCGGCAAATGAGCCAAAGACGTTGACTTCAGTTAATACAATTGCAGACGGGATTGCTGTAAAATGTCCGGGAAACCTGACCTTTGAAGCGACGAAGAACTTTGTGGATGAACTCGTAACCGTGAATGATGCTGAAATAGCACAAACCACCTATATGCTGCTTCAAAGGGCCAAGATACTTGCTGAGCCTGCCGGTGTGGCATCAATGGCTGCGGTTCTCTTTAAAAAGACTGACCTTGCCGGAATGAACGTGGTGCCTGTCATCAGTGGCGGTAATATTAATATGAGTATACTCGAGCAAATTCTTGATAAAGGGGTAATGGATGTCGGACTCCGTGCACGGCTTTCAGTTGTAGTGCCCGACCAGGCAGGTATGCTTATGAGTGTAATATCTATACTGGAAAAGGTTAAAGCCAGCATTCATGATATTTATCATGAACGGGCAACTACAACAGTACCGGTTGGTTTTGTGCAAATCATTATAACCTTTAACCTTCAGGATACACATCAATTGCCAATGATATTGGGTGAGTTGGATAAAAAAGGAATTAAGTATCAGGTTTTGAAATAGGTAATAAGGCTAAGGGCTATGGATTCGACTTCACTTCATTACGCTCACCAACAGGGCTAAGAGCTAAAGTGTATTCGATTTTATTTCGTGTGTGGTTTGATATAATTGTCGCGACTTGCGCATACTTCAGCTGCAAATGACAATCCATTGCTAATGGCAATGTTCCATTCTTCAGGTGAAGATGGTATTCTGCCGAACTGGTGCACCTGACAGGCAAACCCGGCATTAAAAGCATCTCCCGCTCCTATAGTGCTGACTATTTTTACCGGTAAGGCATCGAAATGCAGTAAAGGAGTTTCACCGGCAAAGAGATCAACCCCCTGACTGTTCCGGGTAACAATAAGGTTTTTGCAACCCACTTGCTGTATGAAATCATAAGCTGCCATGCTGCTTTCAGCATCCGAAATAAGTGAAAAATCTTCATCAGAACCTCTCACTATATCGGCCAGTGATACATTCTCCTTAATAAGAGGTAAAACATCAGGAAGTTTAGCAGCATGTGATTTCCTGAAATTTGGGTCATATATGATGATCGTTCCTGTATTTTTAGCGGCCATCGCAAGTTTGATGATATTACCCCTGTTCCTGTGATCAACAGAATAAAGAGATCCAAATATTAGTACATCTTCTTTCCGGAAGTCAGGAACTGTCAATTCGGGCGCTTTTTCAGGATATGCTTTATAAAACTGGTAATCGGCATTACCTTTTACATCAAGAAATGCAAGAGCGAGTGTACTGTTATTATTTGAAATCCGCAGGTAATCATCTTTTACCCCTGCGCTATTTAGCGATTTCCTGATCAGGTTTCCGATCTTATCATCACCTAATTCTGTGATCAATTGGACATCAGCACCAGCATGGCTTAATGACATAGCACAGTTGAACATGCCGCCGCCCGGTAATGCCCATTCAGGTTTTTCATTCCTGAAAACAATGTCATATAAGGTTTCACCTACGCAATAGATCATACTTCAAAGATACATTTTTCATCTATGTTTAATCAAAAGAACTTCCTACATTTGTTATCGATATGCAATACACTTCCAAACGCATTAATTAAAATCAAATCATGAAAAAGATCTTAACACTTCTCGGAATTTCATTATTCCTGATTGTTTCATTCACCAATTGCAGTAAAGATGAGGAAGCCGGTTCGCCCACAATGACTTTTAAAAATGAAACCGGTTACATTACACAAAACACCACTGCCAGCTATGGTGATACACTCTTATTCGGAATCAACGCCAACAGTAACGGCGAAGATAACCTGGTAAAATTTACCGTTTCAGTAAATAACCAACTGTTATTAGATTCAACTATCAATTCACAGACTTTTGCTTTTGATTTCTACACTATAAAAAGTGCAGCAGATGTTGAAGCATGGACCATGACCATAACTGATGTTGCCGGCCACACTGCATCACTATCAGCTACCATTACTGGTGAGTTTGGCGAAATTGATTCATACACCACTATATTGATGGGTGCACAGGATAATGTTGATGTTGAAAGTTTCCTTTCCCTGGCCGATAATCATGCAACAACCTATATGCAGGCAGCAGCATTTGAGTACCAGGATAAGATCGACATGTTCTGCTATTATGAAAATACACCTGAACATCAGAACATGATGACTTTGGGTTCTCCCGGTAGTAATATTACAGGCATATTCTCAGGAGCTACATCACCTGAAAATTATACAACAAAGAATCTAACCTATTTTGTTAAGACAACCCTTTCGGCTTCGAACTTTGATGCAGTACAAAATGATGCGTGGGTCCTTGCATCATTTGATCCTGAAAACCAGTTTAAGAAAGCTAAAGTCCTTACTGCCGGTGATGTTTATGCATTTAAGCTACAGTCAGGCAAATATGGTCTTCTCAAGGTGATTGAGGTAACAGGCACTGAAACCGGTACCCTTGAAATTGGAATAAAAGTTCAGAAGTAAGCACTTATATAACTGCTGACAGTTTTTGACTTGCAGCCCATTGTTAGATGCTTTTATTGTATTAACAGCATCCTGGGTGGTTTATTTTAATATAAGTATCCCTTGCCACTCGTTTGCTTTAAAAGCAACTGGACAAGGGATACTTCTTTATATCTGAGCCCTAAATCCTTCCCTGAAAGTTTTTTCACTCTGCATTCACTGTTTGAACATAATTATTCCAAGATTGTTATTATTACAAACAAGGAATAAGTACAGACAGAAATGAAAGCAATAAGAAACAGAGTGCTTGAAGAACTTAATAAATGCGGGCTAAAGATCACTCCACAGCGAATGGCAGTTCTTGAAGTTCTGCTGAAATCAAAAAACCACCCTACTGCTGAATCAATCCATAATCAGGTGCTGGAATCAATCCCCGGCATTTCTGCTACAACTATTTATAATACACTTGATACTTTCGTTAAAAACGGTTTGGTGGGAAGGGTGAAAACCGATGCGGATGTTATGCGCTATGAGCCTGTTTCAGAGCATCATCACCACCTTTATTCATCTGCTTCAGATCGCATGGAGGATTATTATGATCAGGAACTTGACCAACTTCTGACAAAGTACTTCAAAAAGAAGCAAATAAAAAATTTCAGCATATCTGAGATAAGGCTTCAGTTAATGGGTGATTTTGAAGATAATGCAAGGACAGATGGTGCTGGATAAATGACATGGTTTTCAGCATCAACAAAAAAAAAGGAAGAAAAACAAAGCAAACAATAATCACAAATAATAAAGTAATATAATGAAAACAATGGAAAAAGTAAGTGAAATCGGTCTTGACCGCAACCTGTCAATTCAATTGATTGAAAAACTTAATGACCTGCTGGCAAATTATCAGGTCTTTTATCAGAATACCCGTGGTTTCCACTGGAATATTAAGGGTGATAAGTTCTTTGAATTACATGCAAAATTCGAAGAACTTTACACTGACCTTCAGGTTAAAATTGATGAAATTGCCGAACGAGTATTAACTTTAGGAGGAACCCCAATTCATTCATTCTCCGGATACCTTCAGATTGCAAAAGTTAAACCGGTTGAAAATGAATCGAACGGATCTTCATGCGTTGAGTATATACTTGATGCATTTTCTATTCTTCTGACCAAAGAGAGAGATATCCTTAAGATAAGCGCTGAACTTTGGGATGAAGGAACTAACGCGTTGATGAGCGATTATATAAGGGAAAAAGAAAAACTTGTTTGGATGTATTCGTCATTCCTTTCAAAAGGCAACTGATAATTCCTAACTTGCCTCAGATTTTACTGTAAACCCTAAGGGGGTTTAACCCCCAAAGGGTTAATATTTTATCTGTATGAAATATATCGGAGCACATGTGAGCTCAGCAGGGGGTGTTGAGAATGCGCCCATTAAAGCAAATGAGATAGGAGCAAAAGCTTTTGCCTTTTTTACAAAAAACCAGCGTCAATGGAACTCGGCGCCACTGCAACCTGAGAGCATTAAAGCTTTCAGGGCCAATTGCGAAAAATATGGCTTCAACATGGAGTATTTGATGCCACACGATAGTTACCTGATCAACCTTGGTCATCCAGGACGCGATGAACTGCAAAAATCGCGATTAGCATTTCTTGATGAAATGAACAGATGTGAGTTACTTGGTATCCATAAACTGAACTTCCATCCGGGAAGTAGTCTTGGATTGGTTGATCAGGAGACTTCTCTTAAAACTGTTGCACAGTCAATAAATATTGCATTGGATTCAACCAAATCAGTAACTGCTGTAATCGAAAATACAGCCGGCCAGGGCAATAATCTGGGACACAGTTTTGAACAAATAAAATTTATTATTGACAATGTTTCTGATAAAAACCGTGTAGGTGTATGCCTTGATACATGCCATACATACTCTGCCGGATATGACCTTGTTACGCCTGAGGGTTACCATGAAACCTTCAGGCTCTTCGATGAGATCATTGGAATGAAGTTCCTTAAAGCCATCCATCTCAATGATACGAAAAAGGAGCTTGGCAGCCATGTTGACCGACACGAAAGCATTGGAAAAGGCTTACTTGGAATTGATGTCTTTAAAAGGATCATGAATGATTCCAGGTTTGATCATATACCAATCATCCTGGAAACTCCGGATGAAACTTTATGGAAAGAAGAAATTGAATTATTGTACTCCTTTATAGCTAAGTAAAAAATTATACCTTCACTCGATATTCAAAGGCACCTCGATAAAGAAGGTGGTACCTGTTTTGTCGCTTTTAAAGGTAATATTTCCTTTTAAATATTTAACAGCAAGTAACCTGGCCACATAAGTTCCGAGTCCTCTGTTGTTGCCTTTTGTTGAAAATGACCTCTGGAAAATCTGGTGTGTTGCTTCTTCAGTCAACTGTTGCGCATTAAATATCCAGAAACGCACAAACCTGTCATTTAGCTTTGCTCCTATCCTCACTTCGTTATCAGCGGGAGATGCTTCAAAAGCATTAGTAAGAATATTGATGAAAATTCGTTTAAGGATCAAAGTATCAGTAAAAAAATTGATTGAATGTGCAAAAGGGTCAATAAATAATTTCCTTCCGGGGAAACCCTCATGCTCATGAATATACTGACTCATTTCTTTAATAACCTGGATAGAATTGATCCTCGATGGAATAATTTTTAGTGTGCCTTCTTCTGCTTCATTAAGCATCTTACGGGCAAGCAGGTCATCCATTAATTCATGGTTAACCTTTTCAGCAGTTTCAACTATAGATAGATTATTTTCGTCAAGTTCCTCTTTTTTGATAGAGGAAACAACAGAATTTAGTTCCGAAGCCGCTCCAATTACATCCGTTAAGTATGTTTGTTCTAGGATTGCCCTCCTCTTGCGGTCGCTTATATCACTAATACTGACTATAGTATAATCATCGCCCTGGAATATTAATGGGCTGGCTTTAACTTTCAGGTCATAGGATATAATTTCAGAGTCGTTGACAGCTGTGATCCTGGCTTCATTAATAACCGGTTTGCTGGTTAACTGGCTCTGCAGGATAGCATTCACTATTCCGCAATATTTACATGCTTCTGTTGTTCCACAACCTGAGGGCTCATCTTCTGAATGAATGCAGTTAATAAGATTACCCAGGCGCAATCCCAATGGTAAATGTGGATCTTCAATATCGAGGAATTTAATGAGATTGCTGTTAGCATAGACCAGCTGGCGCTCTTTATTAACGATAAGTGCCAGGTCAGGCATAGCCTCCTGGAACATCCTGAGAACCGGATCATTCTTCAAAGCATGGTAGGAAGCCCTAATATCATCAATTGAAGCTTTTTCAGCAGGGGCATACCGGGTATCAGCTTTGTTGTCTTGACCTTCCATTTGAACAATATAGATTTATGTAACTGCCTGGATTGCAAAAATATAAAAATACTTCTCTGAATCTTTATATCAATTATTTATGTTTCGGATTATTAAACTTATTCACCATAATACTGGACAAGATGAGTTGTATTGAGTGATAAACAAGGATAGGGAGAATTATGATCCCTACCGACGGATTGCCAGCATAGATCAACCTTCCCATAGTGCTTCCATGAACAAGTGATTTTGTACTTCCGCAAAACAGCGCTGTTATTGTTTCCGGTTTCTTAAGCTTTAATTTTCCTGCGATAAAATAAATAGTGAAATTTAAAGTGATGAAAATAGCAATTAGCACAATTATCAGAATTATGATATCCCAAATGGTCATTTGTTCGAATTGCTTAATATGGAAAGAATTGGCAAAGGAATAATAGACTATTGAAAGGATAACCGTTTGATCAAAGTAACGCGTGAAGCCTTTATACTTGATAGCCGTTTTACCAATGAACGGATTAAATAAAACACCAACAACTAAAGGTAATAAAATTTGAACCGTGAGTTTTATAAATACATCCAGCGCATCAATCTGCATACCTGATTTCCCTGCAATCAGACTAAGATAAAATGGAGGAAGTATGATACCTATTATACTCGACAGGCTGCTGTTAAAGAGGGCCGCAGGAACATTTCCGTTGGCCAGTGAAACCAATACAGCTGCCGAAGAGACTGTTGAAGGCATTATACTAAGGAAGATAATTCCCTGCCAGATATCGCTGTCATTGCCAATACTATATTTAGCAGCCAACGCAATAATCGGGAAAATGAGGAACGTTGCTGAGTGTATTAGTAGATGCAACCTCCAATTGGCAATGCTGTGGATAACGGTATTTAAATTTAACCTAAAACCATAGAGTAGAAATATTAGTGAAATACCAATTCCGGAGAGTGTTTTAACGGAAAAAGTACCAGTGCCGATCCCTCCCTCAGGCCAGATCCTCGCAAGAAGAATGGCGCCAAGCAATGCAGGCACAAACCAATCAAATCTGACCCTCCCTTTTCCTCTCATAAAGTTTTACTGAATAAGTCTGCAAATATACCTTATGCGACTGATTTTCTCTTACTCTTAAACATTGATTACTTTTGCTGAATGAAGAAAGATAATATCCGGCTCGATATACTTACCATATTTCCGGAAATGTTCAACGGACCTTTCAGTCATTCCATCATCAGGAGGGCAATCGATAAAGGGCTTGCTGAGATACATATCCATAACATACGCGATTTCAGTAGTAGCAAACATAAGAATGTAGATGATTATCCCTTCGGCGGCAGTTCCGGAATGGTTATGATGGTTCAACCAATTGCCGACTGTATTGAGAAACTAAAATCAGAAAGGGATTATGATGAAGTGATTTTCCTTACCCCTGATGGCCAGAAATATGATCAAAGAGAAGCAAATTATCTGAGCCTTAAAAAAAATCTCATTCTTCTGTGCGGCCACTATAAAGGCATAGATGAGCGCATAAGGGAGATGTATATCACGAAAGAAATCTCAATAGGTGATTATGTTTTATCAGGAGGTGAACTTGCAGCTGCCATCATTACCGACAGCATAATCAGACTTAAGCCGGGTGTGCTGAATGATGAAACATCTGCCCTCTCTGACTCTTTTCAGGATGGATTATTAAGTCCACCGGTTTATACTCGTCCGGCTGATTATAAAGGTTTAAAAGTGCCTGCAATTCTCTTATCGGGGAATGAAAAGGAAATCAGGAAATGGAACCTCGAACAGGCTATTGAGCGAACCCGTAAGCGGCGACCTGATCTGCTTGATGATACCGCCGACATATAAATATCATTAACAAAGGCATTTTGGTGAATAAATTTTACTTACAGGGTTGTTTATTAAAATTATTTTGACGTATATTTGCACTCATTTTCAGAAACGCCAATAATTAAATACCTAAAGTAATGAGCAAGAAGGAATTAGTGAAGTATGTTGAGGATACTTTTGTAGAAACCAGAGAATTCCCCAGCTTTAAAGCAGGCGACACAGTTACCGTTCACTATAAGATCAAAGAAGGTGATAAGGAAAGAATCCAGCAGTTCCAGGGCGTTGTTTTAAAACGTTCAGGCGAAAGCACAACAGCTACATTCACTGTTCGAAAAGTTTCGGGTAACACCGGAGTTGAAAGAATTTTTCCAATTACTTCTCCTTTTATTGAGAAAATCGAAGTCAACAAGCATGGCGTTGTTCGCAGGGCAAGGATTTTCTATCTCCGTAACCTTAAAGGCAAGAAAGCCAGGATCAAGGAGAAAAGAGTATAATATTGTTTTCATAAGTGTTGGGGAAAGGTCCATCTTCAGGGATGGGCCTTTTTATTTGATATAAAGCACTAAAAAAACATGTACCACCATTAAATAAGGTACATCTTTTGTTAAGTATCTTTATATTAGTCTATCAATTATTCTATGAAATGTATCTCTAACCTTACGCTGCCAAAAGTGTTAATAGCACTTATGCTCTGCACTTCCGGGATAAATCAGTTTGCCGCAGCACAGAATGGAGATACGCTTTTCCTTCCTTTTGACTTCGACCAAAATGGACCTGTAGATAAAGAAGAATACAGGAAACTGAATGAACGAATAAAATCATCAGATGAGTTTTACGCTAGGCTGAAGAAAAGAGCTGATAGTGGAAAACTATATAAAAAGATTTATCCGCTACTTTTCAGGAGACCTCAGTCTGCTGAAGATTTTGAAATAAGTAATTTGCCGGCAAATGCACAGTTCAGACCTTATAAGGGTGATATCATCCGTAATATCCGGATTGTTAAACTCAAGCCTTTCGGAACTTCAATTTATGACACCACAGATTCTGAGGAGACCGGAATAATAAAAACTTTAAATAACATACATTTTCAAACAATTACTCCGGTCATTGCCAGGTACCTCCAGTTTAAGGAGGGTGACCGGCTTGACCCTGTTAAGATATCAGATAATGAACGTATTATTCGTAATGTTCCATTTTTTGATGATGCCCGTTTCATCGTAATTCCAGTTAACAGGAATACTGTTGATGTGATTCTGGTTGTGAAAGATATTTTTCCACTTGGCGCTGATCTGAAATTCAATTCTTTTAATAATTTCTATATCAGGTTATTCAATAGGAATATGTTTGGTCTTGGGCATCAGTTTGAACAGGCATTCGGCTATGACAAGAATCAGAACTATTCCTTTTATTTTGGTGATGGCTCTTATACAATGAGGAATATCAGACACAGCCTTACCGATATCACTGCCTTTTGGTCAGATAACCCTGTCAACAAACGGTTTGGCTTTGATGTATCAAGACCATTTATAACACCGGAAATCAAATTTGCCGGCGGATTAAATGTGACCTATACCAGAGGTTGGTTATACAACGATACAGAGAACGACAGGTACCAATACAATAACAGGATATTCGACGTCTGGTTAGGGTACTCATCCATTACCCAACGTTTAAAAGACATATCATCACGAAGGGAGCAGGTAGCAATTACCGGAAGATTTTACCAGATTGATTATTACCAGACACCTTCATTTATGCTCCTGAATGCTCCTCCAATGATCAACACCACAAGGGTTCTTATGGGGTTTAATATTTTAAGAAGTGAATACTACAGGACAAATATGCTTTTTGGTTATGGTAAGACCGAAGACATTGCCTTTGGACATCACGCTGAAATGATCGTTGGGTGGGAGTTTAATGAATTCAGGCACCGGCTATATAATGCCCTGAAACTCGATATGATGTTTCCAACACATCATGCTGGTTTGATTGGATTATATGTTGGTATAGGGGGATATCTTGATGATGGTAATTTTGGAGATGGAGTACTTAGCACAAGCATTAAAGTAATTTCACCATTGATCAAAGCTGGAAAGGGCAGTATAAGAAACTTCGGATCTATAAGTTACCTGACCGGACTCGATAGAAGCGTCGGCCTTATATCTATTAATGATGGCAATTCAGGAAACCTCTTTAATAATTATGAATTACTCGGATACAGCAGGATCCGATGTAGAATAGAATCAGTGGTATTTACACCTTATTACCTGCTTGGATTCAGGTTCGCCCCTTTTTGGTTTATCGAAGCGGCTATGATATCACCGGAAGGTAAGCGATTTGCCAATCAGACACTTTATCCTGCAGTTGGTGTCGGGCTCCGTTTAAGGAATGAAAATCTTGTATTTTCAACATTCCAGTTTTCACTTACTTACCATCCTATAGCGCCAGAGTCAATTGCCCCATTCGGATTTGAGTTTTCCGGTCTGCCGGTTCCCGGGTTTAACAGTTATCTTATCAATAAGCCAGAAATGATAGAATTTAAATAAAATCAAATAATGATCCGGGTATCACCTACTCTTTCATAATCAAGCTTGAAAAGGACTTATTTTCTTACATTTGTTAGACAAAAATCTTATAATGTGAATAACCAAAACGATCCTGTATTTTCCCGTCAAGTTATTGAATTCCTCACAGTAGCAAATGAATTTTGTATGTTTAGTGAGAAAGCCTCAGATTATTCAAAGGAGGATATCATTACCTATTACCTTCGCATAATTCCGCTGCTCTATTTAAAAGGTTCTCTCATTAAGGACATAATTCCTGAAAATCCTGATCAGAATGAGAGGTTTGTGCTTGAAGAAGACTGGGAAAATCTGCTGAACACCATCCGCAATAAATTGTACCCTGATGATAACTTCTGGGTGGCAGCTGATCCGCATGATGTTGATACAGAAGCTGAAAAATCAAGCATAGCAGAATGTTTAGCTGATATTTATCAGGATATGAAGGATTTTGTGTTTTTGTATCAGAAAAACACACGTGATGCTAAAGAAAATGCTATCCATGAAGCATATATCAATTTTCCGGGTCATTGGGGTCCGGCATTGACCAAAGCACTATATGCTTTACATTTACTGTTTACTGAAGGCCTGTAATTAATTGATGATTTTGTAAATTTGGGTAATTCATAAAAAAAATGGAAAAATCACTGTCACTGAAGGAGAGATTTGAAGCTGTTATTGAGTGGTTTGAGAAAAATGTACCTATAGCTGAAACAGAGCTACATTACGACAATCCTTATGAATTAATTGTTGCAGTGATCTTATCGGCCCAGTGTACCGACAAGAGGGTTAACATCATAACCCCTCCTTTTTTTGAAAGATTTCCTGACACTGAATCCCTGGCAAATGCAAACGAGGAGGAAGTCTTTGGCTTCATTCGTTCATGTTCCTATCCGAATAACAAAACCAAGCACTTACTTGGGATGGCGCGCATGATCATGAAGGAATTTAATGGAAATATCCCTGAAGAGCCTGCTGAACTGATCAAGTTGCCCGGAGTAGGAAGAAAATCTGCAAATGTTATTGCATCGGTTGCTTTTGAAAAACCGACCCTTGCTGTTGATACACATGTGCACAGGGTTGCTGCCAGGCTAGGTTTAACAAAGGATGCAAAAACACCCTTGGCTACAGAACAGCAATTATTGAAATATATTCCTGAGAGTAAGTTGAATATTGCCCACCATTGGTTAATTTTACACGGAAGATATATTTGTATTGCCCGTAAACCGAAATGCGATATTTGTGGGTTAAAGCCGGTATGCAGGTATTTTCAGGAAGTTGTAAAGGAAGGGAAAACCTAACCATCAAGCCAACATAACCATGATTACATTGAAGCCGGGTGATAAATTACCCGTATTTGAAGCAGTTGACCATAAAGGAAACAAGATCAACGCTGATACCCTGAAAGGTAAAAAGACTGTAATCTACTTCTATCCTAAGGATATGACACCGGGTTGTACCGACCAGGCATGCAATCTTAGGGATAATTATGAAATGCTCCTCAGGAACAACTACAATGTTATAGGTATAAGTCCGGATAGCGAAAAATCACATAACAAATTTGCTGAGAAATATCATCTTCCATTTCCGCTTATTCCTGATACTGATAAGCGTCTCGCAAAACTATTTGGTGTATGGGGTCGTAAAAAATTTATGGGAAGAGAGTACGATGGCATAAACAGAACCACGTTTGTTATTGATGAAAATCTTAATATTGAAGAGGTGATTGATAAGGTTGACACCAAGCGGCATACTGCCCAAATAATAAAATGATTTTAATATTGTAATTAATTAAAATGTTTAATTTTATTCCCTGAATAAAACAAAGGCTAAATAAACGCTGGACAAACTGAGGACATAATCTTAAACAAAACTAATAACCCAAACTAACTGAGTGAAGCTATGAGTAAAGATATTAAGGAAGTTAATAATGAGAAGTTGAAGGCCCTGCAATTGACCATCGACAGGATTGAAAAATCGTATGGCAAAGGAGCGATAATGAAATTGGGAGGTGCACCTGTCGAAGAAATGCCATCAATATCAACGGGTTCGATTTCGCTTGATAATGCCCTGGGCGTAAATGGACTTCCAAAGGGAAGAGTCATAGAAATCTATGGTCCTGAATCATCCGGAAAAACAACCCTGGCAATGCATGCTATTTCTGAATCGCAAAAGAATGGCGGTATTGCTGCTTTTATAGATGCTGAACATGCTTTCGACAGATTTTATGCACAAAAACTGGGAGTGAACATTGATGATTTGCTGGTCTCACAGCCTGATAATGGTGAACAAGCACTTGAGATAGCTGAAAACCTCATCCGATCGGGTGCTATTGATATTATCGTCATCGATTCTGTTGCCGCACTGACACCAAGAAGTGAAATTGAAGGTGAAATGGGTGATTCAAAGGTGGGATTACAAGCCCGGCTCATGTCACAGGCTCTCAGGAAGCTCACTTCGACAATTAGCAAAACAGGTTGTTGCTGCATATTTATTAACCAGTTACGTGAAAAAATCGGTGTTATGTTCGGCAATCCTGAAACAACTACCGGGGGCAATGCACTGAAATTCTATGCTTCAGTCAGACTTGATATTCGTCGTATTAGCCAGATAAAAGACAACGATAATGTAATTGGTAACCGTGTTAAAGTAAAGGTTGTTAAAAATAAAGTAGCCCCTCCATTCCGCCAGGGTGAATTTGATATTATATATGGAGAAGGCATTTCAAAATTAGGAGAGATCATTGATTTAGGTGTCGATAAAAACATTATTAAGAAAAGTGGTTCATGGTTTAGCTTTAATGATACCAAGCTTGGCCAGGGACGCGATAGTGTTAAGAAACTTCTTCAAGATAATCCTGAACTGGCTGATGAATTGGAAAAATTAGTACGGACAAGTCTGAAAGAAGAATTATTATGACCATGGAAGCTTACTAACCAAACATTCACAATTTAAAGTGATTCATTAGTACTGCAACCCACGATACGGTTAACACACGATACAGTTAAATATTGATTTCCCGAATCCCCTGATATTACTAAATAAAAGGGGATTCGATTTTAATGTATTTTTGTGTTTTTAAAAGTCATCTGTCAATGTCAGTTAAATTTCAGCGCTACTTTGCCCACTTTGCTTTGCTTATATTCATCTGTGCACTAACCAGCTTATCGTGCAAATCAACAAATGAAGGAAAAGAAAATGAAACAAAACTGTCTGATACAGTTTCAGATGAACTTACCTTGCTAACTTCAGCCATTACTAAAAACCCCGGAATGACCACACCATATCTTCAAAGGGCTGAATATTATGCACATAAGGATATGTTTAATGAAGCACTTGGGGATATTAATGAGGCACTGGAAATAAATGAGAATGACCCCACTATATATCTCACTCTTTCTGAAGTGTATCTCTATTCAGGTAAAACCCAGCGAGCTTTGGATGCTTTAAAGAAAGCCGGTGAATTAGATCCAAAAAATGCGATGGTCGATGTAAAGGCTGCCAAGGTTTACCTGACGATGAGTGATTACAGCCAGACTTTTGCTGCCCTCCGAAAAGCACTTGCTAAAGAACCGGATAATGCTGAGGCTTTTTTCCTGAGTGGACTTGCCAATGAAGAAATGGGTGATACCCTTAAAGCCATAGATAGTTACCAGGCTGCTGTGTCAAAAAACAGCAAGCATTATGATGCTCTTAAGCAACTTGGAATTATTTTCTCTATCCGTCATAGTCCTTTGGCTGTTGACTATTTAAGGAATGCTGCTTCACTGCGACCTGAATCACCTGATCCGCTTTACATCCTTGGAATGTACTATCAGGAAAACGGAGATCCCGATAAAGCTTTGGGTGTTTACCAGGAAATACTTCAAGTTGACTCAACATTTAAACTTGCCCATTATAATATTGGTTATATCTATCTGGTTTATAAAAATGAGTATAGTCTGGCAATTGATGCATTCAGCCGTGCAATTAAAGTTGATCCGGAATATACGGATGCTTTGTATAACCGGGGTTATGCAAAAGAACTGGCAGGAATGACAGATGAAGCCAGAAAAGATTATCAACAAGTGCTACGCATGAAAACTAATGATGATAAGGCTATAGAGGGACTTAACAGACTTGACGAATTGACAGGTAAATAATACTGTATTTTCAAATTAGCTTTTTTTGAGTAGTTCCCCCCTGATTTCCAATAATTCAGAAGTCATTATTTCAATAGTTTCCCTGAGCTTATCAATTTTGATATGAATCACTTCTTCTGAAAATCCCTGTCCGTTATTCTCAACTAATTGAGCAGCAGTAACCTCAAGATCCTTTGCCAAAGCCCAGACCTCAGTTGCACAAAAACTGCCGATAGTTCCCTTTAAGCTATGTGCATCAAAACGAAGGCTTTCGAAATTCATGGCTTGAAGGTCAGCGTATAATGAATTGACCTTTTCAGGCGCTTCGGTGTTAAAGATATCAATGATCTCAACAAGGATATCCTTTTCAAAATAGCTGTATGTGATATAAAAATCCTTCTTATTGACCAACATGATATATCTTTAAAAGGTCAAACACAAAGGTACTAATTCCTTGCTTTATTCTCTTCAATTTGCTTTTTCAATTCCATAATAGAACATCCGGAGCAGTCAGAGGAACAGCCATCACAACCGGATGCCTTCGTTTTGAACCGTTTCATGATCTTGTAACCGGTATAAATTACTGCAAGGGCTATTATCAGAAAAACAATTATCTCTTGTATATATTGCATACTATTCACAGTTGAGATGAGATATTTTTAAGTAACGGTAACGAATTGAGTTTTGGAAAGTAGTTCATAACGGTATAAAATAACAACCATGATACAATGAACAGATTTATCAATGTCCATATTGCTGCGGGTACTCCGGTTGACTTTTGCATGTTGGCCATATCGCCTGAACGCTTTGGTTTCAATAATCCTATATAACTTATAATCAGCGTTGATGCCAATGATTCACTGAAAGTAATCAGGCATATAAATGTCATTAAAAGCCTCAGAAAAATATCATCGAGATACCAGACCGATGCAAACAGTAAAGCACTGAACAGGACAAGCCAGATCATGCCAAATGCATTACGAACAAAAAATATCAGATTAATAAGTGCAAGTGAAAGCAGAATAAATGCTACGAGCCTGCTCTCGCCCTGAATAGTCATTACCAACAACAATGAGCTTATTGCTGCAGCAAAAGGATAACCCGTAAAAGAGGTAAAAAAAGCACCAAATCTGCCGGGACTTTTAGTCTGAGCTATTCCGGAAGTATCTCTGTTGAGATCAATCCTGACCACTTCACCGCTGGTAAAAAATGCTCCGATGGCATGACCGCTTTTGTGCAACATGGTATTAACAATCCGGAAAAAAGCCCCGATATATGGCAACCTGTTCAGAAGAAAAGATAACATGAGGAGCAGGTAAAATACAACTGTCTGATTTTCAAGAATCCATTTTTCCAGGTTAACTGTATTCATACTTTTAAAGTATTAAACTGCCTATCTGATAAGTAAGCAATGAAGCAAGATATGCCAAACCGGTAGTATATACTACTATGAAAGCTGCCCATTTTGCTGCTCCCGATTCCCTCCTGATGGCTGCAATAACAGCTATACAGGGGAAATAAATCAGGATGAACAGCATAAAACTGAAGGCAACCAGAGGTGTAAATACAGGCTGCCCAGCTTTATGGCCATCCTGGTATGTTTGCTGCCTTAATTTGTTTATAAGAGAGCTCTGACTTGCTTCATCGGTATCAGCCTGATAAAGCACTCCCATCGTGCCAACGGTAATTTCTTTTGCAGCAACACCAGTCACTACTGCAACACTCATTTTCCAATCAAATCCGAGGGGCCGCATGGCAGGCTCAATGAACTTCCCTATCCGTCCGATATAAGAATTCATCTGGCGGTTGCTTTCCTGTTCATATTCAACTCTCAGCACCTCGTCATTCTCATTTTGTTTAAGCGCTTTTACAACATCTTCAGGCTGTTGGGTTTTCAATATCATAGTAGCATACTGTGCCCTGATATCAGCAATCTTGTTTTTATAAATGTAATCCTTATCAGTATGCCTTGGAAAATATCCCAGGGCCCAGATAATAATTGATGCCACGAGGATCACTCCTCCCATTTTCTTTAAGTATTGCTCCGCCCGGTTCCACATATGTTTAATAAGTGAACGAATGGTTGGTGTACGGTAAGGAGGTAATTCCATTACAAAGGGAACATCGACTTTTTTAAACAGTGTCTTTTTGAATAGTAACGAAGAACCAATAGCCAGCAACACTCCTATGGCATACATTGAAAACAGGATGGTGCCCTGGTAATTTACAAAGAAGGCACTGATCAATAATATGTAAACCGGCAATCTTGCACTGCACGACATAAAAGGATTGATCAGCATTGTGATCAACCGGTCACGCTTGCTTTCAATAATTCTTGTTGAAAGAATGGCTGGGACGTTGCAGCCAAAACCCATAACCAGGGGGATAAACGATTTACCATGCAGCCCTATTTTGTGCATAACCTTATCCATTATAAATACTGCCCTGGCCATATATCCGCTGTCTTCCATGAGCGAAATAAACAGGTATAGCAAAAGTATATTTGGAAGAAAAATGATTACCCCTCCTACTCCGCCAATTATTCCCTGAATAATCAGATCCTTTAATATACCATCAGCCATGAAAATTGAGAACAAACCCGATACCAATTCAACCAGACTTTCGATCCATTGCATGGGATACTCACCCAACTTGAATGTACCATAAAAGGTCAGCCACATTAAAAATATAAATATGGGTATACCCCAAACTTTATGCGTAACAATTGTGTCAATAACTTCACTGGTTTTTCGCTGTAATACGGGATTTAAATGGAAAGTTTCTTTAAGGGCACCGGCAATAAATCCATATTTTGCATCCGCAATCAGACTTTCAGTATCCTGGTTAAAGGTATTTTCTATGCGTGTTATTTCCTGGTCGGTCGCATCAATGATTTCATTAAAGTTGCTGATCTGCTCAAGTGCAACTTCGGTGGCACGGTCTTTCTCAAGTAACTTAATAGCTAAGAATCTAGAAGAAATACGGTTCGTTAAACCGTTTGCGCCTTTTTTATATATGAGGTCCTGAATGCGGTTAATGGCCGGTTCAATTACATTTCCATAGCTGATGTGTATATGTCGGTGTGTCGTATCACGGTCTTCATAAACATCAATGATCTTTTGTAACAGATCATTCACCCCTCTTCCCTTTGACCCTACTGTTGGTACAAAAGGCACTCCAAGCAGCATTCCGAGCGCATTGTGATCAAGAGTATTACCACTTGCTAAAAGTTCATCATGCATATTAAGCGCTACTACCAACTTAATATCCATGTCGATGAGTTGGGTTGTGAGGAACAGGTTCCGCTCAAGATTTGAACCATCAATAATATTTACTACCACATCAGGAACGCTGTCAATAATGTAATCCCTGACGAATAGTTCTTCAGGACTATAGGCGGTAATTGAATAAGTTCCCGGCAAATCGGTAACATTGAAAATATAATCGCCTTTCCTGAAACGCGCCTCTTTAGCATCAACCGTTACACCTGAGTAATTTCCAACATGTTCTCTTAACCCGGATGCATGATTGAACAATGTTGTTTTGCCCGAGTTTGGATTCCCAACAAAAGCTACATTTATTGTCTTCTTTTTTTGCTGGGCAGCAGCATTAAACAAATTTCCAATCCGGGAACCGGTTTTAAGGTCATTAAATTCATGCTCCCTTTGTTTACTTTCTTCTTCAGTTAAAACCTCAATAAGCCTGGCTTCTGAATTCCGTAATGAGACATTGTAACTCATTACATTGTATTCTACCGGATCCATTAAAGGTGCGCGTTGGATTACGTTGACTTCCTTTCCTGAGATGAACCCCATTTCAAGAATTCTTTTTCTGAAAGCACCTCTGCCTTTAATTTTGGTGATTATACCTTTTTCTCCGGGTTCCAGTTCAGCGAGTGTCATTGCTGTTATTTAGACTAGTTATAAATTACAGCAAAAGTATTACAATTCTTAAAACAACAATGAACTTTTTGAAAAAATAGTAAGTATTTGGTTAACAGCTAACTAAAATATTATTCAAATTGAACAGTATATTATCGGTTATTGAGTTATAATGCAGGTATAATTTCTTATATTAGCTTATAAATTTATTTTAATAACCTAACCCCAACATAATGAAAAAGATTACGTTACTCGTAATTCTCTTTGCATTAATACAACCGGTAAACGCTCAATGGAGCACAAATCCAGCCCTGAACAATGCCATATCTGATCTATCCGGTGAACAGGTATTGCCCAAAATTGGTCTTTGTTCCGACGGAAACATATATATAGCATTCATGTCAAATGTTACAGGAAGCTATAATGTAAGGCTCCAAAAATTAGACAGCCAGGGCAATGAGCTCTGGGATCATAATGGAATTCTGATAAGTGATCACCCTACCGATTCATGGATAAGTGATTGGGACATGGCCGTAGATATTAATGACCATGCTGTACTCACATTTTCAGATGTCAGAGCTGGGGGGAACTGGGATGTTTTTGCATACAGGATTTCACCCGACGGGGCATTTACCTGGGGTGACGATGGAATTGCCTTATCTGATAATTCCGCATTTAATGTTGCCCCTAAAGTCACTTGTACCAACGCAGGTAATGCTGTTTTTGCATGGATGTCAGAGGATGTTATAGTAATGCAAAAGATCACACCAGCGGGGGTTAAACTATGGGGCGATGCAGGAATTACCCTATCATCAATAAACTCTCTCAAATGGCCACAGCTTATGCCTGCTGGAACTGATGACATAATAATGAAGTATTTTGATGATGCAGGTAGTCCTCAATATCCGACACGGCATGTATTCGCCCAAAGATATAATTCATCGGGCGTTGGGATTTGGTCTTCCCCGGTTGTAATTTCAAATGCGGGCGGCATTTCAGCACAGACTCAGATATTTTCCTTTATCAATGATGGAACTGATGGATTTTATATAGCCTGGCATGATGACCGTGATGGTAATTTAATAGCATCCTCATTTGTACAACATGTCAACTCTTCGGGTCAGTTGGTTTGGCCTTCAAATGGTGTGGAAGTGTCGCTATCAGGAGGCTATAACCACTTTTATCCATACCTTGCTTTGCCTCAGGGCTCGACCGATGTTTATGTTTTTTGGAATGAAATGAGTGGAGACCAGAACCAGCAAGGGATCTCAGGACAAAAACTATCTTCAACGGGTGCCCGTCAATGGGGAAACCAGGGTACGACTTTCATTCCATTATCCTATACTCCTGTATATCCGGAAGGAGCATCCAGTTCATTGACTGATATGATGGTTGTTTACAAAATAGGTGGATATAATAACAACCAAATTAAAGGCATGAAAATAGCGCCCGATGGTAGTTTTTTATGGACGCCATCTTCAACAGTGATCAGTTCTGTTAGCTCTAATAAAGCTTACTCCGTGATGAGTAATTTTGCAAATGACCAATGGATAGTAAGCTGGGCAGACAACAGAAATGATGCAAATGATATTTATGCTCAAAATATCGCAATAGACGGAAGTCTGGGACCATATGAAATCCTTTATGGAAATATCCAGGGTCATGTTACTTTAACCGGTGGTTCCGGAAATGTCACGGATGTAGTTGTTTCTGCAGGCGATGTAACCACAGCACCTAATGCTGATGGAGATTACTTTTTTGAAGTGCAGACCGGTACTTATACAGTGACGGCTTCATTAGCAAATTACTATACAGATGAGGTTACTGATGTTGTTGTGATTGAAAATCAAACAACAAGCAACGTAAATCTTGAACTGGTTGCAATCCCAACTACCGGATATATCTCAGGAACAGTTGAATTATTTGATGGAAACGGTGATGTAACCGAAACGGTCATTACTGCAGGGACTGTAACAACAAATCCGGATGCTAATGGTGATTACATTATGGAGGTAGGTGTTGGTATCTGGAGTGTTACGGCTGAACTGGAAGGTTACGTAACTCAGGTTCATTCCAATATTCTGGTTGAACCTGGCTTAACAACTACAGATGTTGATTTTTTGCTTACCACGATTCCTGTAACCGGTTATCTGTATGGAACGGTTGTAATTGAAGGTGATATGGCAAATGTTATGCTTTCAACAATCACCATTGACACGATAAACATATCTCCTGACGAAGAAGGAGAATATGTGATTGAAATCCCAACAGGCACTTACTTTGTTCAGGCAGAACACCCCTATACAGAAATTGATACTGGAACAGCAGTAATTTTCCCGGGAGGAAGCACACGGCAGGATTTTTATTTACCAATGCTGCGTCGCGACCTGATCATTACCTGTCATGACCAATTTGGAGATCCGCTTGATAATACACTTATTGAAATAACAGGTCCTGAAGGTAATTATTCGGAGACAATGCTTGAAGATTCCCTTGTTTTTGAGCAGGTTCCGTATGGTTCATATACAGGTATGGCTACTTATGATGAAACAAGTATCGGTACTGCTGACACAATAATTGATCAAAATAACAACAGAATGGATTTTGAAATAATACTTGTTAGTGCACCGGGGCGACTTGTTGATCCACTAATTATTTTTCCAAACCCGGTAAGCAAAACAGGTACTATAAATTTCAATACGAGTAAACTTCTTGAAGGAAACCTGCTGGTTTATGATAGTTTTGGAAGGAAATATTCAGAAATTTACATAAATCCTGAAAATCAACAAAATTTTCCTGTTACTTTGCTCTTTAATAATCAAAAAATAAGGGATGGTCTGTATTATATCCGTTTTGTTTCAGAAAATGGATCATTTACAGGCAAAATCCTAATCAAAGATTAAACAAGAGTTTATTTATTAACCTATTAACAAACATTTTTTAGAAATGCGAAAGTTTATCCTTTACTTTTTTTCACTGATACTTATAGTAAGTGCTGGTTGCCAAAGAAAAGCAAAAGAAGAAGCACAACAGCTTCCTGAAGGCATGCATGCTGTTAATGTAGTAGATGTCAAACAAACTTCTCAGTACACCTATTTCCAAGTATTTGAGAATGGAAATAAATTCTGGATTGCCACTAACAAACTCGATGCAAAGGAAGGAGATGTGGTTTACTATACCCAGGCATTTGAAATGAAAGACTTTAAAAGCAGGGAACTCAACAGAACCTTTGAATCTATTATGTTTGTTAATGATGCCTCTTTAACTTATGAAAAACCGCAACCACAATCTCCGGGTAAACTGAATCCGCGTGAAATCCAAAACCTTGAATTCGCTAAAGCGCCTAATGGCATTACCATTGAAGAGCTATATGCCGGTAAGGAAAAGTACAATGGGAAGGAAGTTGCCATAAGGGGTATGATTGTGAAATACAATCGTAATATCATGGGCAAGAATTGGGCACATATTCAGGATGGCACCAAACATAACGAAAGCTTTGACCTCACTGTCACTACCAATGACAGTCTGACTGAAGGTAAAATTGCTGTATTTAAAGGTAAAATTACCCTTGATAAAGACTTTGGTTACGGATATAAATATGATGTAATAATGGAGGATGCAAAAACATCTGAAGTTGAGGACACTTCGGTTGATCTTTGATTAAATATACATTTTAAAAAAATAGCCAGAGCGCACTTCTCTGGCTATTTTTTTTATTGAGAATTATTGCTAATGGATTTAAGAAGGAGCAAATTGGCACTGGATTTCTCCTGGTTTAATTTACCCTTTACTTACCCTTTGCTTACCCTAAGTTTACCCTTAGGGTAAGTCAACGGTAAACGAAGGGTAAAGGAAGGGTAATATAACTCAGGAGGAATTAGGCAGCAAACTGGTCATGTTTTATTATATGGTTTGTTTTTTTAAATGGCTACTTTACAGGTAAAGTTGCATCTGAAGGAACTATTTGTTTCCCTTCATATAAAGTTGCATCTGAAGGAACTATTTGTTTCCCTTCATACCGATTTCTTTGTTAACATCGATGGTTTCAGTAAACCTGATTGAGATCGGGTCATATCCGAATTGACTGATTGCTAATAAGCCATAAACGGTTTCTCCAGGCCTGATGTCTTTCCCCATAATATTGTATTCCGAAAGATCTCTGAATAAATTTCCGTTTGCACTTGAGGCAGTAATTACATTTCCTGCTGCTATTCCTGGTCCTAAAATAAGACCAATTGGATAACTATCTGTTACTCGTCCCTGCGAATTAATAATATTAAAAGTCAGCGGAGTCATTAAGAGATACAGCAAGTACGTTGGTGCACTTTGCTTTAACATCTGCTTTGCAACAAACGGATCCAGCACCGTAATAAGATTTTCCCCAGAATAGAAATTAATGTCGCGACCTACAGTTACAGGAAAATCATAATTATTGGTCAGTCTCACCGCAACAACTTTTACGCCTCGCATTGTTTCTTTCTTTGCAAATTTCCTGTTTCCTCTCTCTCTTAAGACATCATAACGGTAGGAGAAACTGATTCCCTGACTTACATCATTATTACTGTAATTCACTGCCGGTGGATAAATACGCTTATATGTACCTGCACAACCTGTTAACAGAAGTGAAAATAATAAAATAGAGGTTAATACATGAAATCTCTTCATAAAGTAGGGAGTAGTTTGGTAAGTAATTGGTTGAATTAGAAAGACTTCTAAAAGTGATTACATGAGTGAATTACTTTTTGTAAATATAAAAAAATCCATAGTATATAAACAAATACCAAAATTTTACAATTAAATTTTACAATACATGCAATTAACCAAGTGCTGAATTTACTTTACCACTCTTATATGTTTCCTTATCTTTTGGCTTACTCATGGGAAATCAAGGGCTGGGCATAATTGCTTTAGAGAGATTTAAAACGATATTTCCTTTGTGCCAAATATCAAAATTGCGATCCGGAATCCAATTTGCTGGTATTCCAATCCATTGAAACCTGCGAAAACACCAAAATTAAAAAGAAGGTTGCCAACTCCGTAACCGGGCTCCATATAGTTTTTATTGGTGGGCGAATACAAATAGCTGAAGAATAAACTTTCGTTCCAAAGTCTGTTTCTTAATCCCGGCAATCTTTTTAACAGGATAAAGGGCGATTTATATTGCAGATGACTTACGAGGTAATATTCGTTTGTGCTGAATTTATAGGTATCAAGTAAAAGGAAATATGGAAAAAATTCTTTTATACCTGCAATGAGAGGACGTTTAGCGAAATGCTGGAATTGAGGGAACCACATTGAGGTAGTATCCAGAAAGTATCCTCCCTCGACCATGTAATTCAATTTGTTGTTTAAACCAAGTGTCATCTGCTGTTGAACTGATACTTTCAACAAATCATAATCAGTATCGAAATATTTAAAGGGAATTCCTTTACGCCATGTAACACTTATCTCAGGATAGTCATTCATTCCCCAGTAAGGTATTTTCAAACCATCCTTTATATAATAAAAAGGCATTGGTTTATAACTGAAAGATATCTCGGTTGAAAGATCCTGATGGTCTTCCATTCTGTACTTTGGATTTTCGGGGATATTTGGTTTGTAATTTTTTGTCTCCCTGAAAAAAAGTGAAAACGAGGTCTGATTGGATAACACCTCATTGTTATTCAGACTTACGCTAAGTGACCCTTTTATGGTTCGGTGAAGTTTCCTTTGTAGCAAAAAATCAACATATTTGGATAGATAGAACCGGGCGGGGTTTTCTTTAAATAGCAGACCCTCGACGGTACTCTCCAATGGATGAACTCCATCAGGATTAAAATCAAAAGTCTGACTCCCGAACTTTACTCCTGTTTTATTATACTGCAAATCGTTATTAAAAAAAATACCGGATTTCGGACCTATTACAGTTGAAACCTCCCAAAACAACTTTTCCCTGGCAAAAGCATATCCGATCAAAGGATTTATAGTTAGGTATTCTTTATTTTTTAGCTTTTTCTCAATAAACAGGTTTGTGCTGTATTTAAATCCATCCACGACATTAAAGTAAATGCTGAAAGGATTTATTAATCCATTTGAGCGTATTGTTACCAGTGAGTCCTTTATGAATGAGCCTCCAAGCAGTAGTTTTTCGAGGAAGTGAGAACCTGTTTTAACAGCTGATGTATCTGTTTTTGGCTTACTTGCAAGAACTTTTAATGAATCGTGGACTTTTATGCTTTCAATTTCATTCGCTGTTAAAGGAATGGGCCTTATGACATTCCAGAATGCGGTATCCTGCTTTTTAGCATTACTGTCAATCTTTATTTCATACTTTTCAACATACTCATGGTTATGCCTCAGTGAATCCTTTAATCTGATCTCTTCCTGTTTCTCCTGTAATCTCGCTAATTTATAGGCTTCAGCTTTATCTAAATCCTCTTTTTTCTGCAACTCATTGATCTTTTGCTGCTTTTCAGCAATCCGTTCCTGGTTTTTCTCATGGTATTTAGGCACTTTCTGAAGCACCGGCTTCGCTGGTTTTGTTTCCTTTACTTTTGATGTGCTTAAACTTAGATTCTTGTATTTTATGGTTGTGTGGTAATCAAATGAACCACTGTTACCCATCAGGTCCATTTCAATCCTGAGGCGATTTGTAACCGGTAGCCATGCATTATCTTTGACCTGCTGGTAAAATTGGGTGAGATCCAACTTTACGCCCATTTGTTCTTCCTTAGAAATATCAATTGTGCTCACACACCATAAGCCATCCACAATATAGATTCTGCCACCTACATATTGGGCTCCTTTTCCCTTAGGGATAATTGCAATCTTGTGAATGCTATAAGTATCATAATCTTTCCTGCCTTCATACTGAAAATTATAATGCGTGAAAGCACCCGGACGAATTGGTGATATAGCTGCTCCAAATCCGTTTGGTTCATAAATATTACCAATTATGAAACCCATTGCATTATTGGATTGATCGTCGGAGAATACAGGAAAAGTACTTTTAATTGAAATCACTTTTTGTTTGGTAATATCAGGAGCTGTAAATTCCACTTCATTAACTGACTCCTGTATATAGGTGTCACCTTCTTTGATATTATATTCTTTCAGGTCATCTTTCGCCATCCATTTCATCAATTTTGAAATACTTCTGATGTGCAAAGTCCCTTTAATATAAACATCTGCATTAAAGCTTTTAACCAATCTGGCATAGTATGGAGCTTTCGCTATCACCTTCCGCATGATCCGGTATGCAGGATCTTCCTTACCTGAAATGGTAACTCCACTGAGGTCATAAATCATATATGGCAACACAATTTGCATCGCCGGACTATCGGACTTCAAGTCTATTTCTTTAATAAGCTGATGGTATCCAAGGCTTTGGAATATACAGGTATATTTACCTGCCGGCAATTCAAGCCTGAAATTACCCTCTTCATTTGCAACAGTGCCCTGCGCTGCTTCCTTAACAAAGACAGTTGAAAAAGGGATTGGCTGACCCTCCTCATTCCTGACTGTCCCGGATAATACCTGAGCATTGGATGAGATAGAAATAAATATACTGACAATCAGGACATTAATAAACTTATTCATAGAACAGTGTTTATTGGGTAAAAATAACAAAACACTTTATATATGTAGCTTTGAATTTTAAATTATATGCTGGTCATTGTCTTAAAAGTTCTTAAATTAATTATCTTTGAACACATAAGGGAACTATATTTTTAGAGAACTGTTGTTTTTGGTATCATTAAATAACACTAAAACAATGAAAAAAATATTGCTGACATTCATTGCCGGTTTTCTTTTCATGATCATCAATGCTCAGGATATTAACCTTAACCAGACTAATCCTTACACGATTCCAACAGTTGGAATTATTCCAGGATTGTCGGATAACCAGTTACTGGATGTTGTTCAGAAACAAACCTTCAGGTATTTCTGGGATTTCGCGCACCCTGTTAGTGGTATGGCAAGGGAAAGAAGCAACCGGGATTTCAATTACGGAGATGAGGTTGTAACTACAGGCGGAACAGGATTTGGTGTAATGGCTGTAGTAGTGGCCACTGAACGGGGATGGATTAAAAGGGATTCTGCTGTAAACCATCTTCTTAAAATTGTCAGGTTTCTTTTAAAAGCTGATTCTTACCATGGTGCATTTCCTCATTGGATGGATGGTGCAACAGGTAAAACAATTCCTTTCAGCAGGAAAGATGATGGTGCCGACCTTGTTGAAACATCCTATTTGTTTCAGGGATTGCTTACTGCAAGGCAATACTTCAATCAGGATAATCCAGCGGAAAACGACCTAAGGAACAGGATTAACTGGATGTGGAATGATATTGAATGGAACTGGTTTACAAGAGATGGGCAAAATGTACTTTACTGGCATTGGAGCCCTGACAATGGATGGGCAATGAATATGCCGATACGCGGTTACAATGAGTGTTTGATAACTTATTTTCTTGCAGCATGCGGTGAGCGGTTCCCTGTTGATGCAAAAGTTTATCATGAAGGATGGACAAGAAGCGAATTCTTCAGGAACGGAAAAGAGTTCTACGGATATAAATTACCGCTTGGCTTTGATTTTGGCGGCCCGTTGTTTTTTGCTCATTATTCGTTTTTAGGATTAGATCCCAGGGGACTTGAAGATGCATATGCCAATTATTGGGAGCAAAATACAAACCACACCCTGATAAACAGGGCGTACTGTATTGAAAATCCCGGAAGGTTTACTGGATATGGGGAAACATGCTGGGGGCTTACAGCAAGTGATAACCAGGATGGCTATAGTGCTCATGCTCCCGATAATGATCTTGGTGTAATTACTCCTACAGCTGCCCTATCATCAATGCCATATACCCCAAAATATTCAATGCAGGCATTACGACACTTTTATTATAATTTAGGTGATAAGATTTGGAGTCAGTATGGATTTGTTGATGCTTTCAATGAAACAAAAAACTGGTATGCCAAATCACATCTGGCAATAGACCAGGGACCGATAATTGTAATGATTGAAAATTACCGGACAGGACTTTTGTGGGATCTTTTCATGAGTTGCCCTGAAGTTCAGATTGGAATGAAAAAGCTTGGTTTTAAAAGTCCGCATCTGAAAACAGATTGACCAATAAAATAGATTAAAATTAGCTTGAGGATAAAAACCATATCATTTACCTGACACCAATATAAGCGTTATGAAACGTATAGTTATGGTTACGGCGATTGTATTCACTGTGATATACACCTTCAGCCAGAATCCTAAAACATACTGTAATCCAATGAACCTGGATTATGGCTACACCCCTATCCCTAATTTTTCGGAAGGAGGAAAACATCGTGCCACTGCAGATCCTGTCATTACACAATTTAAAGGCGATTACTATCTCTTTTCAACGAACCAATGGGGATACTGGTGGAGCAGTGATTTGGGTAAATGGAATTTTATACCCCGTCATTTCCTTAAATCATATCATCAAGGTTACGATGATCTTTGTGCACCAGCAGTATGGGTTCAGGGCGATACTTTGCTGGTTTTCGGTTCAACTTATACTTCTTCCTTTCCAATCTGGATGAGTACAGACCCTAAATCAGGAAACTGGAAAGAGGCAATTGATTCACTTGAGATAGGTGGATGGGATCCGGCATTCTTCGTGGATGATGACGGAAAACTATATATGTATAATGGAAGCAGCAACAATTTCCCAATATATGGTATAAGACTTGACAGGAAGACTTTTAAACCATTTGGAACAAGGAAGGAGATGTTACTGCTTGAAGAAGACCGCTTTGGATGGCACCGGTTTGGTGAATATATGGATAATACATTCCTTAAGCCTTTTATCGAAGGTTCATGGATGAATAAATACAATGGGAAATATTACCTTCAGTATGGTGCGCCTGGTACAGAATTCAGCGGATACGCTGACGGAGTTGCTGTTGGTGATAGTCCTTTAGGACCGTTCGAACATCAATCTCTTCCTTTTTCGTATAAACCCGGTGGATTTGCAAGAGGAGCCGGGCATGGATCGACCTTCCAGGATGTATGGGGCAATTATTGGCATATAAGCACAATTGCTATCTCTGTCAAGAATAATTTTGAAAGAAGAAATGGCTTATGGCCAGCAGGTTTTGACGAAGATGGAGTTCTTTATTGTAATACGGTTTTTGGCGATTATCCGCATTATTTACCCTCAGGGAAAGCTGATCACCTTAAAAGCCGGTTTACCGGATGGATGCTCCTGAATTATAATAAGCCTGTTACAGTTTCATCAACACTTGGTGGTTATGTCCCCAATTATGCTGTTGATGAACGAATCCAGACATATTGGAGTGCAAAAACAGCAGATAAAGGAGAATGGATTACATCTGACCTGGGGGAAGTATCAACTGTATATGCAGTTCAAGTTAATTACGCTGACCAGGATGCCGAGTTCCTGGGTAAATCTGAGGGGGTTTTCCATCAATATAAGCTATGGTCATCTACGGATGGAAAAAAATGGAACATTCTGGAAGATAAAAGCTATAACAATACTGATGTTCCGCATGATTACGTGGAACTTTCATCACCAATTGAAGCAAGATTTATCAAACTGGAAAATATTAAAATGCCAACCGGCAAATTCGCAATAAGCGGTTTGAGGGTTTTTGGCAAAGGGCATGGAAGTATTCCTGATACAGTTTCAAACTTTATTGTGTTAAGGACTGACTTTGATAAAAGGAGTGCCTGGTTAAAATGGTCACAAGTTGATAATGCTATCGGGTACAATATATATCTTGGCATCCACCCGGATAAGCTGTATAATTGCATTATGGTTTATGGTGCCAATGAATATTGGCTGAAAACAATGGATAAGGAAATGCCCTACTATTTTTGCATTGAGGCTTTTAATGAAAATGGAGTTTCAAAACGCACAGGTATCATTAAGGCTGAGGGGAACAGACCGGCGCCATGGGATCCTGTGAAGAAGAAGTAATTTAACAACAAATATAACACATGAAGAAATTTGCACTTACAACATTCTTTTTAAGCATCCTTTTCTTCTCTGTTGCTCAAAGCCAGGAAGATAAAAAGATGGATGATTTTATTAACACCCTCATGAAAAAGATGACGCTTGAGGAGAAAATCGGACAATTAAACCTTCCAGGCTCAGGGGATATTGTTACCGGTCAGGCATCAAATTCAGATATTGGAAAGAAAATTAAGGATGGCCATGTTGGAGGTTTGTTTAATATTAAAGGTGTTGATAAGATAAGGGCTGTGCAAAAGGTAGCTGTTGAAGAGAGCCGGCTCAAAATACCTTTGATATTTGGTATGGATGTCATACATGGTTATCAGACCGTTTTCCCAATACCACTGGGACTTTCATGCACCTGGGACAGAGAACTGATTGAGCAAAGTGCCCGTATTGCTGCTCAGGAAGCAAGCGCAGACGGAATTTGCTGGACATTTTCACCTATGCTTGATCTATGCAGGGATCCAAGATGGGGTCGTATTGCTGAAGGCCCCGGTGAGGATCCTTTTGTAGGTTCAGAAATGGGCAAGGCGATGGTTCGCGGATACCAGGGAACAGACCTGAAAGCAAATAACACAATCATGGCTTGTATCAAACATTATGCTTTGTATGGGGCGTCAGAAGCAGGAAGAGATTACAACACCGTTGATATGAGTCCGGTGAGAATGTACAATGAGTATTTTCCGCCTTACAAAGGTGCTGTAGATGCTGGTGCCGGCAGTGTTATGGCATCATTTAATGAAATCAATGGTGTTCCGGCAACTGCCAATAAGTGGTTATTAACTGATGTCCTCAGAACCCAGTGGGGTTTCGATGGCTTTGTAGTAACAGATTATACCGGCATAAATGAGATGATCGACCATGGAATTGGAAATCTGCAACACGTTTCAGCATTAGCTTTGAAAGCCGGTGTGGATATGGATATGGTTGGAGAAGGTTTTCTAACAACATTGAAGAAATCCCTGGAGGAAGGAAAGATAACTGAGAAAGACATTGATCTTGCATGCAGAAGGGTACTTGAGGCAAAATATAAACTTGGCCTTTTCGATGACCCATATAAATATGCCGATCCGAACAGGGCTAAAAATGAAGTATATACTGATGCTAACAGGCAGATAGCAAGAAAAATTGCAGCACACAGCTTTGTACTTTTAAAGAATGATAAGCATCTGCTTCCAATAAAGAAAAGCAGTAAAATAGCATTGATCGGACCATTGGCACACGCAAAAGAAAATATGCCGGGAACTTGGAGTGTTGCGGCTGATTTTACATCAGCAATCTCTGTTTTACAAGGGATTCAGGAGGCTGTTAAAGGATTCGGAGCAATAAGTTATGCTAAAGGTTCAAATATTTTCAGCGATTCAACGCTTGAGTCGAGGGTTAGTGTATTTGGCAAAAACACCGGTTGGGACAGAAGAACTGAAGAAGAGATGATAAAAGAGGCAGTGGAAATAGCCAACCAGTCAGATGTCATCGTAGCTGCCATGGGAGAAGCCGCTGAAATGAGCGGGGAATCTTCCAGTAGATCCTATATTGAAATACCTGATAATCAGAAGAGACTTCTTGAAGCATTGCTTAAAACAGGCAAACCGGTGGTGATGGTGCTTTTCACAGGGCGTCCTTTGGCCCTGAAATGGGAAAGTGAAAATATACCAGCTATATTGAATGTCTGGTTTGCGGGTAGCGAAGCAGGATATGCAATAGCTGATGTTTTATTTGGAGATGTTGTTCCTTCCGGAAAACTCACCACAAGCTTTCCTCAAAATATAGGACAAGTGCCTCTTTACTATAATCACAAAAATACAGGGCGTCCTCTGCCTGAAGGCCAATGGTTCCAAAAATTCAGGTCTAACTACCTTGATGTTTCAAATGAACCTCTGTTTCCTTTTGGATATGGGTTAAGTTATACTAATTTCAGGTATGGAGATCCAGTCATTAGCAGCAACACAATGAAGTCTGGCGACAAATTAGAAGTGAAACTGAGTGTTACCAATACAGGCGATTATGATGCAGAAGAGGTTGTTCAACTCTATATTCGTGATGTGGTTGGATCAATTACAAGACCAGTCAAAGAACTAAAAGATTTTCAAAAGATAAAACTCATGAAGGGCGAGTCACGTCAGGTTAGCTTTACAATTGACATTGAAGATCTCAAGTTTTATAACTCTGATCTCAAATATGTAGCTGAGCCTGGAGAATTTAAGGTCTTTATAGGAGGTAATTCAAGGGATGTTAAGGAACTACCATTCACACTCATCGAATAAGTTACTTAGTATTGAAAGTAGGGGACTATGAACGGAATTTTCTAATTTACTTGAATTATTTAACAGAAATTTAGCCAGTTAGCTCTTCGATTATATAAAATCAGCCCTTTCTTAACATGAGAGGGCTGATTTCATTTTAACATTTTATGCCTTGCTATGTTTCATTCCTAATTATCGCATTAAGTTTTAAGTAAACCATATTAGAAATATGAGCAAGGCTACAATTATTATGACATTATTAGCATGCTGGTTCAGCATTGATTCCGTCGTTTATGCACAAAAAGCGAATCTGCCACCACTGATCGACCGTGAGTTATTATTTGGAAATCCCGAAATTGCTGGTGGCAGGCTTTCGCCTGACGGCAAATATCTTTCATTCGTTAAACCCTACAAAGGCACTATGAATATTTGGGTAAAAGGGATTAAAGAGCCGTTTGATGCCGCAAAGCCTCTGACTGCTGATACCACCCGACCTATTCGTCAATACTTTTGGTCAAAGGATTCCAAATATATTCTTTATGCACAGGATAAAGAGGGTGATGAAAACTTTAATTTGTATGCGGTTGATCCTTCGGCTCCGGCAGGTAAAAACGGAATACCTGAAAACAAGGATCTGACTAAACTTCAGGGCGTAAGAGTTTATATTTACGATGTTGCCAGGACTAATCCCAATATTGTTTTTATTGGTCTGAATGACAGGGACAAAGCATGGCATGATCTGTATAAACTTAACATAGTCACCGGCGAACGAACACTTATGCTAAAAAACACAGAGAATGACCGTTTGACCGGTTACTTTTTTGATTGGGACGATAATCTTAGGTTAGCAACAAGATCTAATCAGGATGGAAGTAATGATATTCTTAGAATAGATGGCGACAAAATAACCAGCATTTATACATCTACTGTCTTTGAAACTGCATATCCTGTTGTGTTTAACAAGGATAACACAAAGTTTTATATGACTACAAATAAAGGCGACAGAGATCTCATTGAATTGGTTTTGTTTGATCCCAAAACACAGAAAGAGCAATTTCTGGAGAAGGATCCAGAGAACAGAGTTGACCTCGGAGACGTGAAAATTTCGGAATTAACCAGAGATATCATCTATACTGAATACACAGATGAGTATGAAACATTTATCTGGAAAGATAAAAGTTATGAAAAAGACTATAACTATATTAAAAGCCAGCTGCCAAATAAGAATATTTATTTCACAAATTCAACTGAAGATGAGCAATATTGGATGGTGAGTGCCATGAGTGACACTGATCCCGGTTCAACCTACATCTTTGACAGGAAGAATCAGAAATTAACTTTTCAATACCGGCCAAGGCCAAATATTCCTGTTGATGATCTTGCCAGCGTAAAGCCGGTAAAATATCCATCTTCTGATGGTTTGATGATACCTGCCTATTTAACATTGCCAAAAGGTATTGAAGCAAAGAATCTTCCACTTGTAGTGTTTCCGCATGGCGGACCCTGGTCAAGAGACTATTGGTCATATAATCCATACATACAGTTTCTGGCAAACCGTGGCTATGCTGTATTATCGCCAAATTTCAGGGGATCGACAGGATATGGTAAAAAATATATAAATGCAGGAAATAATGAATGGGGTAAAAAAATGCAGGATGATATAACCTGGGGTATCAAGTACCTGGTAGCTGAAGGAATTGCCGATCCATCTAAAATAGGTATTATGGGCGGTTCTTACGGCGGGTATGCAACTCTTGCCGGGCTAGCTTTCACACCAGATGTCTATGCTTGTGGGGTGTCAATTGTCGGACCATCAAATTTAATCACTTTACTAAACTCAATTCCTCCTTACTGGGAAGCTATCAAGGCAGAATTCCACTATCGCATGGGTAATCCAGAAACACAGGAAGGCAAAGCCATGTTGGAGAAAGCATCTCCACTGAATTCAGCTTCAAAAATCAAGTCACCGTTGTTGGTAATTCAGGGTGCAAACGATCCAAGGGTTAAAATTCATGAATCAGATCAGATAGTGGTTGCTCTAAGAGAAAGAGGCGCTCCTGTTGAATACATTGTCGCTCCTGATGAAGGGCATGGATTTGCGAACCCGGTTAACAATATGGCTATGCTTGCGGCTTCGGAAAAGTTCTTGTCAAAGTATCTTGGCGGCCGGTATCAGGAAAGCATGACACAGGATGTTGAAAAGAGGCTTAAAGACATTACTATGGATATCAAGAATGTAAAATTGATTTCCCAAACTCAAATAGAAAACTAAGCATCAGGTGAATTAAACTTTGAGGCCACATCTGTCTGAATCAATAACAAAAGCCCGGAAAATGAACATTCCGGGCTTTTCATTTTTTTAACATTCACGGCATTTTAATAATTATTAATTTTATGCGTTGTAAATAAAGAAAGAGAGGCTCAGATGAAACAATTAATAGTAATGGTGTTAGGTCTTGCTTTGTCAGTAACAAGTATAGCACAGGAAAATTCCGATGCTGCCGATTTTCAGTCATTAAATAGTAATTCAGGAGGTATAATTTCAGCTAATACCGCTGTTAATAGTCCGTTATTTCCTATTAATACTAATATCTCTTCAGGGGTAAATTTTGGAAGACTCTCTTCAGGCAACTACTTTCAGTCATTTTTATCCCCTTCAATTGGATTTCCAGTAAATAAAAGACTTTCTGTTTCAACAGGAATAACATACTCATATAGTAGACTAAATGATGTTCCTGTTTTGGAATTGGGCACAGGATCAATAAAGAGAATCTCAGGTGATATTAATACCTTGACAATAAATGCAGCGGGACTTTACAGGGTAAATGATAAAATGCATGTTACAGGCTCAGTATATAAAACCCTGAATCCTTCTTTTAATGCACGCCTAAGCTCGGATGCGCTACAAATGGAAGCAAAAGGAATGAGCGTGGGAATAGGTTACCAACTTAACGAAAACACCTATATTGGGGCAGAATTCAGAATGGAGCAAGGAAATTCTGTTTTTTATAATCCCTATAATAACTCGTTCAATCGCTACTCTAATCCATTTAATCAAGGGTCTTACTTCCCTGGGTTCAATCCATTCTAACTTTTCATTACTCATCAGCCAAAATGTATAGAAAGCTATTTACCATCATTCTCATTTTACTAAATATTGCAGTGTTATCAGGGCAGATCTGGCCCGAAGGTGCACCTCCATTTGCAAGGAGTATAAATATTATTTTTCTGACATTATCCTTAATTTACTTTTTTGTCAGTTTTTCCCGATCAAGATAAAAAAAAACTGCTCCATGACCAGTGGAGCAGTTTCAATTAACCAACATTACTATTAATTAAGCAAGATCGGATGAACGTTACCTGTGTGTTTGTCAGACAAAACAGTTAAAGCTTTGGAATAATTCAATAAAGTTTTAATTACGGATTCGCTTGGACCAGGGTTCTCATTTCGTTTTACTCCTCTTAACTGGAGTTCATGATTCCTTAAGTCAACAATATCAAATCTTAAATTAAGGTGTGTAAAGTTATTTGTCATAGGCTGTTTTGGTTTGTTATAAATTTAACGCCACCAAAACAGCATTATTATCTTATTCCTAATTTTTTATTGACTAAAACTTTCTTTATAGGGATAGTTTAATCTCCTTGATATCAATCATTTTTCGCAGATTGATAAGTGCATACCGCATTCTTCCGAGCGCTGTATTAATACTCACATCTGTCTGTTCTGCAATTTCCTTAAAACTCATGTCTGCGTAATGCCGCATAATTAAAACTTCTCTTTGTTCAGCCGGGAGAAATTCAATCATATTCCTGATATCCTGGTGTATCTGTTCAATGATAATCTTGTCTTCGACTGATTCTTCATAGACTTTGATGTTATCAAGAAGTGAGAATTCATCATTCTGGTTATCAATAATAGGGATTCTCTTTGCTTTTCTAAAGTAATCAATCACAAGGTTATGAGCTATACGCATAACCCACTGGATAAATTTACCCTCTTCTTTATAAGCACCTGATTTAAGTGTGAAGATTACCTTGATAAAGGTATCCTGGAAAATATCATCAGCGGTTTGTTTATCCTTGATGACAAGTTGAATGTAATTGAAAACTTTTGATTTATGGCGGTTAATTAACTGCTCCAGGTAGTTTTCATTTCCGGATAAATATCCATTTATTAGCTCCTGATCGCTAACGTTTTGGGCAAACATGGCGCCTCCTTTTATGTTAGTAATTAAAAGCGTAGATATTTATCCGATAATTTTCCTCCTATGTTTTAGTTATACCTTGAAACAGTTTTACTAAAGAAAGGTTTGAATTTTTTCATTCCGATAACAAATGTATAACAAAAAAACGCACTTTACAATAAAGACCCAAAAAAAAATTAATTTTGCCCATTTGAAAGGCTTGCTGAATGCTTGATAATGAATTGAAACAGAGTATCCTTATCAAAGGAGCCCGCATACATAATTTAAAAAATCTCAACCTTGCCATTCCCCGTAATAAATTAGTAGTTTTTACTGGTTTATCCGGTTCAGGGAAATCCTCCCTTGCTTTTGATACATTATATGCTGAAGGGCAAAGGCGATATGTTGAAAGTTTGAGCTCTTATGCCAGACAATTTCTTGGGAGAATGACAAAGCCCGATGTTGATCAAATTGTTGGGATCTCTCCCGCAATTGCAATTGAGCAAAAAGTAAATTCAAGAAACCCAAGATCAACTGTCGGCACTTCTACAGAAATTTACGAGTATATAAAATTGCTTTTTGCCAGGATTGGAAAGACTTATTCACCAATCTCCGGCAAACTGGTCAAACGCCATTCAGTCAATGATGTGGTTATCTGGTTATTATCACTACAAGAAGAAACCAAAGTTACCATTTCATGTCCCTTACTCCTTAAACATGAACGTACACTTGCCCAACAACTTAAAATACTTCTCCAGCAAGGTTTTAGCAGAGTAATGACTGGAAGCGAAATTTTCAGAATTGAAGATATACTGGAATCTCAACTTGATGCAAGTTTGGTTTATTTTTTAATAATTGACAGGCTTACAATAAGACATGACGACCAGGATCTTTCATCGCAGCTCGCTGATTCCATACAAACTGCGTTTTATGAAGGTGACGGGGAATGTATCTGTGTGACAGAACTGGGTGGCAAACAATGGCATGAAAAATTTTCAAGTCGATTTGAATCTGACGGAATTTCGTTTGAAGAACCATCAGTAAACCTCTTTAGTTTTAACAATCCATACGGGGCTTGCAAGACATGTGAAGGATATGGCAGTATTATAGGGGTTGATGAAGATCTTGTTATACCAAATAAAAGTCTTTCAATTTATGAGGATGCTGTTGCTTGCTGGAAAGGGGAAAAAATGAGCGAATGGAAAGATGAACTTGTGAAGAATGCTTACAAGTTCAATTTTCCTGTACACAAACCCTGGTATGAACTAACTGAAGAACAAAAGAATTTAATTTGGGAGGGTAATAAGTACTTCCACGGCATTAATGATTTTTTCAAATATGTTGAAGAGCAAACCTATAAAATACAGTACAGGGTTCTTTTATCCCGTTACAGGGGAAAAACCATCTGTCCTGATTGCAGGGGAAGCCGGTTAAGAAAAGATGCTAACTTCGTCAAGATAAACGGATATACGGTTACAGATGTGGTTCTTATGCCTGTCAGTAAAGCTCTGGAAGTGTTCAAAAGACTTAATCTTACAGAAACTGATAAGCATGTTGCACAAAGGTTACTTTTAGAAATTACAAACAGGCTGCAATTTCTGTTTGATGTAGGATTGGGATACCTTACTTTAAATCGACTTTCATCGACACTCTCAGGTGGTGAATCACAAAGGATCAATCTTGCCACTTCACTTGGAAGCAGTTTGGTTGGCTCTATGTATATTCTTGATGAACCAAGTATAGGATTGCATCCACGTGATACACATTTACTAATTAAAGTATTGAAACAGCTAAAGCAACTGGGTAACACTGTGATCGTGGTAGAACATGACGAAGAGATAATGAAGCAGGCAGACTATCTGGTTGATATTGGACCTTACGCTGGGGAGCATGGTGGAGAAATTGTATTTAAAGGCACATTCGATCAATTGAAAACAGCCTCAGACAGTTTAACAGCAAAATATCTTACAGGTGAACTGCAAATTGAAATTCCCAAAATTCGGCGTAAGTGGACTGATTATATCGAGTTATCAGGAGTCAGGGAAAATAATCTGAAAGGATTTAATGTAAAATTTCCTTTAAACATTCTTGTTGCCATTACCGGGGTCAGCGGTTCAGGGAAAACCTCTCTTATCAAAAGAATACTTTATCCCGCTTTAAAGAAAATCTATGGCGGTTATGGAGATAAGACAGGACGGTTCGATAAAATCGAAGGTGATTATAACCGACTTTGTGATGTTGAAATGGTTGATCAGAATCCTATAGGAAGATCGTCCAGATCGAATCCGGTTACTTATGTCAAAGCTTATGATGAAATACGGGCTCTTTATGCTGACCAACCCTTATCAAAGACAAGAGGATACAAACCAGGATATTTTAGTTTTAATGTTGAAGGCGGGCGCTGTGAAGAATGCGAAGGAGAAGGTGTTGTTGAAATAGGAATGCAGTTTATGGCAGATATTCACCTGGTTTGTGAAAGTTGTAAAGGGAAGCGGTTTAAAGAAGAGGTTATGGATATTCAGTATAACGGCAAAAACATAGCGGATATATTGGACATGACCATTGATCAGGCAATTTCCTTCTTTGGCGAACACATCAAAAATAACAACACTGAAGCTAAAATAGTATCTAAATTGCAACCACTAGCTGATACCGGATTGGGTTATCTAAGATTAGGTCAATCTTCAGATACTTTAAGCGGTGGGGAAGCCCAAAGAATAAAATTAGCAAGCTTTTTAATTAAAGGAACTGCTGAAAAACCAACCCTCTTCATCTTTGATGAACCAACGACTGGATTGCATTTCCATGATATAAAAAAACTTCTTGATTCCTTTAATGCCCTGATTGCTAAAGGACATAGTATTATAGTGATTGAACATAATCCGGATGTTATTAAGAGTGCAGACTGGATAATTGATTTAGGGCCTGAGGGGGGTGACGAAGGGGGTTACCTGGTTTTTGAAGGAATCCCTGAAAACCTGAAGTCTGTTGATAAATCCTATACAGCCGAATTTCTGAAAATTTCCTGAATAAACGGCTGATAGCTTAAGTTACATTTAAAAAAAAGTGTCATTAAGTATAGATTAGGAAAGTTTTTAATAATTTTCTTTAAGTCAGTATTAGTATCTTTTGTATTTTAGATGAAATTAATAAAGTTGCACTTTATCATAGATAAAAGTTAGCATATGGATAATACCGAAAACAACTCCCCTAATTCTGCCGATAGCCAGAAATTGTTACAAGAAATTGAATTACTGAAGGCTGAACTTAAGAAACTCGAATATCTGAAATTGCAAGAAAGCGAGCTAATTAAGGCAAAAGAAGATGCCGAGATAGAGAACAGAATGAAGTCTGATTTTCTTGCCATGATGAGTCATGAAATACGAACCCCAATGAACGGTGTTATCGGAATGACGAGCCTATTGATGGATACTCCTTTAAATCAGGAACAAAAAAATTACGTTGAGACATTACGGATCAGTTCAGATAACCTGATGACCATCATAAATGATATTCTTGACTTTTCCAAGATTGAATCAGGAAAAATGACTATAGAAGAGGCTCCCTTTGAATTGCGAAATTGCATCGAGGATTCGCTTGATCTTTTTGCCAATAAAGCAGTTGAGAAAGGAATTGACTTGCTCTATCTGATACAGCCTGATGTATCACCTTTCCTGGTTGGAGACGTCAACCGCCTTAAACAGATAATGATCAACCTGATTAATAATGCTATAAAATTTACGGAAGAAGGTGAAATTTTCATTTCCATCGAGAAAACAGGAGAAGGCGAAGGTTACCAGGAACTCCTATTTTCAGTGAAAGACAGTGGTATTGGAATAGCAAAAGATAAAATAGACATACTTTTTGAAGCATTCACCCAGGCTGATGCAACAACTACACGCCGCTATGGGGGTACTGGTTTAGGATTGGCAATTGCCAAACATCTCATCAATTTAATGGGTGGTAATATTTGGGTTGAGAGTAAGATTGGGAAAGGCTCAACATTTTATTTTAATCTAAAGTTGGCTACTTCAGGTATTGGCAAAACCAAATTATACGTTCGTGGCCAGATACCTGAACTAAAAAATAGTAGGGTGCTTATTGTTGATGACAATGAAACAAACAGGCATATTTTTACGCTACAATTTGAATCTTGGGGAATGATTCCTTTTACTGCAAGATCAGGGCAGGAAGCTCTCGATGTCATTGAAGAGCAGGAAGAACCATTTGAATTGGCAGTAGTTGATATGCAGATGCCGGCAATGGATGGTCTGGAACTTGGTAAAAAGATTAAAGAAATTCCTTTTAAAGGTGATATTCCAATGATCATGCTGACTTCACTTGGTAAGATCAACAAACTGCCAACAGAGATTTTCGATGCCCAACTTTCAAAACCAATAAAACTCGCTGAATTATTCGAAGAAGTTCTCAGGGTAATTGCAGAAACCAGAAACCGCAGAAATAATTTAGCAGATCACAATATAGATAAGAATCTTGCCGACAAGCTTCCGATGAAAATACTACTGGCAGAAGATAATATTACAAACCAGGACCTTGTAATTACTCTGCTAAGTAAAATGGGTTATAAGATCGATGCTGTTGAAAACGGACGAAAAGTCCTCGAAATGCTTGATCGTAAAAAGTATGATATAATCCTCATGGATATCCAGATGCCTGTCATGAATGGAATGGAAGCAACAAAGGTAATTTGTGAAAGATATCCGGAAAATGAGCGTCCTAAAATAATTGCCATAACGGCTAATGCAATGACCGGTGACCGTGAAAGATACCTTGCAGCAGGAATGGTAGATTACTTACCAAAACCTATTAAATTTAAGGATGTGCAGACTGTTCTGATCAAATGGGGTAAAAAGAAAGCGGAAGCTGCGAAATAAGTCTTAAATGATATCTTAAGAGAGACTGCCTGGCAGTCTCTTTTTTTATTCAATATCTTTGCCATTAAATCCCAAAATGATGAAAGTTTCAGGCTTTACCTTTATCCGAAATGCCGTTAAATATGACTATCCAATTGTCGAAGCTATAAATTCAATCCTTCCTGTTTGTGATGAAGTTATAGTAGCAGTAGGCAACAGTGAAGACGATACACGCACACTTATTGAAAATATAAAGGATTCGAAAATTAAGATCATCGATACTATTTGGGACGACAATTTAAGGGAAGGCGGACAAGTGTTAGCTGTTGAAACAGATAAAGCTTTTGATGCGATTGATCCCTCTTCTGATTGGGCGATCTATATTCAAGGTGATGAAGTATTGCACGAAAAGTATATCCCTGTATTAATGGATGGGATGCGAGAATGGAGAGAAAATAAAATGGTGGAAGGATTACTTTTTGATTACAAACATTTCTATGGATCATATAATTATGTGGGAGACAGCCACAGATGGTATCGAAGGGAGGTCAGGGTAATTAAAAATGATAAATCTATCAGGTCTTACAAAGATGCTCAGGGATTCAGAAAAAATAACCGTCCTTTAAATGTTAAAAAGATCAATGCAGTAATGTATCATTATGGTTGGGTAAAGCCTCCTGAAGCGCAGCAAGCCAAACAACAATCTTTCAATAGACTGTGGCATACTGACGAATGGGTAGAGAAGAAAATTCCAAAAGTTGATACTTTCGATTACTCACAAATTGACTCTCTGGCATTATTTAAAGATTCACATCCCAAGGTAATGAAAGAAAGAATAGATGCACTTAATTGGGAATTCAGTTTTGACCCTGCAAATAAACGATTGCCTTTCAAGTCAGTATTACTAAATAAAATTGAGTTGTTAACTGGCTGGAGGCCGGGAGAATATAAGAATTACAAATTGATCTGAGTGCAAGAATCCATTTTCAGCTATTTTTAGTATTTTTGCAGCAAATAAAAAAGATTCTATGAACCTTAAAGAAATTATGGCCATTGCCGGTAAACCAGGACTTTATAAAGTGGTAGCGCAGGCTAAAAACGGTATTATTGTTGAAAATATAATTGACCATAAAAGAATTCAGGCATTTACCCATGACAAGATCAGCACTCTTGAAGAAATAAGTATATATACCGACAATGGAGATATGCCATTAAAAGAGGTAATCCTTAAAATGTATCAAAAACTGGAGCAAAAAGGTACTCCTGATTTCAAAGGTGACAACAACAAGATTAAGAACTTCTTTAATGATATACTTCCTGAATATGATAAAGAACGGGTCTATGTTTCACATATGCAGAAAATAATCAACTGGTACAACCTTCTTCTTGGTCAAAATTTGATCGATCTTGAAGAAGAGGTAAAAGAAGAAGAGATTAGTACTAGTGAACCTGACACAGACGAGAAAAGTAAATCAGAAGACAAAGAAGCTAATCTTAAAGTAACAAGAAAAAAATCGCCTGATAAAAAGAAAAGCACTGACATAGAAAATGAATAAGCAGTAAGTCCGTTTTAAGACGGACTTTTTTATAACTTTAAATTTCATTATTTGATTATGAAGAAATACATTGCAGATCTGATAGTAACCAAAAACCGAAAACTTAATGCAAAACATCATATCATAGAGTTCAGGTACCCTGGCACATTACCTGAAATGGTGCCTGGACAATTTGTTGAGGTTAAGATAGATGGGTCTGAAACAACATATCTCAGAAGACCTTTTTCGATTCACAGGGCAAACTATGATGATCAGACATTGCATCTTTTAATTAAAGTTGTCGGAGATGGAACACGAGCATTGGCAGCATCCAAAGAGGGTGATATAGTTAATATTATGCTTCCCTTAGGGATTGGATTTAACATTACAGAAAAAAAGAAAGTACTTCTTGTAGGGGGTGGTTGTGGTGTAGCACCACTCTATTTCCTCGCCGAGAAATTACATAAAAAAGATAATGATGTAACTATTCTGATAGGTGGAAAAACAAGTGAAGACATCCTGCTTGCAGATGAGTATCAGAAATTCGGGAAAGTATTTGTCGCAACGGAAGATGGTTCCCTTGGTGAAAAAGGTATGGTTACTGCACATTCACTACTACGGGGTAATAGTGAAACTATTACTGATTACAGTGACATGAGTAATAATCTTCAGCCAAAATTTGACAAGATATATTGTTGTGGTCCTGACGGAATGATGAGGGCTATAGCGCATTATGCCGAACAACTTAATATCTCATGTGAAGTTTCACTTGAAAATACAATGGCATGCGGTATTGGTGCTTGTCTATGCTGTGTTGTCGAAAGTACAACCGGTAACATTACTGTTTGCACCGAGGGGCCTGTCTTTGATAGTAAAAGACTTAAAGGCTGGACTAAGGAAACGGAAGTTGGTTGTTCGCTCGACTAAAGGATATTGAAACAAGGTATAAACATTCTTTCTGATACCAAAAAAAAGCACCGTTTGAACATTAAAATATAGAAAAGATAACATGACGGACTTAACAGTAAAATTGCACAATCTGACACTTAAGAATCCGGTGATGACTGCTTCCGGAACTTTCGGTTATGGAAAAGAATTTGAGGATTTTATTGATATTAATGAGTTAGGAGGTATTGTTGTAAAAGCAACTACGTCAAAACACAGGGAAGGAAACCTGTATCCCCGTATGGCAGAAACACCTATGGGAATGCTTAACGCAGTTGGTTTACAAAATAAAGGAATCGATTATTTTATTAGGGAAATCTATCCAAAATTAGCTCAGTATAACACCTCGGTAATTGCGAATGTTTCGGATTCAACGATTGAGGGCTATGTAAATGTAGCTAAGAAAATGAACAAGCTTGATAAGATATCAGCGATTGAATTAAATATCTCTTGTCCGAACGTAAAAGAAGGCGGGATGGCTTTTGGTACCAGTTGCCCTTCAGCCACAGCAGTAACAAGGGCTGTTAGGGAAGTCTATGACAAAACCTTAATAGTAAAATTGTCTCCTAATGTTACCAGTATTGCCGAAATCGCGCTTGCCGTTGAAGAAGGTGGCGCAGACGTTATCTCACTTATAAATACACTATTGGGAATGGCAATTGATGCTGAAAAACGGAAACCTGTTCTTTCAACAATAACCGGAGGCTTATCGGGACCTGCTGTAAAACCGATTGCCTTGCGAATGGTATGGCAGGTCAGTAAAGTTGTCAAAGTACCTGTTATTGGTCTTGGTGGTATCTCATCAGCAACCGATGCTATTGAATTCCTGCTTGCTGGTGCATCAGCCATTCAAATTGGCACTGCCAATTTTATTGACCCAACAATTTCTGTCAAAGTAATTAAAGGAATAGAAGAATATATGTTAAAGCATAATGTTGAAAAAGTTACAGACCTAAAGGGAGCTTTGATTTGCTAGAATAGTATTTAAATTAACCATCTATTAATTCCTTGATTAACAAAGATAATTTTTAATTCATTTAAATTTACTCCCATATTATAGACAATGGGACTTGATAAAAGGGATTACCTTAAGAAATCACTAATTTATACTATTGGAGCTGCATTCCCTCCCCTTTTGCAGCTTGTGGTTCAACCTTTACTTGAAGGAAAAGACAGGCTTAATCAGGTAGATTTTTCTCAAATGGCAATAGCTGAAACTATTACCAGTCTTGTTTTTACCCTTGTTCTTTTCTCGATGGGCAGTGCCCTGGCTAGATTTTACTATGATTTCCAAAATGATAAGGAAAAACTGGCTAAAATGATCTCTACCGCAACTAATTCTATACTTTTAAGAGGACTTATAATTCTTGGGATTGCTCTTATTTTTAGCGATTACATTGGGTCATTATTTAGCCAGGCAGCATTAAAGGATTTTGGATCATATGGATATTTGTGTGTAATTGTTGGGATTAACAGAGCTATAAATCTTTCAGCAGTCACTATTTATCGAAATGAAGAAAAAGCAGTAAAGTATGTTACAGTAAACATGATTTCTGGTTTACTCAGAGCCATTTTTCAGGTCGTTGGAGTTCTATATATGGATATGAGTTTTATTGGATACCTGTATGGAAACCTGATTGGTAGTTCATTAGTGACGTTTTACATTCTTTTAGACACTTATAAAGTAAGAGGGTTCTCTTTTAACAGAACTGTAATAAAAGATTTGAACAAGTTTTCAGCCCCTCTTTTTCAATATGAAGTACTGAGTTGGGGTTTGATGTTTCTTGACCGGTTTTTCCTGGAAAAAGATCCCTCAGCCTTGGGTATTTATGATAATGCACTAAAATTTGCCATCGGAATTCAATTAATTGTTCAAGGTTTGATTGGTGCAGCTCAGCCTGAGATTTTCAGATATATGGCAGAAGGTATTGAAAAAAGGATTAATGAAATTAAGAGTGTTTCAAATATGCTTATTGCTCAAACACAGATTATCATTTTAATTACAATAATACCTACAATGCTTTTTATCAGTTTTCTATATGAGACTGAGCTACAGCTATCTGCCGGCCTGATTAGTATCATTTTTATCAGATTTATTATTCGCGCTCAGTATAATGCATTCTCTATTCCAGTGCTTTTTATGAAAAAGACTAAAGTGTTTTTCTATATTAATAGTCTTTCTTTGATCGTCAACCTTATGTTGAATTACTTATTAATTCCTATTTACAGTTATTATGGTGCAATAATCGCTTTCATGTCTTCCAGCTTATTACAATTGATCTTGATTTATACTTTTCAAAAGAGAACTGTTTCGATACCCTGGAATTTAAATAAAGTGCTTGTTTACCCCCTTATTATAATAGCAATCTCAATTATTTTGGAAATAATTAAAGTTAAGTTGAGTTTAAATATCTACATTACCTCTTTGATACAAATAATACTAATGGCTTTGTCTTTAATTACTTTATACAAGAAAGATATCATGAAAAGCGCCAAGTCAATAAGTAAACGATTCACAATTTAATCCAACTACATGAATAAAATACTAATGGTTGTTGACAATGAGTTTACAAGCGATCCAAGAGTGTATAATGAAGCTAAGATTCTAGTAAATGCTAATTATGATGTACAAGTTCTTTGCTTCAATTTTTCAGTTCTGCCAATTAATGAAGAAAGGGACGGTATTAAAATCCATCGGCTGACGATTTCCAAAAAATTAAAGGATTATCTGTTTTCCTCAGTAAATACCATTGCTTTATATGATTGTTATTGGGCATATCAAATAAATAAAGCAACTAAGTCTTTTAATCCAGACTTTATTCATGTCCATGATCTGTATATGGCGCGTGCTGCAAATTGGGCTAATATTCGTAAAAAGATTAAACTTATTCTCGATTTACATGAAAATTACCCTGCTGCAGTAATGAGTTATAATTGGGCTATAAAATATCCAAAACGATTATTGGCAAGGCCATCCAAATGGCGCAAAAAGGAACGTCGATTTCTTAATTTTGCTGATAGAATTATTGTCTTGAGTGAAGAATACCGGAATAGCTTAATTCATAAATATCCAGAAATAAAGAAAGAAAATTTTGTTATTTACCCAAATGTTCCGGATCTTAAAGAGTTATTTTCTTATAAAATTGATTATAATATCTTTAATACTGAAGGCAAAACATTATTTTACTTTGGAGGGATTGCTGAAAGAAGAGGTATTTTTACTTGTATAGAAGCATTGAAAATACTTATAGATGAGGGGATTAATGTCAAACTGTTGTTAATAGGACCTGTTGATCGCGCCGATCAAATTAGGTTTACTAAAGTTATTAATGAAATAACTGTTCGAAACCACATAATACACTACCCCTGGAAAGATATTTCAACATTACCATCTTATCTTTTTAAGAGTTTTGCTTGTCTATCTCCTATTATTAAAAACGAGCAGCATGAATCAGGAGTGGCAAATAAAGTCTTCCAATACATGTTGTTTAAACGCCCAGTTATTGTTTCAAACTGCACCCCTCAAGTTTCCATTATTGAAAAATATGCATGTGGGTTGGTCTTTAGAAGCGAGGATGCTAATGACCTCGCACTGAAAATCAAATTTCTAATTGATCATCCTAAAGAAGTTATGAAAATGGGAGAAAACGGCCAAGAGGCTGTTCTGAATAAATATAATCTTGAAAATTATAAGATTAATTTACTTAATCTATATGAATCGCTGGCTGAATGATTTCTAATCCGCAGCCAGCGCTAATAATTCTTTGCTTTATTCAGTAAGTTTATCAGTATACATTGCTACTTCTGATGCGACTTGTCGATTAAATTCAAATGCCAGGGTTTGATAATTGACTGCATCGACAATCGTCCCAATAAAGCATAATCCCACTGTGAAAAAATATAGGATTCCCATTCCAATTTGATTTATTAGGAACCGGTGAATACCTCCTATTCCCAGTAGTCCAATTAGACAAGTTATTAAAACTATTTGCGGATCCTTTCTTCGAGCCCTGTAAATAGTAGCGAACTGCATTGCTTGTTTATCACTGTAATCCTTAATTATGGTCTGAATATGATTCAGCTCCATTCCCTGAACCTCTGGAAGGTGTAAAAGTGCATTTGCCATTGTCTTTTTGGTTTGTTGGTTGAAAAATATATTTGATTCTTTAAGCTTAATGCTTAACCTTATTTTTATTATTTATCAAAAAATCTAATCTATCATTCTCTTAATTTTGAAATCAAACTTATTACCCTATAACCCAAAATTATTACTGCAAAAATTCCCAGTGGATGTGCATAAATTGAACTTTTCAGATCACCATGAAATAACCAACTGATAGAGTGACCAAGTCCACATCCAGGACAAAAATCAAATCCTGCTGCTTTAAGTGGGCAGAGGCTATAATGTGTTTCAACAGGTGACATCAATGCTAATAGCACTAATGCACTAACCCATACAGATATTTCAAAGTACCTGTGAAACAATGTAGATATATTTGTCCGTTCAAACATTTAACAACTCGTTCAGTGTTTTACTTTAATCGCTATATTAAGAATGACTTTGGCTTAATTAAATAAATATGCAATTTAGACGCTTTTCGTGAATCCTGGTTACAGATTACGAGCCTTCCCGACAGAAATATTCTCAAATCTTGAATTTGGATAAGAATCGTTTAGTTCCAAGTAATTTGGAATATAATTTGTTATACCTTTGCCGGCCATTTAAAAGTTGTGTCGTCGTTAATGATTTTCCATCATTACCTTCTCTAACTTTATGATTGTGAATGTATTTACTAGAATCACACTAAACTATAGGATTCCATTCATTTAAACAATAATTTGATAATGTCAATTGCTAAATTAAGAAATATAGGAATAGCTGCTCATATTGATGCAGGCAAAACAACCACTACCGAAAGACTACTGTTTTTTACTGGTGTTAATAGGAAAGTGGGGGAAGTTCATGATGGTCAGGCTACAATGGACTTTATGAAACAGGAACAGGAGCGTGGTATTACAATAGCTTCTGCTGCAATAAGTTGTATATGGAATGATCATCAGATCAATATAATTGACACTCCTGGACATGTGGATTTCACTGTTGAAGTTGAACGCTCGCTGAGAGTAATTGATGGTATGGTTGCTTTATTTTGTGCTGTGGGGGGAGTTGAACCACAAAGTGAAACTGTTTGGAATCAAGCTGAAAGATATAAAGTACCAAGGATTGCTTTTGTTAACAAAATTGACCGGACAGGTGCTGATTTTTTTGAAGTTGTAAACCAAATGAACCAGAACTTGGATGCCCGTGCTGTTGCTTTTCAAATCCCTGTTTCGCAGGAAGATGAATTCAACTCTCTGATAGATCTCATTTCTGAAAAAGTCTATACTTTCGACGGAAAAGAAACGATTGTAACAAATATTCCTGAAAGCCTGAAAGAAAGAGCACATCACTACAGACAACTGATCATTGAAAAAGTTGCTGAATTCAATGAGGAGATCCTTGAGCTTTTCCTTGAAGATAAAGACATTTCAAGCGAATTATTAAAATCAGCCCTTAGGGATGCAACACTCAAATTATTGATCACACCAGTATTCTGTGGAGCATCCTATAAAAACAAAGGCATCACTCAACTGCTTGATGCAATAGTTGATTATCTTCCTTCACCACTTGATAAAGGTGCTGTTATTGGTATGGACATAGATGATCAGGAAAAAGCCCGTCAACGCAATCCGTCACCCAAGGAACCGTTTGCTGGCTTAGCTTTTAAACTCATCCATGATCCATATGTGGGACAGCAAACCTTTGTAAGGATTTACTCAGGAACCATTAAGAACGGTATGCAGATAATGAATCCCACGAAAGGGAAACCTGAAAGAATCGGTCGAATCTTGAAAATCCATGCAAAAGATCGTGAAGAAGTACATGAAGCGGGGCCAGGTGATATCATTGCACTAATCGGATTGAAATACACAAAGACTGGTGATACACTTTGTGATGTTGACCATCAGCTTTACCTGGAATCAATTCACATTCCACCAAGTGTAATTGAATTAAAGATTAATCCAGTTAGCAGGAAGGATCAGGGAAAGTTAGGCGAGGCTTTAGCCAAACTTGTTAACGAAGACCCCTCTTTCCATGCAAGATTTGATGAGGAGACCGAAGAAACAGTCATCTCAGGAATGGGTGAATTACATCTTGAGATAATCGTTGATCGGCTTAAAACTGAGTTTGGAATTGATGTAATTGTTGGAGAGCCTTCAGTTGCATTCCGCGAAACAATATCACAGGAAATTGAGGTTGAATATCGACATTCTAAACAAACTGGTGGTAAAGGTCAATTTGCACAAACTTATATACGTCTTGAGCCAAATGAAGGAAAGGGTTATGAATTCATTGACAAAATAAAAGGTGGAGCTATTCCTGCTGAATATATAACATCAGTAAATAAGGGAGTTATAAAAACAATGAACGATGGTGTGCTGGCAGGTTTTCCGGTTGTAGATGTTAAAGTTGTATTACTCGATGGGCAATTCCATCCTGTAGATTCATCTGATTTTGCATTCCAGATTTGTTCATCTATTTGCTTCAAGCAAGGTTTCATGAAAGCATCCCCAGTACTGCTTGAGCCAGTTATGAAAATTGAGATTAACACACCTGATGATTACATTGGTGACATTGTTGGTAACCTCAATAAACGTCGAGGCAAGATTGAAAGCATGCGCAGGCATAGAAAAGGTTCACAAAAATTGAATGGCTTCGTTCCATTAATGGAAATGTTTGGTTATGCTACTACCTTGAGAAATCTGTCAAGCGGTCGAGCCAATTTTTCTATGGAATTTTTCCAGTATATGCCTGTTTCAAAAGCTGTACAAGAAGAGGCTCTTAAAAAATTAGCTGAGAAAAAAAGACAAGAAGCTACCCGTTGATGGATTTTAATTTAAAATTCTGTAAAAGGATAACAAAAGTCTGAACGAATATTAAGAGGTTGTATTTTTATACATCCTCTTTTTTATTTTAATGAGCCACAGGAATTTTGTTTCTTTGCTTGCAAAAACGATATAATGAATATACTTATATTAGGATCAGGTGGTAGAGAACATGCACTAGCATGGAAATTCTCGAAGAGTCCACAACTAACTAATTTATATATAGCTCCTGGAAACGCAGGAACTTCTCAACTTGGAATGAACGTTGATATCAATCCAAACAATTTCATTCAAGTTCGTTCATTTTGTTTTGAAAATTCAATAGATTTACTAGTAATCGGGCCCGAAGAACCTCTTGTCAATGGAATATATGATTACTTCAAAAATGATCCTGATCTTAAGCATATATCTGTATTAGGCCCTTCAAAAGCAGGTGCACAATTAGAAGGCAGTAAAGATTTTGCTAAAAAATTCATGCTTGAGTTTAATATCCCTTCAGCTCCATATAAAACTTTTAATGCTGGTAATTTTGATTCGGCCATTGAATTCATCAAGTCAATGGATCCACCCTATGTTCTTAAAGCTGATGGATTGGCTGCTGGTAAAGGAGTAATTATCCTAAACGATGAACAGGATGCAATACATATCCTGGAGGATATGTTACTTAACAAAAAATTTGGTATTGCATCTGAGAAAGTCGTAATTGAAAAATTCCTGAAAGGCATTGAATTATCTATGTTCGTATTAACTGATGGCAAAGAATGGATTTTGCTCCCTGAAGCTAAAGATTATAAGAGAGTCGGAGTTAATGACACTGGTCCGAATACTGGTGGAATGGGTTCTGTTTCGCCAGTGCCTTTTGCTGACAAAAATTTCATTGAAAAAGTAAAAAATAGAATAATCCAGCCAACCATTGATGGTCTCAAGCAAAGAGGTATTGATTATAAAGGATTTATTTTCTTTGGTTTGATGAATGTTAAAGGTGATCCTTTCGTAATAGAATATAATGTTAGAATGGGAGATCCGGAAACAGAATCAGTCATTCCAAGAATAAAAGATGATCTCATTACTTTAATTAAAACATGCGCAGATGGACAATTAAGTGCAAATTCAATTACCATTGATTCAAGAAGTGCTGTTACAGTAATGTTGGTATCTGGAGGATATCCAGGGGATTATCAGAAAGGATATGTAATCAATGGAATTGATCAAGTGCATTCCGGTTTAATATTCCATGCCGGAACTAAATTAGATACAGAAAAAAGGATTATAACATCAGGTGGAAGAGTCATTGCAGTAACCTCTATGGCAGAATCAGTTCATGATGCGCTAAAAACTTCATTTGATATAGCACAGCAAATTGATTTTAAAGGGAAATATTATAGAAGTGATATAGGTTTCGATTTGTTAAGATAATTTTTATAATGCTCAAGAAACTTTCAAAAAAAGGAGAATACACGCAAATATTCATTATTTGTATTGTGATGCTTTTATTCTATTTTACTCCTTCAGTCCCACTTTTTGAAAAAAACCAGCAATACGTAATAGGACCTTTGGGCAACTGGCTCATTCAACAAGCATTGATTAATCCGTTACTTACAAAGGTAATAATGATGTTAATGATGGTTTTTATAAGTTTCTTTATTAATCGATTAGCAGCTGCCAGTGACATCTTTCCAAAACAATCATTTCTTTCAGTGACCCTGTTGATTTCTATATTTCTTTTTACTCCGGAGCTTCCCTATTTGACTTTAAATATTGCACTAGTTACTCTGATGGGAGTTTGCCTTGGAAGCATGATGAATATCTTTGGTAAGCAATATCCATATTTACAAGTTTTAAATGCATCAATGACTATTGCGGTTGCTTCAATGATAATTCCCCAAATGATTTTTTTTATAATATTTATATGGATAGGATTTCTTACATATAGCGTGAACTCATGGCGGGAATGGTTAATTTCATTTATTGGTTTAATAATTCCCTATATCTATCTGTCTTTCGCGTACTTTTGGAATGATAACTTCGGAAATCTCTTAATCCTTTATAAATCATTTCTTCACTTGAATCTTTTTATTCATACTTTACCCTCAATATATATCCTTGTCCCGTTAGCGCTCATGGCACTATTGTATTTAATCAGTGCTTTTAATTTTACAAATGATGCTTCTGATAAGATAATCAGTATAAGGAAAAGGATGTGGCTCATTTCTCAGTTTTCAATTATTTCTGTAATAATGCTGATACTTTTTGGTTCTTCAACTTATCTCATGCTTCCAGTATTATTCATTCCATTATCCCTAATGGTTGCATATGCCATACATAATCAAAAGAAAAGCAGACTATACGACATTTTTATAACTCTTTTTGTTGGATCAGTATTAATAAGCCGGATATTTGCCTGATATGCTGAAGAATCGTTTTTCAAGTGTGGATCTTATTGAGGCCGGGGCAGATGAAGCAGGCAGAGGATGCCTTGCAGGACCGGTTTATGCTGCTGCAGTAATTCTGCCTCACGACTATAAAAACACACTCCTGAACGATTCTAAAGTACTTACATCTTCTATAAGGGAAAAACTGAGATTTGAAATCGAAAAAGAAGCTTTGTCCTGGTCGGTAGCAAGTGTAAGCGCTGAAGAAATAGATGAAATAAACATCCTTCAGGCTTCAATTAAAGCAATGCACATCGCAATCAGAGGACTTTCTATAACGCCTCAATTGTTGTTAATCGATGGAAACAGATTTAATCCGTTCCCCAAGATAAAGCATCAGTGTATTATTAAAGGGGATGGATTATATATGTCAATAGCTGCTGCTTCAATTCTTGCTAAAACATATAGAGACGAATTCATGCAAACAATCAGCAATAATCATCCTGATTATGGCTGGGAGCATAATATGGGCTATCCAACACCCGAGCACCGCTCAGCAATTTTTCAATTTGGATTTACCCCATGGCACAGAAAAACTTTCCATGTAAGTGAACAACTTGAACTGGAATTAGATTACTAATTACTGAAATTAAGCAGATCTCTAAAAATCATCTTAACGTACAGATTTATCTCTGGTGTGTAATTGCTATTTTCTTTAAGGTTAATCTTCATATAGTGTAACGAACATCCTGGTTCAATGGCAACTGTGGGTGCAAATTCCATTCTTAAACCTAGTGTACCATAAACACCAAAGCCAATCCCACGCTGTCTAATTTCGTATGTTTGTTGATTGGTGTTTGGGACATATGGTCTATTCCCATAAACATGAACCAGGTTATATTTTTTTTCCGCAATGTAAATCACATTTTCTTTTACCATCGTATTGTTCATGCTTATTCCACCCCCTAATGTTAACCTGATAGTCTTGTTAAGACCAAGTGAATTAGTATACCCAAGATCAACAATATTTCGTTCCTCAACACCCTTAATAGGACAAAGCCTTATATCAGGCTCTGCCAGATAATCTTGAGGAGGATCTACTTCAATTGTAACAATATCATTGGCTCTGAGTTTAGCGTAATAGAACTGGATATAAATTCCTCTGTGACAGTTAAAGTCATATTTTGCAAAAAGTCCAAACGAAAAAGCAGGACTGTAACCCATCTTTTCAGGATATTCGAGTACAAAGGCAGTATCATGGAAATCCAGTAAATGCCTCATTTCCTCATACCAATATGAATTGCTAAATATATAATTTACATTATTTTCGTTATCAGGTTTGCCAGAATAGAAACTGGCATTTGAATTATTTGGGATATATATACCCGCGATACCACCGTATTCAAAACCGCTTCTTTCTTTACAATTTTCTTTATCATAGAATTCTTGACCAACTGAAAGCTGATACAAAAAAATAAGTGGCAAGAGGATATATATTCTAAGCATAAGTGTTGACTACTTTACAAGCCAAATATAAAAAATTAAGAGACAACTCTTTATGAAATTTATTAATGCTGAACTATTTGAATTATTAACAATCCATTGTTGAATAGTAAAAATAAGCCACAGGACATTAACAAGTTTATGAAATTATCTTTGTTACACAAATTCAGGGTAATGAGGAACCTAAGAATTATAATTACCGTTGTTATAATATCGGTAATTGCAATTTTAATGGGATCTGCAATCAGATCATATTACCTTTTCCTCAAAGAACCTGTTCTTCCTGTAATAAATGCACTCCCTGGCAACACTGCTATCTTTATCTCAACAAAATCAGCATTTAAGCTTTTTGAATCAGTTAATAACTCTGCTTTAATTGATATAATCGGATCAGCCTCCGGAACCTATAACCAGCTAAATAGCTATCTTGATTCAATAAAACTTAAAAGTAGCAAGCTTAGAAAACTGCTTGAAACATCCGAAGTATTAATTTCTATATACCCAGAACAAAATTATAGTGACCTTTTGCTAGTCTGCTCAGTTGGGAAGATTAGCAACAGAAGCATTATTACTGAATTTGAAAAAATATTGGCTAATGACAGTTGTTTATTTTTAAAGTCAAACAGAGAGATTGTTAAAGTTACATCCATAAAAGGAGACGTTTGGTTTTATTTATTTAAAGGAGTTTTAGCGATCAGTAATGATAGTACACTGATAAACCGCAGTCTCGAATCTATAAATTCCGATATAAGTCTGGCATCAGATAAATCTGTTGTTAAGCTCATAGCAGCCAGGGGAAAACGTGTTGATGCGAATCTTATTATTAACACAAAAATTCTTACTGAGACAATTTGGCCTGATCATTCAGGACTACTAATTAGAAACACTCCATTTGATGAATGGATTTCGTTTGACCTTAATATAAAAAAGAACGCAGTCTTACTTGGAGGGTTTACAACCACCCAATGCAATCATTTATTCCGGGGACAAGAACCAATTGAAAATTATAGTTACAATTATTATCCAAGAAATACTTCTTTAGCAATTACATTATCATTAAGTGATCCATCACTGTATATTTCAAATTTCATAAAGACAGATACTATACATGTAAAAGGTTATGATCCTTTTCTTAGGCAACAAACTGAAGAAATATTTAAACCCAGTGACCATATCCGATCCTGGATTGGAGATCATATTAACCTTATTTTTACTATTGATTATTTCAGGGGTCATACTACAGGTCAAATTGTTATGATTGAATGCAGAGATAAAGACAGTGCATCTTTATTTTTAAGACCTTTCGTAGATCCAATTAATGATTCGGTTGGATATTTACATTATCAATCTTTTGCCGAGGATTTATTTGGTAATGCTTTTGAAATGAAAGGTCCTTTGTTTTGTCTTATAACTGATAGGTTTGTTAATATTTCGCCCGATCGGAATCTGCTCTTCACAGGAACCAAAAGCAATACTCGACACATCAGGGATTTTGATAATATAATTGAAAATACAAGTAATAATTCCACTATTTCTGTCTTAATTCGTCCGGAAATAGTTGCCAGATGGATAAAAAATAAGTCATTAAACAAGCCTTTACTATCATTTCTCAGCCGTCAATCATCAATTGGTTTACAATATAGTGCGGGGGGCGATCTCGAATATACTCATGCCTGGCTTTGTCCGAATATCAAATCAAAACCACTTTTTGCAGAAAATGAGTATAAAAGATCTGAAGAAAAGAAAAAACCAACTGCAAAAGATGTTCATGATACAACTTCAGTTATCAATGAAAATAGTACTGAAACAGAGGACAATTCCACAACCCAGCAACAACTATCGTTTGAAAGCAAAGAGATTAATATTAAATCATCTGTTAAAGCATGCTTTGTAGTCAATGGCCCTCAAACGAAGCAAAAGTGCATTGCAATAATCACCGAAAAAGGAGAGCTACTTTTAGTTAATAGTGATGGCAGGAAACTTTGGCGGTATAGAGGAACTGAAGCTTTACTACCTAGTGTATGTGAAATTGATCAAAATAAGGATGGCAAGCCCGAATATCTCTTGTCAAGCAGGAGTTTTCTTTACCATATCGATACTAAAGGAAATCTGATAGAAAAAAATCCTGTCAAATTACCAAGGCAAGCTAAAGGAAATATTTCAGTTTTTGATTACGATGCAAAAAAAGAATATAGAATTCTTTATGTGGCGTCAGACAATAAGATATATAATGTTACTACAAAAGGCATAGAATTGCCAGATTGGCAAAAACCATCAGTGGATGGAAACGGAACAATAACATTCTCAAGGACTAATGGTCGCGATTACATAATTTATCATAATGAAAAGCAGATAAAGATATTTGATAGACGAGGAAAAGAAAGAATTAAAGTAGCTAAAGGAATAAACTTCTCAAAAAACAGTTCTATTTCGGAAAATAAAACGAACAGTAAAGGAATATTTATTTCTTCATCAAATAAAGGGGAACTTATTTATATAAATCAATCAGGAACGCACAGTAAAACCTCTTTTGGCTTTTTTAGCAATGACCCATGGTTTAAATATTATGATTTCGATTCTGATGGTTCTATGGACTACATTTTTGTAGATAAAAACAAAATTACCGTATTCAATAGAATGAAAGAAGTCATCACAGAAAAAAAAGGATGGTTTGGTAATCCATATATTTATGCATCATCCTCTATCGATAACTGGTTGTTTGCAAGAGATAATAATACTAATGAGGTAATTGCTTTGCATAATAAAGGTAAGAAATTGGACATGAACTCACTCCATTCTGATACTGATCCGTTTGTTTTTAATCCGGGAGGAAGTAATAAGGAATTGTTAGTAACAACAAAAAAAGAAAAGTTGATCTTAACCTCACTTGACAGACTCTGAATTCTTATAAACAAAAAAAGCTGCTACTTGCAGCCTTTTTTGTAACAAATGTTTAACCTAATCAATCTACCAAATAAAAAACCAATATAAAATTGAACAGTTGGTCGGTTTTATGTTGGTTCACTTTTATTAATCAAAAATAAATGAAAAGTAATGCCTTAATTACTAATCCATTAAATCTCATAATCGCATTAATAAGTCCGCCCGTTTAATAATCTCTTATTTAGCCATTCCTCTGAGATGAATAGTTGTACCAGGGACCGGTTCATGTCCTTCTGTTATTCCATTTTTCTTATATAATGCATTTAATTTTATAGCATACCTCTGTGCAATATCCCGCATATTTTCATTTTCTTTAACTATGTGATATTCAATATTGCTTTTTTTCTTTTTAGGCTCTATATATATAATTGAACCAATTTTAATTTTTTCAGATCTTCCCAATTCATTATACTGCAATATTTGAAAAGTATGTACTCCCACATCATCAGCTATTTTTTGGGCATTATCACCTTCTCTTGAGATAATTAATTTTACACCATTGTTTTGATAAATACTTCTGTTACCGTTAGCTATTTCAATATATTCAAAGCCGTAATTTACAACTGGTGCTTCTTTATTGATTACTTTATTCTGTGGCGTATTAATAACAGAATTCTCAGCTATTGTGACTTTCTGTACCTGTCCACTATCATATAGATAAAGTTCGTTTTCTTCAATAACCCTAATCAGCATTTCAGCATATTTTGGATTTGTGGCATACCCGGCAGCTTTTAATCCATACGCCCATCCCTTGTAATCTTTAATATCTAAAGAAAATAGATTTGCGTATCTGGGCCTTGTTGTCAAAAAAAGTGAGTGGTCATTAAACGATTCTTCTGCTGAAGCATATTTCCTGAAACACTCACCCTTTTCATCATCGTCGTATGTATAAGTCATTCCAGTCCATTCTTTATGACACTTTATTCCAAAGTGGTTATTGGCATCAACTGTAAGCGGTGAGGTTCCACAACCAGATTCCAGGATTCCCTGGGCAAGTGTAATACTTGCCGGGATTCTGTATTCATGCATTTTTTTTATTGCAATGTCTTTGTACTTGTTAATATAATCTAAATAATTAATCCTTGGGTCGACTCTTTGTGAGTATGATCCGAATGATAAGATAACCAATAAGATAGAGAAAATTTTATTTACAAGACCTGTCATCTTTAAATTGAGCTATTTGATAACAAAGATAGATATCCGAAAATAATGAACAACACATTAGCGCATCAATACGTTAATTTGTTTAATTTAGTGCTGGAAACTATTTTAATTTCTTCACAAATGCCAAATCCGCGAATTTTAATTGTTGAAGATCATGTAAAAATGGCCGATTCCATCAGTAAAGGTCTCGAAGAAAATAGTTTCAAGACAGATGTTGCCTACGATGGATTTATTGGTAAACGTCTTGCTGATGCCAATGACTACAATCTGATAATTCTTGATATAAATCTGCCTTTGCTCAATGGTTATGAACTCTGTGCTGAGATCAGGAAAAAAGATCCACAAGTACCTATTATTATGCTGACAGCACTTGGAAGTACTGAAGATAAACTTATAGGATTTGATAAGGGTGCAGACGACTATATTGTAAAACCATTCGAATTCAGAGAATTACTTGCAAGAATAAAAGCACTTTTAAAGAGAAGTTCAACTAACCGCAAGAATCAAACTATCTTACATGTTGCAGATCTGGAATTGGATACTGAGAGCAAAACAGTGAAACGAGGTGAAGATTATATTGATCTGACAGCAAAAGAATTCTCACTACTTGAATATTTAGTCAGAAATACCGGTAAAGTGATTTCAAAGTCAGACATAGCTGAAAAAATCTGGAATATTAATTTTGATACAGGTACAAATGTTATTGAAGTATATGTTAATTTTCTTCGAAAGAAGATTGATAAAAACTATCCTGTGAAATTAATCCATACACAGATCGGGATGGGATATGTACTTAAAGAATTGCCCGGTAATGCAGATTCGAAATAAATTAACACTTCGTTTTGCCACCCTGGCTGGAAGTATCTTACTCGCTTTCTCTATACTTATTTATGCCCTTTCTGCAAACTACAGAAAACATGAATTTAACCAGCGCTTAAAAGAAAGGGCTGTTAATACAGCCAAACTGCTTATTGATGTTAAAGAAATTGATAATGAGTTACTGAGAATAATTGATAGTACAAATTATAGTGCTACATTAATTGGAAGTGAAGTCGTAGTAATCGACTATTTTAAAAAAAGTAAAGTATATGCTTCTATTGATTCATCAAGCATTAATATTGATGAAGAATTGTTGACAAAAATCCGAAATGAAAGAGAATTTTCATTCCGCCAGGGAGGAAGAGAAGCTCTTGGATTTTTATATAGTAACGATTTCAGGAGATTTATTGTCATTTCATCAGCAATTGACATATATGGAATGACTAAAATGAAGAATCTTTTCTGGATCCTCACGATTGGATATCTCGGATCAATTATTGCAATTATTTTAGTCGGGAGATATTTCTCTAAACAGGCCCTTAAGCCAATTATTAATGTAATTTCTGAAGTTTCATCAATCAGTGCAAGCAATCTTAGCCGAAGAGTAAATGAAGGTAATGGCAACGATGAAATTGCCCATTTGGCTATTACTTTTAATAAAATGCTTGACAGGATTGAAACTGCCTTTAAAATGCAACGAAGCTTTGTGTCAAATGCTTCACATGAGTTACGCACTCCTTTAGCCTCAATCACCAGCCAGATAGAGGTAGTTCTTTTGAAATCACGAAAAGAGACTGAATATAAAGATGTACTGCAATCTGTACTTGAAGATGCACGGGGGCTTACTAACCTTACCAATAACTTACTTGAAATAGCCCGCTCCGAGCAGGATATCAGTACAATGAAAATTGAAAAAATACGTCTGGATGAATTATTGTTAGAAACTCAGTCAGAATTACTGCTGTTACATCCTTCCCGAAATCTGGAAGTTGAAATTGAAGATAATACTGATGATGATCATTCTGACCTTTCAATAACTGGAAATCAGAATCTTATAAAACTGATCTTCATGAACTTGATAGATAATGGTTGGAAATTTTCAGAAAATAAACCTGTAAAAGTAACCATCGAATTCAGAAGTAAAGATGTCAGAATCTGCTTCGAGGATCATGGTATAGGAATCCCAGTGGAAGAGATTCCACACATCTTTGAACCATTTTACAGGGCTCAGAATGCTCAGAGTAAAAGGGGACACGGTATTGGATTATCATTAATTTCAAAAATTATCACTTTACATTCCGGTAAAATTGACATCTCTTCAAAAATCGGTGAAGGCACTACTATTGATGTATTTCTTCCTTACAAACTATAGAACTTTAGCAAGAGAATAACTTACATGGAGATCATAAATAAGTATTTCCCAGATTTAGATAATGAGCAAATTGAGCAGTTTAATAGCTTAGAATCTCTTTATTCAACATGGAATAAAGCAATAAATGTTATTTCCAGAAAAGATATCGACAATCTTTATGTAAATCATGTACTCCATTCTCTTTCAATAGCAAAAGTCATAAGATTTGCCCCATACACTTCAATAATAGATGTAGGCACCGGAGGTGGATTTCCAGGTATTCCCCTGGCAATCATGTTCCCAAAAACGAACTTCCATCTTGTTGATTCGATTGGCAAGAAAATTAAAGTTGTTGAAGAAATTAGTAAGTCCTTAAACCTGAAAAATGTAACGGTTGAACAAAGCAGGATTGAAGACATAACTTTTAAATACGACTTTATCATTAGTCGGGCAGTAACAAACCTTCCTGATTTTGTTAAAATAACAAAGAAAAATATTACGAAACGGTCTATTAATCCGTTGCACAATGGAATATTATACCTGAAAGGCGGTGAAATTCATGATGAAATCAAAGCAACAGGCGGTAAAAGTATGGTTTATCATCTCAGCAGATATTTTGAAGAGCCCTTTTTTGAAACCAAATATCTCATTCATCTCTGGTTTTAATTAATATATTGAGTACCTAAATTTTTGCTATTTTAGCCTTCTGAAGAATAATACTTATCATTTTTTAAAACATACTTATTATGAGCAATCAAATCTTAAGCCTAAAACCTACTGTAGTTTGGAAACACTTTCATAGTCTGACACAAATTCCAAGACCTTCCAAGAAAGAAGCCAGAATAATTGAATTTATGAAAAATTTCGGTGAATCGCTCGGACTCGAAACTATAGTAGATTCTGTAGGAAATGTAATTATACGAAAGCCTGCTACCAAGGGGATGGAAAATAGAAAAGGAGTGGTCCTGCAATCACATCTTGATATGGTTCCCCAGAAAAACAGTGATAAAACTCATGATTTTGAAAAAGACCCCATTGAAACTATCGTTGATAATGAATGGGTAAAAGCCAATGGTACAACTCTTGGAGCTGATAATGGTATGGGAGTTGCTGCTATTATGTCAGTCCTCGAATCGAAAGACTTGCAGCATGGCCCAATCGAAGCACTTTTTACAATAGATGAAGAAACAGGTATGACTGGTGCCTTTGAATTAAAGCCCGGAATACTTCATGGTGATATTCTCCTCAATCTTGATTCAGAAGATGAAGGAGAATTATATTTCGGATGCGCTGGAGGTATTGACGGTAATTTTACCTTTCCTTTTAAGAAGTTAAATACTGATAAGAACAGTACAGCTTTGATCGTCAAAGTAACTGGTTTAAAAGGCGGACATTCAGGACTCGATATAAATCTGGGAAGAGGAAATTCATGCAAAATCCTAACCCGGTTAATCTGGCATGGTGTTAAAGACCACGATTTAAAACTTTCTTACATTGAGGCTGGTAACATGCGTAATGCGATACCAAGGGAAGGGTATGCAATTGTAGTGTTGCCTAAAGATGAATCCAATAAGTATTCAGATTGTATCAATGATTTAGCACAAACCATAAAATCAGAGCTTTCAGTAACAGAACCAGGACTCAGCATTACTGTTTCCCCAACACAATTGCCTGACTTTGTAATTGACACTGATACTCAGAACAGGATGCTCAAAGCAGCATATGGTTGTCCTAATGGAGTGATCAGAATGAGTGATGCAATGGAAGGATTGGTTGAAACTTCAACAAATCTTTCTATTATTAGCACTGAAGAAAATCGGATCGTGATAAAATGTCTGCTTCGGAGTTCAGTTAATTCAGCAAAAACCGATTTGTCTGTAATGATGGGTTCAATTTTCGACTTGGCAGGGGCTGAGGTCCTATTTGAAGGGGAATACCCAGGATGGAAGCCAAATCCTGATTCTCCGATTTTAAAGACCATGCAAAATGTCTATAATCAACGATTTGGCAAAATTCCAGAAATTAAAGCTATTCATGCCGGACTTGAATGTGGATTGCTTGGAGCAGTATATCCAAATTGGGATATGATCTCATTTGGGCCAACAATTCGTTCACCCCATTCCCCCGATGAAAGAGTAAACATTGATTCAGTTGATAAATTCTGGATTTATCTAACCGAGACACTAAAAAATATTCCTGTAAAATCCTGAATGATTACTTCTGCCTGATTAGTAAAAATTTTGCATCGATAGTTTGCATGTAATAAATAAGTTTCTATCTTTGCAGTCCTAAAATTTACAAACATGAGCAAGAGAACATTTCAGCCGTCACAGAGGAAAAGAAGAAACAAACATGGTTTCCGCGAACGTATGTCTACCCCTAATGGACGCAGGGTTCTTGCAGCACGCAGAGCAAAAGGCAGAAAGAAATTAACAGTTTCAGACGAGCAAAGGAGTAAATAAACTTCTTTACCTTCCAACTGATAAATAATAACAAAAGGAGATAATCTGTGAATTATCTCCTTTTGTTGTATAACTAAGTTCAGTACTATAATTCATAGCATAATCCAAAAACCACTAACTTCGCAAATCAGTTATTATTTGCAGATTCCTATTATGTCCCAACTACTTGAGCTTATATTAATAATTGTTGCACTTTATCTTTTCTTTAGACTTTTCGTCCTATATTTAGCTCCATGGTTACTCAAAATTTATTTTAAACGACTTCAAAACAGGTTCTTCGGTCAGAATCAGGCCACCAATCCGAAAGAGAAAGAAGGTAAGGTAACTATCCATAGAATGAAGGATAAAAAAAACAACGACATTCCAAAAGATCTTGGGGAATATATAGATTACGAAGAATTAAATAACCATAAAAAACCAACTGATGAATAAGTCCGGCATAAAGAAACTTACACCTCACCTTGTGGCTATAATTATTATGGTCATCCTTGCTTTTGCTTATTTTCATCCACTCCTGGAAGGCAAAAAGTTATTTCAGTCTGATACAGCCCATTGGCAAGGCATGTCAAAAGAAATATCTGATTACCGAAAAGCCACCGGTGAAGAAGCATTATGGACAAACAGTATGTTTGGAGGAATGCCAGCTTACCAAATTTCGGTAAAATATACTTCAAATTTAATCGCTTATCTTGACAGTGCTTTCAGAATGGGACTTCCCCACCCTGCAGGTTACCTGTTTCTTTACTTTATTGGGTTTTACATTCTTTTAATCAGTTTACGCGTTAATCCCTGGCTTGCCATTCCCGGAGCGATTGCATATGCTTTTTCATCTTACTTCCTGATTATTCTTGAAGCGGGTCATAATAGCAAAGCACATGCTATTGGTTACGTAGCGCCAGTCATTGCTGGCATCTTGCTCACTTATAGAGGCAAACTTTTTTTGGGAAGTTTATTGACAGCAATTTTCCTGTCACTTGAAATAAAAGCAAATCATCTTCAGATCACTTACTATTTATTGATCATTCTGGTATTTCTGGTTCTTTGCATCTTTATCGATTCAATAAGAAATAAGAAACTAAACTTCTTTTTTAAAGCTTCAGGATTTCTGTTCATCGCTGCTATTCTTGCGATTGCAACTAATTTGTCGAGTCTTTGGACAACATATGAGTATGGTAAAGAGACAATTCGCGGAAAGACAGAATTGACCAGTGAGAAGGAAAACAGGACCTCAGGGCTTGATAAAGATTATGCAGTACAATGGAGTTACGGGAAAGTTGAGACTTTCTCCTTAATGATACCAAATATCAAGGGTGGTGCAACTGATGCTATCGGTAATAATGAGAAAGCTTTTAAAAATGTAGATCCACAAGTTGCCGATGCAATAGCCAGGCAAAACCATTATTGGGGCGATCAGCCTTTTACTTCTGGTCCAGTATATTTGGGGGCTATAATTGCTTTCTTGTTTATACTTGGCTTATTTATTACAAAAGGAAATTTAAGATGGTGGTTACTTGTTATTACAGTTTTATCAATCATGCTCTCATGGGGTAAAAACTTCATGCCTTTAACCAATTTCTTCCTTGATAATGTTCCAGCGTATAACAAGTTCAGAGCTGTATCAATGATTTTGGTAATTGCCAATTTTGCTATTCCACTACTTGCTGTGCTTGCTCTTCAGGCATTAATTGACAATCCAGAAAAACTTAAGCATAACAAAAAGCCGCTTTGGATTTCTTTTGGAGTAACAGCTGGACTTGCATTTTTATTTTATCTGTTACCAGATACATTTTTCTCCTTCTTAAGCGACGCTGAAAATGCTGGTTTTCAACAGCAAAGAGGAAGCCTTGATAGTAGTCAGTTACAAAATTTCAATCTTGCGGTACAAAACCTTGTGCAAGCAAGAATAGATATTTTTAAAGCTGATACTCTGCGGAGCTTCTTACTTATTCTTGCAATGGGCGGTCTTGTTTTAGCTTTTATTCTCAAGAAACTAAAGAAAGAATATTTCATTATCGCTTTTGGTATACTTATTCTAATTGATATGATACCTGTGGCCTCAAGATATCTTAACAAAGATGATTTTCAGAATAAATCAAAAGTATCCAATCCTTATCAACCTACCCAAGCAGATAATATTATTCTTAAAGATACTGATCCCAATTTCAGAGTCCTCAATTTAACTGTAAGTACTTTCACAGATGCAAGCACTTCATACTTCCATAAAAGCTTAGGTGGTTACCACGGAGCAAAATTGAGAAGGTACCAGGAGATCATTGACCATCATATTGCTAAAAACAATATGAATGTTCTTAATATGCTCAATACTAAATACTTTATAGTACCGGGGCAAGACAGGCAACCTCAGGTTCAGATAAACTTTAATGCATTAGGAAATGCCTGGTTTGTTAATGAGTATAAAATCGTCAATAATGCCGATGAGGAAATTAATGCCCTCACTGATTTCAATCCGGCAACCACGGCAATAATTGATAAACGTTTTCTTGATCAAGTAAAGGATCTCAAAATTAATCCTGACACTACTGCAACCATTAAGCTAACTAGCTATGCACCAAATAAGTTAAAATATTCTTATAAAAGCAATAATGATCAGTTAGTTGTCTTCTCTGAAATCTATTATGATAAAGGGTGGAAAGCATTCATTGATAATAAACCGGCTCCATATTTCAGAGCAAATTATATACTTCGGGCAATGGTAGTGCCTGCAGGAAGTCATAATATTGAGTTTAGGTTTGAGCCTAAAGCTTATTACATGGGAAACACAATCTCAATGGTCAGTTCTTTAATACTAATTCTTCTGACCTTAGCTTATGTATTTTATATGTTTAGAATGAATAGGGCCACAGACAAATAAGCTGGTGTAAATATCAATTTCCAACATGCCTGGTAAAGTATTGATAATTACTTACTATTGGCCTCCAAGTGGAGGTGCAGGCGTACAGCGTTGGTTGAAATTTGTTAAGTATCTTAGGAATTTCAACTGGGAACCTGTTATCTTCACTCCTGAAAATCCTGAATTTCCTGCAATTGACAATACACTTGAGCAAGAAATACCTTCAGGGATAGAAGTGATTAAGATTCCCATTTGGGAACCATATCAGGTATATAAAAAATTAACAGGCAAAGCCCCTGATGAAAAAGTAAATGCTTCAGGTTTTATAAGTGAGAAAACTAAAACCTCAACTTTACAGAAAGCGTCGCTATGGGTAAGAGGTAATTTCTTTATTCCCGATGCAAGAAAATTTTGGATTAAGCCTTCTGTTAAGTTCCTTCTTAACTGGTTATCTTCAAATAAAGTAGACGTAGTTGTATCAACGGGTCCGCCTCATTCTGTGCACTTTATTGGTTTAGGGCTTAAGGAAAAGACAGGACTTCCATGGTTGGCCGACTTTAGGGATCCATGGACTAATATTGATTTTTATAAAGAATTAAATCTCACATGGCTAGCTGACAGATTGCACCATAAATTAGAATTAAAAGTTCTCTCAAATGCTGATGAAGTGGTTGTGATAAGCGACTCTATGAAAACTGATTTTGAAAACCTCTTCTATCGCAGATACACTGTCATAACAAATGGTTACGATATTGATGATCTTAAAACGGTTAATGTTAGTCTGGATATTAAATTCTCTATCGCCCATATTGGGTCTATGGCCAAATCAAGAAATCCAATAAAATTATGGGAAGCACTCAAAGATTTAAAAGATTCTGTACCTGGTTTTAGGGAAAATTTGATAATTAGACTAATAGGGACTGTTGATTTTTCTGTTCTTGAGGCAATTCGAAAAACAGGATTGGAGCCAAATCTTGAAATAACTGAATATAAACCACATAACGAAATTATATCTTTTCAACAGCATTCAAGGGTATTATTGTTGATTATCAATGACACTCCAAATGCGAAACTTATATTACCAGGTAAATTTTTTGAATATTTGGCGTCAGCACGTCCAATTTTATGTATCGGACCAGAAGATGGAGATGCGGCAAAGATTATTGCCCAGTCAGGTGCAGGTTACGTTGCTCCATTCAATGACAAGGAAAGGATTACCAACACAATTAAAATCCTGTACAGCAACTATCTCAATAACCAGGATCTTAATTCAATCGACAAAATATCACAATTCTCACGGGAGTCCCTATCCGAGAAACTGGCTTCGGTTTTAAATACCCTTAAAAAGATTTCTTAAAGTAATTCCCCAGTTTAAAGGCTCTAGTTTAATTACCTAAACTTGAATCCTGGGTTCGTTATTTAAAATATTACTTATAAACTTCTTTACGTCATAGTTACCGTTGAACACTTTATTCAATTCATATAACAACAGAAACTGTTCACAATCTGCATTCAATAATTGAAGTTTCTTAATAATAATATCAACTGCAATCCTACCTTCCAATACAACTTTTCCCGAAATATCTTCTGAGAAGAAGCCCTTACCGATTAGCAGTCCAAGGGTTCGGTTTCGACTCAAATCATTAAGTGAAGTAAGTCCGAAATCACCAATGCCACAATACCTGAAGATCGTTTCCTGCTTTCCGCCAAAGAGCAATAATATCTGAAGCATTTCATTAAATGCCCGGGTGAAGATTAAAAAACGGAGATTCGGAGAATTAAAATGAGCATCGACAATCCCAATAGTAATAGCATAAATATTTTTGAGGATGCTTAGCAACTCAACACCCATAACATCAGAGGAATAATCTGTATGTATAACTGTACTCTTGAAAATTTCCCTCAACTTGATAAAAATACTATAATCCTCCGCTCCTACAGTCATGGCAGTCGGCATATCATTAATCAATTCCCTGGCGAAAGTTGGCCCTTTCAAACTGCAGACAGGATTATTGATAATACTCTTTAGGTCGTCAACAATAGTCTCATTGTTTGATGCAAACCCTTTAGCTAAATTTACAATAATGGCCTTCGGATTAATTCTTGACTTAACTTTTTGGATGTATGATATTATAGTTGATGAAGGTATAGCCAGAAATATGAAATCAGCTTTCTCTAAAACAGATTCATCGACTGTCGCTTTTAATCTTTTATCCAGATGAATCTGTGGAAAATAAGTTTTGTTAATGTGATAATTATTAATATCATCAACAACATCATTTTCAATAGAGAGAAGAGTGACATTCAAATGATCATGAATTACCAAGGCTTGTCCGAGTGCTGTTCCGATTGATCCGGCACCTGTGATGCAGATATTTCTGCTATAAGTCATCTTTATTAAAATTTCAACAAAGATATCACAAACTATTATAGCTGCGCCTGGCAACTGAGATGGAAGAGTTCAATTCCCATCCAACAAGTATGATCATTGAATTAAAATAGAGCCATAACATAAAAATAATTAATGTACCAATGGAGCCGTATAGCGTATTGTAACTGGCAAAATTATTTACATAGTAATTAAAGCCTATTGAAGTTGAAATAAACAATATCGTTGCTAACGTGGAGCCAGCTGTTATAAATCGATATCTGTGTTTAACAGTGGGTGCAAAATAATATAGTACGCTGAAGGCAAAAAATAGCAATGCAAAAGTTATCACCCATTTGGCTGTTCTAATTAAATTGAGCGTCAACCAGTCAGTAAGGATGCCAATCTCTTCAATCCAGTTAATTGCAACCGGGCCAAAAGTAATTAAGACGATAGCTAATATTACTAATGTTGCTAGTACAATGACAAGGAAGATTGAAATCATTCTTTGCCTGAATGGTGACCTGGTCTCAACCGTGTAATACGTCTTGTTGAAAGCATCAATCAAACTATTCACACTATTGGTAGCAAAATACATAGCCAATAGAAAACCAATAGAAAGCAAACCTCCTCTGGGTCTCTTGATTATATCAAACAGAGTACCCTGCACAGCCTCATATGTTTGAGCCGGGATAAATTCCTTCAATAAATTCAACAGGTTATCCTGAAAATTATGAATCGGTATATATGGTATTAGGGTAAAAAAGAAAATAACTGCCGGAAATATTGCCAGAAAAGAATTAAAAGCCAACGCAGCCGATCTGGTTGAGATATCTCCTTTCTTTAACCCATTATAAAAGAAAATGGCAACGTCATAAAGGGGAACTTTATCAAATCCAGGTAAAACTATCCTTTTAGTCCACGCAATAAAAGAGCTCACGAGTCTGCTGGTAATAAATGCAGACCATAATTTAATAAACCAACTTGTAATATAATCAGCTATTTTTCCCACTTCTTAATAAGCGGTTTATTTTTTAAAATGCCTTGAGGCTTAGATCAATGCTTCTGATCTGATGCGTTAATGCACCAATAGAAATGTAATCAACACCCGTTTCAGCAACTGATCGCACAGTTTCAAGATTTATTCCTCCTGATGCCTCACTCTCGTACCTCCCTCCGATCATTTTAACTGCTTTTCGTAAATCATCCACTGAATAATTATCGAGCATGATACGGTTTATTCCACCTAGTTCAAGAACTTGCTTCAATTCGTTGAAATTCCTGACCTCGATTTCAATTTTCAGGTCCAATTTCTTATTCTCCAGGTATTTATTAACCGAAACAATTGCTTTTTCAATACCGCCGGCAAAATCCACATGATTATCTTTTATAAGGATCATATCATATAGTCCAAAGCGATGATTATACCCACCTCCATGGATCACTGCCTTCTTTTCAAGTTCTCGAAGCAGAGGCGTCGTTTTTCTGGTATCCAGGATTTTGGTGTTTAGATCTCTTATTTTACTGACATAATGGGAAGTAGTTGTTGCGATACCACTCATCCTTTGCATGAAATTTAATACCAATCGTTCAGCCTTCAGTATTGACTGCGAGGGTCCGAATACTTCAAAAGCGATATCTCCGGGCACAATCTTACATCCATCTTCTAAGAAAATACTCATTTTTATGGATGGATCTACTCTGTCAAATACTTTTTGAGCGACTTCTAATCCTGATAAAATACCTTCTTGCTTTACGAGTAAATGAGCTCTGCCTGTGTTTGTGAAAGGGATAGTGGACTGTGATGTATGATCTCCATTACCGATATCTTCAATTAAAGCATACTCGATAATAGAATCAACACTTAAAGCCTGTTTCATAGCAAAATAGTTAATCTTCCCTGGTTTCAAATTTCAATTGGTGAATCAATAGCTGGCCTTCAACAGGTTTACTTAAGTAATACGTTCGGAATGAGTTAGTCTTGCTTTTGTAAGTCCCTATTGCATAAACTGATCCATCATTTGAGTTGCCCTTATGATTGATCGTAAACGAAACGGGCGGGTATTTCAGAAAAAAACTTTTTAAAATCTGTTCAGCCTGAACTTTGCTGTATGTGCCCTCGCTTTCTGGAATAGTGAGGTCTATAGAATTGTTGAAGAACTTTGATAATTCAGTTGATGAGCCGCTTTGAATGGCCTTAGAAATCCTGGTATTTACATCCTGGGCTGTAACATTATTTGATACAAGGGTAATGAAGAATAACACCAATAAATAACTTGAGATGTTTATCAATACCTTGTTACTTTGTTTGTTCATGATAAATTGAATTATACTGGTTTGTATATACAAAAACTGCACCAACTTAACCACTTAATATTATTCATTCACCATGCAAAGATAGTCAACCACCAAGGAAAAAACTATTTTTGTAAAATGAAAATCACATTGTTGGCAGTGGGTAAAACTGACCAGTCATATCTTAAAGAAGGTATAAAGGTCTATTTTGATCGATTAAAACATTACATCAAATTTGAGGCCATTGAAGTGGAAACTCCTAAAAGTTTCAAGAGTCTAAGTCCTGTGCAACTAAAAGAAAATGAAGGGAAGCTCTTAATCAAACACTTTGAAGATGCTGATATTGTCGTACTACTAGATGAGAAAGGCAGCCAGTACTCCTCGGAAGAATTTGCATTCTGGTTACAAAAAACTATGAATTCAGGAGTAAAGAACCTGATGTTTGTGATTGGGGGCGCATATGGGTTTTCTCCTGAAGTTTATGCCAATGCAAAGGGTAAATTATCTCTTTCCAGCATGACTTACTCACATCAAATAATAAGGTTATTTTTTGCTGAACAACTTTACCGGGCGTTTACAATTTTAAAGAACGAGCCATATCATAACCCTTAAACATAACCTGCCGCTTCAATGGACTCACTGATTTTTGCTACAAACAACAAGCATAAGATTGACGAAGTAACCAATATTCTTTATAATCAGTATAAGATCATTTCATTAAGTCAGATCGGTATTCATGAAGATATTCCTGAAACTGCTCCTACTATAGAAGGAAATGCTTCCCAAAAATCATGGTATATATACAATAAAATTCATCAAAACTGTTTTGCCGATGATACCGGATTGGAAGTTATGGCTTTAAACGGAGAACCAGGAGTGTATTCAGCCAGATATGCGGGTAATACCCATGATTTTGACCTGAATATAATTAAATTGCTCGATAAACTTAAGAACATAAAAGATCGCAGAGCTCGTTTCAGGACAGTCGTATCTCTTATCCTAAATGGAGAAGAATTTCAGTTTGAAGGGATTCTTTCAGGCCATATCATAACGGAAAAGAAAGGATCCCATGGCTTTGGTTATGATCCGGTGTTTGTTCCTGAAAATTACTCAAAAACTCTTGCTGAAATAGAACCCGTCGAAAAAAACAGGATAAGTCACAGGGCAATCGCCATGAATAAAGTGGCTGATTTCCTTAATATAAAATAAAAGGTACCCTTTGATTATTAACTGCGCAGATCAGAAAGATACCTTTAAAGATCCGATAAAATTTATGCCAGGAGCACTAATTCCTGAAGCAAAAGGACGATAAAGTTGGTTTGTTATATTTTCAATTCCACCACTTAAAGTCAGATTACTACTGGCAAACCATGAGATCTTTAAATTCAAAGTATACCAACCTGGTACAAAAGGTTCTCCTTTTTCATTTTTAGCATAAGGAGCGCTATCTGAAATTTCTGATAAGGGCAAATCTTCATAATCAATGCCCGCATTGTAATCGGCATAAAGGTCAGCCTGCAATTTTTGCCTTTCGTAAATTAAATGAGTACTACCAAATAATGGGACTGCATGACGTAAAGGATAATATTTAAGGCTGTCTTCGCTTTGTTCTTCACCATGTTGATAACTTAACCGGCTTTTAATCTTAAATCCCTCATATGGAATAAATTCAATTCCTATCTGAGTTCCATAAACATATGCTTTGGTTATATTTTGAATAGCTTCAACTTTGCTCAGAACGCCATCATACTCAATGGAATCCCTTCCATTAAATGAAAAATCTCTTCGTGCAAGCGCATTGTTGAGGAAAGTATAATACAATGAAAAATTTACTTTAAGAAAATCAGATTTGGTGAATGCAGTTCCTATCTCTCCATTATATGCATACTCCGGTTCAAGATCAGGATTTGGAACAACTACTGTTCCGGGTTCTGAATCAAACACTTTACCAAGGTCATCTATATTTGGCGATCTGAAACCAGTCGATAGATTAGCATATAGCTGGGTATTTCTATTTGGTAACCATACTAAGCCAATGCTTCCGTTTAATGCTCCATTGTTTAATTCAGCATTTGTAAAAGAAAACGGAAACATGGTGGTGTCAAAATCAGCTTTCAGGGCTATATAACTGTATCTTAAACCAGTATTAAGAGTCCATTTAGAATTAAAGGCATACTTATAAGTTCCATAAGCTGCATAAGATTGCCATATCGAATTATCAGGATAACGAGTATTGGTTCCCGTAATTTCCCCGGTAAAGATATTTCTTCTGTCAGCAGTGGAATTAACTTTATTATAAACAGCTTCAATCCCATAGAAGAGTGAGCTCTTTTCATTTAGCTTTTTATCAAAATCAATATTTAATGAATAGGCATTTACCTTCTCATATTGATTGCGGAGCCTTGAATTATTCATTTTGCGATCATGCCGGCTTTCTTTATAAAGTTGATGAGCCACTTCAATTTTAACATCATTGAAAACACCTGAATAACCACTCATATTTGCTGTCAATCTGTTCATTAACCATTTCTGAGGACCATAATACCATTCAGCATTTACCAGGTTTCCATTATCATCAGTTAGATATAATCTGTCATATCTTGGGGCATTTGAGGTTTCAGAATAATATAATCCGTAATCCAGATGGAGTCTGTCTGAAGGGGCAAAAAGCACTCTCTGTAAAATGTTTCTCTGATTATAAGCCGAATATATTTGCTTTTGGGGATCAGGATTTATTACTGTAGTATCCCTTCCATTCACAGTTTTTTGATATACAGGCCTTAAAAAATATGAATTTCCATATTTGCCTGTCTTAAGATCACTATAATCACTAAATGTAATTGCTGTTCTGAAAGCCCATTTTGCCAATCCTATGTTGAAGTTAAGATGACCTGTTTTTTCAGAATTTGCAGAACTGAATCTTCCAATAGCACTGCCTGTCACAAGCATTTTCCCATTTTTTTGCAATACGGGATTAAGGGTATGAAAATCCATGACCCCTCCTATTGCGTCACTACCATACATAACTGCTCCCGGACCGAATAAAATCTCATTACTTTCGATAGAAAGAGCATCCAACGAAATGACATTCTGAAGATTTCCTGTTCTGAAAATAGCATTATTCATCCTGATACCATCAACCACTAGTAGAACCCTGTTGGTTGAAAATCCTCTCAGTATGGGAGAACCACCTGCTAACTGGCTTTTTTGGATATAGGCGAATCCACCTGCCCCTAACAAGTCAGCAGCTGTTTGCGGATTAAGAAATTGAATCTCTTTCTGAGACATCTTTTCAATCCTGTGCGGAACCTCAAGGTTGTTCTGTTCCCAGCGGTTTGCTGAAATAATCACTTCCTCAAGTGAAAAGTTATTCACTTTAAGATAGATTTCTTTATTTGCAGATAGTTCATTGTAACTCATTACTTTTTCTTCATAACTCATATGTTTGATAAAGACACTGTCAACTCCTTTGAATTGTGTGATATCTGCACCTCCCCTTGGATTGGTAATTGTTGACAAATTAGGTTTGGTCGAATAGATAGCTACGTTTGCAATTGGCTGTTTAGTGATGTCGTCAATTACTGTAATTTTCTGAGCAAATAATGGAATTGATAAAAAGAAAAAAACGATTAGAAAGGAATAGATTTTACTCAACATAACTGTAATTTTTGAGAATCTGCAAAGGTAATAATAAGTGATTTTATAGAATACTGAAAAGCTCAGTTATTTGCGGTTCCTTATGTAATCTTCCCATTTGTTAATAACTGATCTCATGTCTGTTGGCAGGTCAGAGTCAAAATGCATTTCGGTATTAGTGACAGGATGTTTGAAACCAAGGGATTTTGCATGCAATGCCTGTCGGGGAATTTCTTTAAAGCAATCCTCAACGAATTTTTTATAAGCTCCTGAAGTGGTTCCTCTTAATATTTTATTACCCCCATATCTCTCATCGTTAAATAATGGATGGCCAATATGCTTCATATGAGCCCTTATCTGGTGTGTTCTGCCAGTTTCAAGTTTGCATTCAATCAGGCTTATATAACTAAAATTTCTTAGTACTTTGTAATGAGTCACGGCATGCTTACCATGTTCCCCATCAGGGAAAACAGCCATCACTAACCTATTGGAAAGATTACGGCCGATATGCCCGGTTACAGTTCCTTCATTTTCTTTTGGCACCCCCCAGACTATAGCCTGATAGGTTCTGTCGATAGTATGGTCAAAGAAATTCCTGGCAAGACGGGTTTGTGCCTCTTCTGTTTTAGCAACCAGTATAATGCCTGACGTATCTTTATCTATGCGATGTACCAATAATGGGGCAATCTCCCTATGACCTTTATTTTGAAAATGATACAGCAATGCATTAACAAGTGTATGGTCCCAATTACCATGTCCGGGGTGAACAACCATTCCGGCCTCCTTATTAATTACAATCAAATGCTCATCTTCATATCTGATGTCAAGGGAAATATTCTGGGGTATGATCTCATTGATCCTGGGAGGATGAGTCATTACTACAGAAACAATATCGTTCGGCTTAATCCGGTAATTTTGCTTTACAGGAATGTCGTTAACAAGAATATTACCAGCTTTTGCAGCTTGCTGAATTTTATTCCTTGACGCATTTTCAATCCGCGACATAAGGAATTTATCAATCCTTAATAATCCCTGTCCTTTATCAGCAATTATTCGATGATGTTCATAAAGCTCGGTCTCTGAACTTTCATCCTCAATCAATTCAGGCGACTCATGCTCCTCTTCGTCGGGTTTATATAATTTCTCGGTCAACGATTTATTACTAATTTTTGAATTGCTTCTATGCTGTTTCCTTTCATAAGTTGAAAGAAATACATCCCGTTGGCTAAGTGAGAAACATTAATTTCAGTATGGTAAGGTAATTTTGAGACAGTCCTTCCATCTGTTGCAGTGATTACAAATGAATAGTTATCAATTTCTGTTTGAGGAATATCGGAAGATATCTTTAAAACACCAATACTATTTGGATTTGGATAAAGAGATAGAGTTCTGATATGAATCGGTTCTTCTTCAGAAAGTATACTTTCAACTCCAATTACCGGCCTGATCATAAGAGCACCAGGATATTGTGAATTATTCCAATCGCCGAAAGTCTTATAGAAGATATATTTTGATGCACTATTGTTTTTATCTAAGCCCAGATTAAGCATATCACCGGTTGATTGCTCCCATCCTACATAAAAAATTAAATTTGGGAAACGCCCTGGTTCAATGAAAATTGCACTGTCAAGGTCATAGTAAAAAAATTGATTGAGACTATCCGTAAACACAGGTTGGTATCCAAATCTTGAATATATAATATCACCAGGTTTGCCAAAATAGTCATTCCAGACATTCAGGTAGAAAGGCTGTGAGTTACCTTGTGCAAGAGTTTGATTAAAGAACATCTTAACCCCAAAAAGTGAGTCATTCTTGTTTAGCTTAAATTGGTATGCGACCTGAGCGCCTTCAGGAGTAATACCATACCCGGCTTCGGCGGTTCCATCATCATAAGAAAGGTAATTGCTGAATATTTGCCTAAATCTGATTGTGTCATTTTCCCTTCGTCCAAGATTTGCATCGGTATGAAGAATATGCGTAGTCGTAAATTCAACTGGCCCGGTACTGTTTACCGGATATACAAAAGCTACAGGAGGGTGTGCAAAACTTGGATATGTTACATAACCATTTGTAGAATAAGGAGGCACAAAGAAATTTCCGCCCTGATAAACATGTATTAAATTATCATTTTCATCCGTGACTTCGTAACTATAAGTAGCATTATAATCATCATTGAAAAGGTTTGTAATTTTAATATTTACTGAATCGGCCATTTCATTGACAAACTCTCGCCTATATTGGTCAAATGGCATTGAAGTAAAGCGGCTCAGCATATTTGGAGCCTTAGCGGCAAAAGCAACATCCGGATGGTAAATATCATTTATACCACGTTCAATATTAAGATAGATATAATCTACATTCCACTGGTCGCCATTGCTTTGCCAGTCAGGCAATGTGGCATCTGCAAGACTTGCATAATTCCTGAAACGGAATCTGAAATTCGGTTTATAAAAACGGGCACTATCTAATACTGGCACAAGGATCTGCTGGAACCAATCGCCAACAGTATCATGGAAATGTTCTAGCAGGTAACCTTGTGAACTCCACATTCTAACCCAATTTTGATAAATAAGTGTATCAGCAGGAATAATAACAGTATCATTACCAGTTATTACAGTGTCGGCTGGTACAAAAACTGAATCAATTTCTTCAGGAGCAAGGAATTCAAGTATAAGACTGTCTCCCGGGGCAGGGGTATTCCCATATCCTTGTGGTTGATAAAAAAAGCTAAAATATAATGAATCACCAGTAGTGATTTTTCGTGCAGTCGCCAGGAAGATTGAATCAAGCCTGATTTCCACAGATGTTAAGGTGTCAGCACCAAAAGAATAGGGACTTCCATGTGAATATATCTCACCAAGATTATTAATTGCATCAAATGTTGCAACACCAATTGTGGGAGGATTTACAGCAAAATCATCGTTAATAAAGACATAATTATCAGTCCAGTGTCTCGAATCAGGGAAAATACTTCCGGTATTACTGAAATCATCAAAGAAAGGCAAATTCAGGGATGCTTGTGTCTGCCTGTTTACACCAGGGACCTGCTTTACATGCTTAATTGAAGGATTTGCAACAAGTCCTGTTATTCGTTCCTGAGCCCATGCACTATTCATTATGAATGCGAGTGCGAGGGTTATTAAGGTAACTTTCATCGTTTTTGTTTTCGTTTCTATTCTAACAATAGTTCAGCCCGATTTTATTGATCCATTTTCTGCGGTGATTGGCTATTTTGCAAAGTTTCGAGATATTCTTCAAAATCAAACTTTTCCGGGTCACGATAAATTAAATTTACAGGCTGCCCTGCATTCAAGAGTTCATTATCTTCAGGTCGGGGTGACTGCGAATAAACTTTTGCAGTTGCAGGAGTGGCTCCATCTTCAAAAGTTTCCTCACCTATTATAAAATAAGATTTATGTAACAATTTTTCTGCCTCATCTCTCGTCTTTCCTATAACAAAAGGTACAGCGTACTTTCCTGATCCGACGGCCTCTCCTACCTTAAGATCAATAACGGATCCTTTCATTAATTCATATCCGGGTTCAATAACTCTACCTTTGTAATATTGTGATAAAACAGCATTTGCTGCTATATCAGGTACATAATTAACTTGCCCTAATTTCAAGCCATAGGTTTCAATTGTTGCTTTTGCCTGCCTTAATGTGAGATCCACAAGATTTGGCATATTAATCCTCTCGGGTAATACAGCCACTGTTGTAAGATAAATTTTCCTGCCTTTTTTAACATAAGTACCCTGAACAGGATCCTGAATCAGCACTGTTCCTTTAGGTTGACGTGAATCGAATACAGAATCAATTACAATGATATTGAAATTATCAATAGTGGTAAGTTGATCGATTTGCTCAGGTGTTAATCCAACAAGCGAGGGAACTTTAAATGCTTCTCCATGATGTGTATACCATTTAAGCAGACCTAACACCAAAGAGATAAGAATTATGGAAAATATTACCGACAAAGCAAAATGCCGCAGGAAGAATTTGGTTCGTATAAATTCAATAAAATTCATGTGATTCTGATTGCAGGATTGTAACTCACTTTTAGCTACTTTTATTGTTCTCCCTGCAAATATACATATTTTTAAAAGGGGTATTATTAGAACTCCATAAGGAGCTTTTTCTATTAATTTTGCAACTTTAATATTCCATCCCCATGAAAAAGAATGTGGCTTTATTATCAGGAGGCTATTCAAAAGAATATGAAGTTTCGGTGAGCAGTGGAAAAGTAATCTGCGAAAATTTAGACCCTGAACTTTTTAATGTATATCAGATACACATTAATGCTGATCGTTGGCTATATCTTGAAGGAAGCACACCGGTTGAAATTGATAAAAATGATTTTAGCCTGACTCTTGGTTCTCTAAAAATTCGTTTCGATTGTGCTTTTATAGGTATCCACGGAACCCCCGGTGAAGACGGAAAACTACAGGGATATCTTGACATGATGAGAATACCTTACAGTACTTGTGGAAGAACTACTTCTGCCCTGACTTTTAACAAATACTTTACGAATGAGCTCATTGGACGGTGGGGATTTAACGTTGCTAATACCTATTACCTGCATAGGCGCGATAAAATAAACACTCATGAGATTATTAAACTTACGGGTTTACCATGTTTCGTTAAACCAAACTGTAACGGTTCAAGTGTTGGAATTTCAAAAGTACATGAACTGGATGAACTCCTCCCCGCGCTCGATAAAGCCTTTTCCGAAGATGATGAAGTGCTTATCCAGGAATTTATTCCCGGTATTGAAGTCACTTGCGGGGTATTTGAAAAAGATCAGCAACCTATTGCTCTGCCTCTTACGGAAATTATTACTGCCAATGAATTCTTCGACTATCAGGCGAAATACACAAAGGGTTATTCTGATGAAATAACACCTGCAAGGATAAGTGATGAGCAAGCTAAGCAATGCACCGAAATTTCTTTAGAATTATACAGAAAGCTCAATTGCAGGGGTATTGTTCGTTTTGATTATATCCTTACTCCGAAAAATGAAATCCGGGAACAGCAATTTTATATTCTTGAAGTTAATACCATACCGGGTCTTTCTGAAGCAAGCATTGTTCCAAAGCAAGCTGCTTCTGCAGGAATTTCATTAAAAGAACTGTTTACACATGTGGTTAATGAAACCCTTAACTACTATAAAAACCTGGTCTAATTAGGTGTATATAGAACTTTATGGTATTCAATCCCATCCCCTGTTTGAATTCCAACAAAATACAAACCGGCTGGTAATGTAATAAATGAAAATTCCATCTCTTTTTGTGCAGAGGGAATACTATACTCAGCAATTATTTTACCTAATGCATTTGTGATGGTAAGTTTATGCTCAAACTCGTCATCTCCAAACAGAATAAACACCTTGTTCCGGGTGGGATTTGGATAAACTTTTGGCACTACCCTTATATAATTTTCCAGCAAAACACTATCAGTGCCAAACTCATTTGAAACAACCAATTGCACATTATAATTACCCAGCCTGTCATAAAAAATTTCACCAGGATTTTGACTATTTGAAGTTAATGGTGTTCCGCCTTCAAAATACCACTCCCAGGTATCAGGATTATTACTGCTCAGATCCGTAAAGGTTATATAAGAATCCACCGGCACAATAGTCTGATCAGCAACAAATTGAGCGATCGCTATTTTTGTATTATATGAACCTTCAAGAACTTTTAATCCAGTGTTTAGAGAATCGAGCCATGGTTGTAACTGCTGTGAATCAAGCGTTCCATTCTGATTCCATGAGTAGTATAATCTGCCATACATATCAGGCTGGTTGGGTGAAGTGCAGTTTGATAAACCACCTGTTAGTGTGCCTATTATTAATTTTGAACTGTTAAAAAGCGGAGAACCAGATGATCCGGGTTCAGTTACACCATATCCGTTTGTCGTTCTGTCCCAGTAGACCTGAAAATGGGTTCCGGGTGTATTTTGCCATTGAGAAATTTCCAAAGGCCGGGTATATGTGCTTATTTTCTTTACATCTCCTTCGGGGTGATGCAAAGTGATACCATTTTCACTGATTTCATCATTTGCATTCCAGCCTTGGTAGTAAGGATTGTAATTATTGGGTATGCTTTCATCTAAAAGAAGCAGCAAAAAGTCACTTCCATCTAATCCGAGGTGTGTGCTACCTGATAATTTTACTGCTCCGGTCATTGACTGATTAGGACCTGCAGGAGTGTTATCATTACATGAAACCGATTCAAAATTAAATTGAAACATCCATTGTGAAATGTCATCTTCACTTGAATATTCCTCTAAATAAGCCGCGCAATGGTCGGCTGTTAAAATATATGGAGCAAAATTGAGAGCAGTATTATTCATTATCGAACCGGTGCACCAGAAAGCATTATCTCCAACTTTAGCTTTAATTCGAACAACTCCTTGTCTTTGGTCTGTCCAACCCTCACCTTCTTCACATTTAACGTTAACTTCACAAGTATCAGAAGTTTCAGTTGGCTTTCTCAGTCCAGGATTATTAACAACAAATGACATAGGCACATAAGCTACCAGAATTTGAGAAACAACGATTGTAGATTCTTCATTGTTAAGCTTATTATCAACCAACTCAATAAATATTGATTCTCCTTTGACTTCCTGCGTAGCAAATAGACCATTCTTTTTATTGTTTTTCTCAGTGAATGATCCAATAAAATGAGATTTATCCTCAGAGTAGACAAATAAACTATCGCCAGGGGCAAGATGGAATTTTGAGAAATAAAGTCCTAATCCTACCGCATTTTCCACTTTTATATTAACTCTCCATATCCGTATCTTACTATTCAGCTCAGTCCAGGTTCCATCATTATCAATTGAAACAGGGTAATTGATAAGAACACCCATTCTTTGGGGTACTCCAAGCGAACTTACTGAATCATCCTCTTTTCGTAGCTTATTATAATCAGGCGGAGCCAGAACCAACTCACTGGTTGGTTGTCTCAATGACTCAACAGCGCTAAATCCATAGGGTAAACCACCATAACTGATTTGTGAGTATACGGAATTAATATTGATTATCAAAAAGATAGAAAGAAGAAAGATAAAGAAGTGTTTTCTCACAATGGTTAGATTAAGGGATAACGAAATTAACTTTTTCTTCAAATACTTGCAAGTATTCCAGCCCTCCTAATATTAATATAATGTATAGATGAACTCTATTCCAGAATGAACAAAGCCAAGCCGGTATATGTTTTTATCAGGTTATGAAAAAGCCTGAACATACTCTCATTGTGTTGTTACTGTTATCGTTAACTGTATTCAACGCATCATTATTCTCTCAAAAAAAAGAACCGGGAAAAAATATGAATGCTAAAAATAACCTTGAAACAGCAACATTTGGATCAGGGTGCTTCTGGTGCACCGAAGCCGTATTTCAACAATTGAAAGGTGTTGTTAAAGTTACACCCGGCTATTCAGGCGGCAACAGACCGAATCCAACTTACGAACAGGTGAGTTCAGGAGCCACCGGTCATGCAGAAGTGTCGCAAATTGAATATGACCCATCAATAATAACTTTTGATGAGTTACTTGAGGTATTCTGGAAATCACATGATCCTACTACCCTGAACAGGCAAGGCGCTGATGTGGGCACACAATATCGTTCTGCAATATTTTACCATAACCAAAAACAAAAAGAAATTGCCGAACAGTATAAGAAAAAATTAAATGAAGCTCACGCATTTGACAAGCCGGTCATAACAGAGATTACACCTTTTAAAGCATTCTATCCTGCTGAAGACTACCATGTTAATTATTACAATAACAATAAAAATGCACCCTATTGCACTTACGTTATCGCCCCAAAGATCGATAAGATCAGGTCAGTTTTCAAGGATAAATTAAAGTAACTTCCTATAACCTGCCTAAGTGTCAAAAAATAAAAGTATTTACACCATTTTCCAAAAGAACTACATTTGTGCAGAAGTAATCAAGTCTTGTTTATCGCTTACAATTCGACTGGCAGGGGGTAGACTTGGTCAGGACTTGGTCAGGAGTTGGTCAGGACTTGGTTAAGAGCCAACCAATAGAAATTAAATAATTCTATAATTATTGTGCGGATAGGGAGACTCGAACTCCCACGCCTCTCGGCACCAGATCCTAAGTCTGGCGCGGCTACCAATTACGCCATATCCGCGAAAAAGAGGTGCAAAGATAGACTTTTTTAGTTAATTTTATCTGAAGTACTCATTTTTCTACAATATCGTATTTATTGAACCTTAAAATATGAGTTATGTTAATCTTTTAAGTTAAGTCCATAATTATGAAAACCATAGCATGCTTGATCGCATTATTTTCATTGCTGATTCCTGAAATCTCACATTCACAGGATATTTATGTTAGTCAAAAACTGGAAAGATTATGGGAAACAACGGCAGGGCTCAGGACGCCCGAGTCAGTACTTTACGACCCGACTGACAAAATGATATATGTCTCAAATATAATGGATAATCCCTGGGAAAAAGACAACAACGGTTACATCACCAGACATAAGGACAATGGAGACATTATAAATTATAACTGGGTGCAAGAGATGAGTGCACCAAAAGGTATGGGCTTATTGCAACGGAAATTATTTGTGACAAATATTGACGAAGTTGTGGAAATTGATATTGATAAAGCAAAAATAATTCAGCGTTTAAAGCATCCCAAAGCTCAGAATCTGAATGATATAGCCATAGGTGCTGATGGTAAGGTATATGTTTCGGACAGCAAGGGGCCATATATCTTTGAAATATCCAATGGTGTAATTGATGTTTTGTATAAATCAAATGAAGGGCCGATTAACGGACTTTTTTATGAGACAGGACGTTTACTTTGTGGTCAGGAGAACCGGATAATGGCACTTGACCTTACTACAAACACAATTAGCATATTTATTGACAGTACAGGAGCTATTGATGGATTGAAAGGTGTGGGTGATTCAACTTACCTCGTATCTGATTGGGAAGGCCGGGTTCATTTGGTTCAGCAAGGACAGCCAAAGATTTTGTTACTGGATATGACATCTCAGCAAATTAATGCTGCAGATATTGAATATGACCCTTTTGACCGAATTCTGTATGTACCTACATTCTATAAGAATTCGGTAATAGCATACAAACTGAGGTAAGGCATTATTAAATAATTCTTAACCAGCTTATTTTCGCCCACCCCCTATTGTGATAGCTAACTTCAATCCAATGTAATCTCTTGAGTTGATTTCAGTCAAACCTGTTATGATATTATATTCAGCTGTTAGCCTCAAGTGACTTGCCTCGATTCCAATTCTGGGAACGTAACCAAAGCGTGTACCAAGACGGTCAGTGACAACTTGTTCGCTTACATAATCAACGTCTCCCAAAATAAATAGCCCCACACCAGCTCCTGCAAATGGTCTGATATATGTATCTGTAAAATAATAATCTCCTGTTAATAGGAAACTTGTTACGCCTGATACATTTATTTCAACAACATCACCATTTATGATTGCGCCTTCATTGGATGCTATTGCAACTACCTCAAATCTGACACCCGCGGAAACCCTGTCAGCAACATTATATCTTGGTTCAAAATAACCTCCGAAACCAATATTCAGGTCAGGATTTGTCGGAAAAGCCACAATTAATCCTATATCGGCTTCAGCTGCTTTGTATAATTTACTTTGGGCATTAGTCCCGAAGCATGAAAATATTCCAAGAATAACAAAAAGTAGTTTAGTCCTCATTTGATTAGATATTTGAAAACTAACAATCTTTGAATATGGTAAGTTTTTATTTTGTAACCAATCCTGGTTTTACACCTTTTCTGATAGCTGAATAGATCGCTTCATGAATATTTGTCCGAAGATTCATTTTAGTGATTTTATTATTATCAGCATCAGGATGTACCCGGTTGCTAAGGAATATATAAACAAGGTCTTCAGCTGGATCAGCCCAAACATATGTACCGGTAAAGCCACTATGTCCAAAGCTTTCATAGGAAACCGATGGACAAGCAGGACTTGGGTCAGCCGGATTTAATGGCGGTTTATCAAAACCTGCTCCCCTGCGGTTTGATTTAAGTGGGAATTGAACTGCTGTAAATTCAGCTACAATAGCTGAATCAATAAATCTTTCATTACCATATTCTCCTCCCTGCATTATCATTTGCATGATGATTCCGGCATCAAGTGCATCGGAAAATAAACCGGCATTACCGGCTACCCCTCCTAAAAGAGCTGCTGTCTGATCATGAACATCTCCATGAACAACCTGACGGCGGAATGAACGATCAAATTCTGTCGGTGGAATCCGGTCAATACTGAATCTGTCTCTTGGATGGAATCCCATTGTTGTAAGGCCTAACTTCTGATAAAAGTTTTCATTTAAATAATGGCCGAAAGGAGTTTGTGTTAATTCCTCAAAGGTACTTGCCAGTAGAATAAATCCAAGATCACTGTATTTATATCCTTTAGTCACAAGAAGATCAGAATTAATGATTGAATCAACTATCTTATCCGGTAAATCATCTCTTCCATAAAGCCCGTCAGCAATCCTGTGTGGAAAATCTATGCTGTAATGCCTGGCTATAAAAGGGCTTAAACCTTTTACGGAATCTGTGCTTATGGAGGTATGAAAGGGAATAAATGACTGTAACCTTGCCTGGTGCGCCATGATGTCCCTAATAGTGAAATCTTTCTTATTTGATTTTTTGAGTCTGGTATTGTAGAAGCTGAGTTTCTTATCGAGTTGAATGATATCACTATCTTTAAGCTTCATTGCCATCAGTGTTGTACCTAAAATCTTTGTCAGAGATGCCAGATCGTAAATATCAGTGGTTTTAACAGGAGAATATGAATCATAATCCTGAAATCCATATGCTTTATTTAAAATTACCTTACCTTGTTTTATGACCAATACCTGTGCACCCGGAAGCGCTTGATTATCAATAGCATCATATACAAGTGAATCAATCACCGGATAGAGGTCGGCTGATGAAATCATCACTTCCTCAGGCAATCCAAATGAGACCCGGATTGTTTCATTGCTTTCAATTCCATCACCGGCTTTAAAAGTAAGTCCTGCCGAAACCGGGAGCCTGCCATTAACAGGCCGTCCTCCGAAAATTGCCTGCGCAGTGAGTTCCTGCATCTGGGAATTATCCTGGTACGAAACTATCAGCCCTTCTAATGCTTCAGTATGCCTGAAGAAAGCTAATGAATAGGGACTAGCAAACAGATTTAGTATGGTATTTTTAACAGAAGCTAATGAATCAAGGAATGCGGCAGCTTTTTCGGTAATATTGAAACGTTTCTGGGGAAGGTCACTTGATTTGAGAAAAGCAGCTATTACCAGATTATATGGCTCTAACAGGTAGCTAATCGAATCAAACTGACATGATGTAGCCTCCTTAGGCAAATTAAAATGATCAACAGGCGCATAGTTAGACAGCATTTGCTGGAACGAAGTCAGGTTGGTATCACCTATTACAAGTGATGCTATTCTTAAAGTATCCAGACCCTTTAAAGGAATTCTTTCTTTTGGATTAGTGAGTAAGGTTATCGCTTGTGAGTTTGCCTGAAGTGAAATCATCCGTGCTTCAACCGAATTAAGTTCATCATAAAGATTTTCAGTCTTGATTTTATGTTTAACTGCTAAGCCGGTTTCATATTTCCATTCAAGGATCTTTTTGCACTTTTCATCAATAAGTTGCTGGGTGATAAAGCCTTTATCAATAGCAGTGCATATATTAAATATTGCCTGCCGGGCATCAACAGGTAAAAGTAAGATATCATTTCCCGCATTGATAGCATCTGCTTCCACCCTGCCTATATCTGAAAAATCAACCAAACCTTTCATATCCATGCCATCTGTAATAATTAAGCCTTTGAAGCCCAATTTATTTCTTAGTAACCCTTCAAGGATTGGTTGTGATAATGTGGCAATTGATTGAGTGGCAGCATCAAGCCCCGGCACTCTTAAATGTGAAACCATTATACCTTTTATTCCACGCTTAATGAGGTATTTAAAAGGGAAAAGCTCAAGAGAATCGATTAACGGGAATGGTTTGTCAATAATTGGAAGACTTATGTGAGAATCAATATCAGTGTCCCCATGTCCGGGAAAATGTTTTGCAACAGCTATCAATCCTGCATCCTGCATACCTTTCATATAAAAATAAGCCTTTTCTGCAACAAGTTGCCTGTCTTCACCGAAAGAACGTGCGTTGATGACCGGATTACCAGGATTATTATTGATATCAGCAACAGGGGCAAAGTTTATGTGGATTCCCATCCTTTGCATTTCCCTGGCAACTTCAAGTCCCATTGAGTAAATATATTCATCACTCTTTAAAGCCCCAAGGGTCATTTGTTTAGGAAAGGAAATGGCACTGTCAAGGCGCATACCCAAGCCCCATTCACCATCAATGGCTATAAACACAGGTACATCAGTACTGTCCTGAATACGGTTTGTTAGGATTGCCTGCCTGACAGGCCCACCCTGGAAAAAACAGACGCCGCCAATATTGAAATCACTGATAAGCCTGATTAATTCTTCATTATAAACCGAATCTTTATTTGAATAGCCTCTGACCATCAATAATTGAGCAATACGCATATCGGGTGTCAGCGTATTAAAAACTGAGTCTACCCATTGTTCTTTTGGTAAAACCTGGGATTGACATGGAATAAATGATAATGTACAGATTATTCCGAGGAATGAGATAGTATGTTTTAAGAAATTACAGGGCATGAAATGATAGATCGCGTAGGTTGTTCAAATTTTCAAATGATTAGCAAAGATACTATGCGTTATTTCAACTTTTAACGTTAATAAATAAATCTTGCTTGTTTAAGTAACTGTTTGCTAGTTCAAAAATAAAGTGTTTAGAAATTTAAGGTCTAAATTCAAAAAACTGATTACTTTTAAAGCATTAAAAAAGGTCTAAATTTGCGGAAAATTAAATTATGTACGATATCGCTAATCTTGAAAACTTAGCTACACAGGTTCGACGTGATATTCTGAGGATGGTTCACTCGGCACAATCAGGACATCCGGGAGGTGCATTAGGATGTACAGAATTCATGGTGGCTCTCTACTTTGTCATTATGAAGAATAATCCTGAACATTTTACTATGGAAGGAAAGGGAGAAGATCTGTTCTTTTTAAGTAATGGACATCTATCAGCCTTATGGTATAGTGTTCTGGCAAGGAGAGGCTTTTTCCCGGTTAATGAATTAGCAACTTTCCGAAAAATAGATAGCAGGTTACAAGGGCATCCGGCAACAGCAGAAGGTTTACCAGGTATAAGGGTGGCCAGCGGGTCTCTTGGACAAGGTCTTTCTGTTGCAATAGGAGCAGCTATGGCTAAGAGACTTGATGTTGATAAGACACTGGTCTATTCTCTACATGGCGATGGGGAACTTGACGAAGGCCAGATATGGGAAGCAGCAATGTTTGCAGCTGCCCATAAAATTGATAATTTAATTGCCACGGTCGATTACAACGGTCAACAAATAGATGGACCAACTGAAAAGGTTATGCCATTGGGAAATCTTAAGGCAAAATGGGAATCTTTCGGATGGGAAGTAATTGAAATGGCTGGTAATGATATGCAATCAGTCATTAACGGATTGCAATTGGCAAAACAAAAGTGCTATAAAGCAAAACCTGTCATGATCATTATGCAAACTGACATGGGCCATGGTGTCGATTTTATGAAAGGCAAATACCATTGGCATGGAATAGCACCAAACGATGAGCAATTACTGAAGGCACTTGAACAACTGCCGGTAACAATAGCGGATTATTAATAAAAAAGCAGGTCTTGAGGAGAGTATTACTTGCATTTTTTCTTATTCCTCTGATAGGTTTTGGTCAGAATGCGACCAATGAGCCTAAAGTTGAACCATTGACAAGGATATTATTCGTATTTGATGGCTCACAAAGTATGTATGGAAGGTGGCAGAGCGATGTAAAAATAAACATCGCTAAAAAACTTATGGGTAACCTTTTGGATAGTTTGGCAAACTTCGATAACCTGCAAATCGCATTACGTGTTTATGGCCATCAGAAACAGTTTCCCCCCGCCGATTGCAATGATACTAAGCTTGAAGTTCCCTTTGCCTGGAATAATTTTAACGCAGTCAACAATAAAATCCAAAGTATTACGCCTAAAGGCACCACGCCCCTGGCCTTTGCTTTATCACAAACAGCAAACGACTTTCCACCATGCGACAACTGCAGGAATATTATTATCCTTATCACTGATGGTATAGAAGAATGTGACGGTGATCCCTGTGCAGCTTCAATAGCGCTTCAAAAACAAAAAGTGACCATGAAGCCTTTTATTATTGGGATAGGCAGGGATTTTAAACAAGCCTTTGATTGTGTTGGAACATATTACGATGCAAGTAGTGAAACTTCATTCCAGAAAGCTTTGGAAACCGTTATTTCTCAAGCCTTGAGCGCTACAACACTACAAGTCAATTTACTGGATAAGAATGACAGGCCATTGGAGACTAATGTAAATATGACTTTTTATGACCATGAGACCGGGAAACGGAAATACAACCTGATGCATACTTTAAACAATCATGGAGTTCCTGATACACTGGTGCTTGATCCATTAGTAACTTATGATATTGTTATTAATACCCTTCCCGAATTGAGGATAGATAGCGTTACCCTTGAAACCGGAAGGCATGTTACCGTAGCAGTACATGCATCCCAAGGTTACCTGAATCTCCGAATGGGAGTTAATGAAAGAATTGTAAAAAATCTTCAGGCAATAGTCAGGCAGAAAGGAAAACCTGAAACACTGAATATCCAAAGCTTCGGGGATACGAAGAAGTATTTAAGCGGAAAGTATGACCTTGAAATACTAACATTGCCAAGACTGTACATAAACGATGTCGTTATTTCACAGAGTACAACCACAATCATCGATATCCCACTACCCGGTATTGCAGTTATAAAAAAGAGCGTTAAGGGATATGGAAGTCTTTATGTTGACAGAAATGGGATACTTGAATGGGTTTATGATTTAAAGGAGTCACAGTTGCAGGAAACATTAATTCTACAACCGGGAAATTATAAGGTGGTTTTTCGCTCTGCGCAGGCCGACCGTTCGATGTATACATTAGATAATGATTTCACTATTTATCCCGGTGGTACAACAAATGTTAATCTTTTTGCTTATTAGATAAATAAAATTGTTTGCTGACAAGAAATATTAGTATATGAAGGAGTACACTTACACTGAAAAGAAAGATACAAGATCAGGATTCGGACAAGCATTACTGGAACTGGGAAGAAGCAATCCTTTAGTAGTTGCATTATGTGCTGACCTCACAGGTTCTCTGAAAATGGACGCTTTTGAAAAAGAATTCCCTGATCGTTTCTTTCAAACAGGGATTGCTGAAGCCAATATGATGGGAATTGCAGCAGGATTGGCAATTGGGGGTAAGATTCCATTTACTGGTACTTTTGCCAATTTTTCAACAGGCAGAGTGTATGATCAGATACGACAATCTATTGCATATAGTAATAAAAATGTCAAAATTTGTGCTTCCCATGCCGGACTAACTCTTGGAGAAGATGGTGCAACACATCAAATACTTGAGGATATCGGTATGATGAAAATGCTTCCGAATATGGTAGTCATTAATCCTTGTGACTACAACCAGACCAGGCTTGCTACCCTGGCAATAGTTGACTTTACCGGACCGGTATATCTTAGATTTGGAAGGCCTAAGGTGCCAAATTTCACACCTGCTGATTATCCGTTTGAAATTGGAAAAGCGATATTACTCAATGAAGGTACCGATGTCACAATTTTTGCTACTGGTCATCTTGTTTGGGAAGCTATTGAAGCAGGCCGAATTCTCTCAGAGAAAGGGATAAATGCTGAGATAATTAATATTCACACTATTAAGCCGCTGGACATTGATGCAGTAATTAAATCAGTTGAGAAAACGCGATGTGCCGTAACAGCAGAAGAACATCAGATTAATGGAGGATTGGGAGACAGTATTGCACAGGTTTTATCTTTGAACATGCCATTACCTCTTGAAATGGTAGCAGTTATGGATAAATTTGGTGAAAGTGGTACTCCTGAACAACTAATGAAAAAGTATGGGCTTACTGCTAACAATATTGTTGAAAAAGCAGAGCGTGTTCTGAGCCGGAAAAGCTAATTCTATCCTATTTTGCTAATAGTTTCCAACATTGGAATGTTTAGCAGGTGGATTGTATCGCCTTCAATTGCTATAATCTTTTCATCTTTAAAAGTCTTGAGTGCCCTGACAACACTTTCTTTTGTCATTCCGCACATATCAGCCATATCCTGACGTGTGAGGCAAGACGTGAAAGGATTTTTCTTATAGACTACCATTGACAGGCGCAACAAAGTTTCAGCCATTCTGCCTGGAATCTGCTTGTGTGTAATATTTGTCAGCTGATTGCAAAGATCGATAGCCTGGCGGCTTATTTTCCCAATAAAATCATTGGCAAACTTAAAATTGTTCTTTACCAGATCCTGAAATACTTCCGAACTGACAAGACATACACTAGTTTCTTCACATGCAATGGCTGTGAAATGATGCCTTTTGTCAACGTAAGCACCAGGAGCAAATATGTATTCCACTGGTCTGACAAAACCAATAATAATCTTTTTATCATCCTCACCTTCAATGAAACACTTAACCAATCCGGATGTAACGCAAACAAAGTCGTGGCAAGGCGATCCCTGCTTAAAAATTATCTCACCAGGGGCATAATGCATCCCTACCCTTGCCTTGTTGACTATACATAATTCTTCATCATTCAAATCATTGAAAATATCAGATCTGTTTTTACAGTGAAGACAATGTGTTGTTGTAACCTTACTCATGTAACTCCTTGTCTATATACATTGATATAAATCAATGCATATGTTGTTATTTGTCCCTTTGTGAGTACAAAAATATCAATTTTCACTAACATACAGTTAAGTATATAATTACTTTCTTTGATCAACCAAAAACAAACCAATGATGAACCTTTTTAAGAGTAAAAAAGTTACAAGGTTAGCTCTTGCCGGAGCCTTTGCAATGACCTTATTATCAGGGTGTGAGTACGATTATGTTGTAGAACCGACACCTGAACCCATCACTACAGAGCTAAAATTTTCAAGCGACATCATTCCAATTTTTAATGAAAGTTGCCTGGGACCTTGTCATTCTCAGGGTTCTATACCACCTGATCTTTCACCGGAGAATGCATACAACAGCTTAGTTGAAGGTAACATGATAGATAGTGAAGATGCTGCCAACAGCCTGATCTATACGGTTATTAAATCTGGAAGCATGAAAATGTATGCTAAAACAGGTGATGCTGAGAAAATCCTTGCCTGGATTGAACAAGGTGCAAAAAATAATTAAGCTGATCATTATTAAAAGATAGAAAAGACCATGAAAAAGACTTTAAAAATATCAGGAATGATGATCATCCTAATTGCATCATTTCTATTTAGTAATATAAGTGTTTTTGCTCAGGATGAACCTGAAACTGCTCCGGAAGAACAACCAAAAGAGAGACCTGCCAGGCCGGCATTTGAAAGCGGATTAATTTTCGATGACGCTTCAACTACAATTCAACCGTCAAATACGCTTGAATTTGTAATTCAGCACAGATTTGGAACTATGGAAAATGGAGGTGAAGATTTATACGGATTATGGGCACCTTCAAATATCCGTCTTGGTGTAAATTACAGTATCCTTAACAACTTAATGGTTGGTTTTGGTACAACCAAATTCAATAAGGTACAGGATTTCCAGGCAAAATACAATGTCATTCAACAAACCCGCTCAGGTTCAATTCCGGTAACTGTTTCTCTTTATGAGATAGTTGGCCTCAACGCTACTGCAAAAGAAAATTTTGGTGTAGAATATAAATTTTCTGACAGGTTATCCTATTTTACCCAACTGATTATTTCAAGAAGATTTAATGATAATTTCTCCCTGCAAATTGCTCCTTCTTTTACACATTATAATTCAATGGATTCATTAATGGATCATGATAAATTTGCACTTTCAGCAGCAGCAAGGTATAAGTTTTCACCACAAAGCTCAATTATTTTCTCAGGAACATGGCCAATGTTCATCCAGAGTCTTTCTGAGCAAAATCAAGCTTATAATGATTCACAGGCCGAGCTTGGCAATCGTGTAAAACCGAATATCACCATCGGCTGGGAAATTTCGACCAGTACACACGCATTCCATCTCTATCTTGGTTCAGCACAAAATATTATTCCTCAGGAGAGTATAATGTTTAACAAAAATGATTTCTTCGATGGAGGAATTCTATTGGGATTAAATGTAACTCGCTTGTGGAGTTTTTAATGAATAAAGAAATTAATTAAATCAAAATCCAAATTTCAATGAAAAAGCTAGTATTACTCGGTAGTGTGATCGCATTTATGATCGCTACCATGTCAATGATTCAAAAACCAGGTGAGCCCTGGAACATCCCTGCTAAATACAAAGCCATGAAGAGTACAGTCAAAGCTGGTAGCCCAAGCATCAGTGCTGAAGGTAAAGAACTCTTCAACAAACATTGCAAATCATGCCATGGAGCTAAAGGTTTGGGCGATGGTCCAAAAGCTGCAAGCATGAAAACCAGCACAGGTGATTTCTCATCAAAAGCGTTCCAGGCTCAGGCTGATGGAGAAATCTACTATCAATCATTTGTTGGACGCGGTGAAATGCCAAACTTCGAGAAGAAGATCACTGATGAGAACGACAGGTGGGCAGTAGTAGGTTATATCCGTACAATGAAAAAATAAATAGATTCAATGGATGAGAGTGTAATTTTTCACTACTCTCATCCATTGCTTATCTTGTTTAACTCAATGAAAATGATAAAAAGGTTCATAAAACAGTGGTCGTCAATGGTCTTCCTTGGCACACTGTTCATGTGCTTCATGATCCTTTCAGCAGCTACTGATAAAACAGCAAGCCTTTCAGAAGAGAGCCAAAAGTGCCTTAAGTGCCACGGCGGTGCTCATTATATTTTAAGTGACAGTGCATCAGGTGATAGTGTTACAATAAGTATGTATCATGAATTAAGGATTGATCAGGATAAACTGTTGAAATCCACCCATGGCGCATTTAAATGCACCGACTGTCACTCAAGTGATTATGAAACCACCCCTCATCCGGTGAGCGTAAAATTTGAAAGTGATTATGCTTGCCTTGATTGTCATGGTGGTGATGAAGCATATGCCAGTTTCAACTTTGAAACAATTGATGCAGAGTACTCTGAAAGTGTCCATGCAAAATTATTAGGTGATAAATTTAATTGCTGGAGTTGTCATAATCCCCATTATTATAAGCTATCACGTGATATCTCAATCACTGACCGGGTTGCAATAGACAACCAGATGTGTCTTCAATGTCACGGGAATGAGATCAAATTCAGTGACCTGACAAGTGAAAAGATTCCTAATCTCATTGATAAACACGATTGGTTACCTAATCAAGCTTTGCACTTTACCAAAGTGAGATGTATCGATTGTCATGCTAAGCAAAATGACAGTATAATGGTCGCCCATATGATACAGGGTGGAGATAAGGCTGTTAAGAATTGTGTTGAATGTCACTCCACAAATACCATATTATTAGGATCTCTGTATAAGTTTGAAGTCAGTCAACAGCGTAATGAAGCAGGATTTTACAATGGAGTTATTCTTAACCAGGCATACATGATCAGTGCGAATAGAAATTATTATTTAAATCTGGCAAGCTTTGTAATATTTGGACTCACCTTCTTAGCTGTAGCATTTCATGCTTTTTTGAGATACCGTAAATCATCCAGTAATGCAAGAGAATAACATCTATTTATATCCCATCTGGGTAAGGTTATGGCATGCGTCAAACGCCATATTTATTTTACTCCTGATCTTTTCGGGGATAAGTATGCAGTATGCAAGTGCTGAGTCTCCATTTATCCGTTTTAACATTGCTGTCCAGATACATAACATCAGCGGTATTTTACTTACTGCTTTTTATTTAATGTTCATTGTAGGAAATCTTGTGACTGGCAATGGAAAATATTATAGGATAAAAATAAAAGGTTATATTAATGACCTTCTCAAACAAGCAAGATATTATGCCTACGGAATGTTTCGTGGCGAGTCTTCACCGTTTCCAATTAATAAGGAGCGTAAGTTCAATCCAATACAAAAACTGACTTATGTTGCTGTTATGTACTTTTTTCTCCCTATCCTGTTTATCACAGGTTGGGCGCTTCTGTTCCCTGAAACTATTGCTACAAGTTTCTTAAAACTTGGCGGAATTACATTAACCAGTGTATTCCATGCCGCAATAGGTTTCTTTGTTTCGCTTTTTTTAATCATTCATATTTATTTCTGCACCGTTGGCCTTACCCCTTTTTCAAATTTCAGGAGTATGGTCAATGGATATCATGAAACCCACAACTAAATCACACACAAACAAAAAAAACGATTGCTTATGAAAAAAACCTCAAGAATGTTTACCATGATCGCGGCAGGTTTGCTGATCGCAGGTAACCTTTTTATTGTTGGATGTACTAAAGAAGGACCTGCCGGACCTGCCGGAGCTAACGGTACTAATGGAACCAATGGAACTAACGGAACAGACGGCACCGCCGGTTGTATCCAGTGCCATAGCCCTGAAGTAGTTGAAATTGCAGCTACCCAGTATGAATTATCAAAACATAGTTATGGTGAAGCTGCTTTTGAAGAAGCTGGTAATGCTTCATGCGGACCATGCCATCTTTCTGAAGCCTTTAAGTATGTATGTGAAAACAATATTCCATCTACATTCACACTTAATGCTTCAACCAGTAAGTATGTTAATGATTATTCTGCAACTTCATCAACTGCTTATGGTGAAATTACATGTTCAACCTGCCATAGCAGCCTTCACACTACTTATTCTGAAGGTGACCTTGCTTTGACAACTGTTGCTGCTGTTCCCCTTTCAATGTGGGGTGGTGCTAAAACTGCTGACGTTCAGGCCGACGGTGGCAGAAGCAACCTCTGTATCAAATGTCACCAGCCACGTCCTTTTACACATTCAGCTATTGACGGAAATGTAATGGATTATGCTGACCTGATCAACAATCCTACAGGTTATGTTTACAATCCTGATGCTGCTTCAGGAAATAAACTGAAACCGGCTTACAGAACACATACCCACTATGGCACAGCCGGTGCTATATATGCTGGTGTTGGTGGTGTTGAGTTTGCAGGTGCTGCCTATCAGAACTCTGTTCATACAGCAATTGCATCCTGTCAGGATTGCCATATGGCTGAAATGCAAGGCGCTTCAGGTGGACATACTTTCTTTACCAAAGGCAATTTCAATGGCTGTAACCAGGAAGGTTGTCATGATGGAGTTGATGCTTCTTCTGCTTCATTCTGGACAGGTCCAAGAGGTGAAATCAAAACCCTTCTTAATGACCTTGCTGCTGCTTTGACAATTAATGGTGTTGAAATCTTAAACAGGAATCCTGATGCCGAACACAACATGTGGGCTGCAAATACTGATAATCATTATGATGGTTATCTGAATATCTACGATCCAATCAATAACCCTGATGGACCGGTCAATAATGCTGTTGTTTTCCAGAACCCCAGCCCATCCAATTCCTGGAGTGCTGATCAGAAGGCATACAATCTTACTCTTCCAAAAGTTTCTATAACAAATGCTCAAATGGGAGCCATTATTAACTTCCAGCTTTGTTTGAGGGATTATAGCTTAGGTATCCACAATTACAAATACACCAAGGCACTATTGCAGAATTCAATTGCAGCAATAGACTAAAATGTAGTTAAATTATATTTAAGCCGCTGCTTATTATGAGCAGCGGCTTTTTTAATGAGCTAAATTTCAATACTTTTACATCTTATTAAGTAATCAAATTAATTAATTAGTTAATCTCTCCTCTTCCGTACAATAAGAAATGAAAAACTGTATTCTGCTAATCATTTTATCAGTTAATATTCTTTCAGGCAAATCCCAGACTATAGATTTATCCTTACAAGCAGGGATAAGCACACCTTTACTTGATTTCAGGTCTTCTGATCTTTCCAGGGGAAGTTTTGCACTAACGGGATTTGCCGGAAGCATCAAATTACAATGTCCTGTCAAAGGTAATTGGGGTGCTTTCGTTCAATCAGGAATCCAATTGAATCCAATTAATGTGAGCGTTCTTGGTTATGAAAAAGTGAAGGCTGACCCTTTCCTTGATGACCTGTATATCAGAAGTGATCCTTTTAAAACAATTGAAATTACCGGGGGCCCTACTTATAAAATGCAAATTCTTCAAAAGCTGTCTCTTGAAGCCAAACTTGATGCCGGTTTGATGATGGCATCCACACCATACCAACTTAATAAACCATCTTACTTTATTGTTGGACCGGCTTTCTTTGAGATTACTCCTTCAACTGATTATTGTTTCACTTATGGTGGTGGAATTTCATTTATTTATGCTATTTCACCATGCTATTCAATAGGAGTTAACAGCCAATACCTGCAAGCCCATGGCAAGTTTAAGTTTATTCAGGGGCAATCGATAAGAACCGATGAAAGGAATATCAACCTCTGGAATAATAACCTGTCAATAATTGTCAAGTTATTCTAAGCCTATTAATGAAAGAACTCTATGATTTAAAGGCATTTGATCCTTAGCCTTGATATAAATCAACTTAAACTCGTACTTAAAACAACAGAGATTAAATTATTTGCAAGTATCTACTAATTGATATATATCTATCTTTGGCAAACAAAAAACTCTCTGGCATCAGATTTGAAGTACTTAACCCGACAATTAATCCAAATAAACACATAAATAATTCAACAAAAATGAAAAATTCAGTTAAATTCTTAGCTATCCTTTCGGTAGTAACACTGTTTTTCACAGCAAATGTACTCGCGCAGAAAGAAGGTGGTCCATGGAATATTCCTGCAAAGTATAAAACCATGAAGAGCACCATTAAGGCTGGTGATGCAAGTATAAATACTGTTGGCAAAGAAATGTACAATAAGCATTGTAAATCATGCCATGGAGCAAAAGGTTTAGGTGATGGACCAAAATCAGCAACCTTGAACACTGTTGTACCGCCATTCAATGCCAAAGCATTCCAGGCCCAAACTGATGGTGAAATATATTACCAGTCGATTGTTGGTCGTGGTGAAATGCCAAATTTTGAAAAGAAGATCGTTGATGAAGGTGATCGCTGGGCAGTAGTAAACTATCTGCGTACACTGAAATAAGATTTCCGAAATGAAAAACAGGTGCCTCACGGGTGCCTGTTTTTTTATTGTTTTGCTGATCAATTCTGTAATAGAGTTTTCATACCTTTAAGCTGAGTTTTAATTTACAGGTCATCTTTTTCGCAACCTAACCAATTCAAGAAAATGAAACTGCCAAAATCAATTTACAACTGGGTAAGCATAAGTGGTTTTATACTTGCCCTTAACAGTTTAGTGATTATAATTATTCTATTTCTGTTTTCCTTATTTTCCAAGGAGAATAACACTTATCTCGGATTATTCACTTATATAGTAGTACCGGCATTCCTGGTTTTAGGATTGCTGCTGATCCCGATAGGAATGTACATAGGCAGAAAAAAGAAAATAGCCACCAATGAAGTTCAGGGCAAATGGCCAATTCTTGACCTGAATATGAAATTCCAGCGAAGTGCCCTGATTAAAATAACAGTGATCACTGTTGTCTTATTAATACTTTCATCAATTGGTAGTTACAAGGCATTTCATTACTCTGAGTCGGTTGAATTTTGCGGAACACTTTGCCACCAGGTCATGGAGCCTGAGTATGTTACGTATCAGCACTCAGCCCATGCACAGGTTAAATGTGTTGAATGTCATGTTGGCGAAGGAGCCGGTTGGTATGTAAAATCAAAATTATCAGGCCTTTATCAGGTATATTCTGTCATTTTCAAGAAGTATTCACAACCAATTGCTACTCCCTTGCATAATTTACGCCCGGCAAGCGAAACATGTGAGAAGTGTCACTGGCCTGAAAAATTCTACTCACAAAAACTCAGGAATCAAAGGTCTTATCTTGCTGATTCTGCTAACACAGAATGGGATATTTCATTGTTAATGAAAATCGGTCCTGAACATAGTGCAATGGGTTTATCTGAAGGTATTCACTGGCATATTAATAAAGACTTTAAAATAGAATATATTGCAAGTACAAAGGACCGTGAAAATATACCTTGGGTAAAACTAACCAATCTAAAGACTGGTGAAGTTAAAATATACTTAGATGAGGAAAATCCAATTGATCAGCCGGCAATGGATACACTTGAAAAAAGATCAATGGACTGCATGGACTGCCATAACAGGCCTTCGCATATATATAAGTCAGCACCTGAATATATCGATCAGGCAATTATTGCCGGTAAAATTCCAAGTGATTTACCATACATAAAATATGCTGCAATGCAGGCTCTAAAGATTCAGTACCCTACAAAGGAAGCCGGCCATAAAGCAATTGATTCAACAGTACTTGCTATTTATAATGATGAACAGCCTGAAATTTATCAGAAGGAATCCGGACGTATCAATAAGGCTCTTGTTGCTATTAAAGCAGAGTATGATGATAATGTCTTTCCTTATATGAAGGCAGATGCAACTCAATATCTGAACCACATAGGACATTTGGAATCACAGGGATGCTTCAGGTGTCACTCTGACAGGCACAAAACTTCAAAGGGAGAAACAATTAAAAAGGATTGTGAATTATGTCATAGTATATTAGCTCAGGGACCTCAGAATAAAATGACAACGGTTCCTTTGGCTTCCACTATGGAATTTATTCATCCTATAGAAATAAGAAATGTTTGGAAAACTGCAATGTGTTCCGACTGCCATAAAGTATTATATGAATAAAGGCAGGGAATAAAATCAGGTACTAAAGGACTACCAACCCTGTCCTAACCCTGTATCAACTCTACCCCCCTGTCATGCTTATCATATGGCAAGCACAACGGAAGAAGCACTTAAAAGGTCACGGTTAAAAAAAAAAGCTGCCATAAAGGCAGCTTTTTTTTTATTATTTATTTAAGATTAGCCGTTCATTGAAACAAGAAACTCCTCATTTGTTTGGGTATATTTCATCTTTTCTTTTAAGAACTCCATTGCTTCAAGCGGATTCATATCAGCAAGGTGATTTCTGAGGATCCATATCCTCTGCAAGGATTCTTTGTCCAGAAGGAGATCCTCACGACGGGTGCTTGATGCCACAATGTCGATGGCCGGATAAATACGCTTATTAGAGAGCTTCCTGTCGAGCTGAAGCTCCATGTTTCCTGTACCTTTGAATTCTTCAAAGATTACTTCATCCATCTTTGAACCAGTATCAATAAGGGCAGTTGCTATAATGGTAAGTGAACCTCCGTTTTCTATCTGACGTGCAGCACCAAAAAATCTTTTAGGTTTCTGAAGCGCATTTGCTTCAACACCACCCGATAAGACTTTGCCGGAAGCTGGTGAAACAGTGTTGTAGGCACGGGCAAGACGGGTTATTGAATCAAGCAGAATAACCACATCATGGCCGCATTCTGTCATTCTTTTAGCCTTTTCAAGAACAATATTGGCAATTTTAACATGTCGTTCAGCAGGTTCATCAAACGTTGAAGCAATAACCTCTGCTTTAACACTTCTTGCCATATCAGTAACTTCTTCCGGACGCTCATCAATAAGCAGGACGATAAGATAGGCCTCAGGGTGATTAAAAGAAATTGCATTAGCGATCTCTTTAAGCAATACGGTTTTTCCTGTTTTAGGCTGTGCTACAATTAATCCCCTTTGCCCCTTCCCTATTGGTGCAAAAAGATCAATGACCCTGGTTGATAAATTTGATCCCGGATGACCGGTTAGTTTAAATTTCTTTTCAGGAAATAGAGGAGTAAGGTAATCAAAAGGAATTCTGTCTCTTACCACATCAGGGGTTCTTCCATTGATTAATTCAACTTTAATTAACGGAAAGTACTTCTCGCCATCTTTCGGTGGACGGATTGTTCCACGAACCGTATCTCCGGTTTTAAGACCAAACAATTTTATCTGTGATTGTGAAACGTACACATCATCAGGTGAATTAAGGTAGTGGTAATCTGATGACCTTAAGAAGCCATAACCATCAGGCATAATTTCCAGAACACCATCACTGGTAATAAAACCGTCGAATTCCCAACTGTACTCTTCCCTTTTTTTCTCAGGACGATCATTTCTTTCAGGGAATCGTTGACGTGGATTCGGATAATCCCTGTTAAATCTTTCAGTAGGCCTGTAAGGTTCAGGTTCCATAATCTTATCTGAAGCAGCAACAGGCGGTTCAATGATCAGCTCAGTGTCAGTAATTTCCGGTTTTACAGTCGGAGTAATATCTTCGGCTTCATTCTGAACTTCCTGCTCATCGATAACAGGCTCATCAATAGGTGCATTACTAAGAAGGAGTGCCTCAGTATCTATATGATCAGATTTAGAAGATTGGAGCAAATTGGGTTGCTCATCAGGTTGTTCAGTATTTGGTCTTTCAAAGGCAGGATTTTGTTTCTCCTCCCTTGGAAATAATTCATTCGGTTTCCTTTGTTTATTGTTCATTTCTCCCTTTGGCCTGCCTCTTCTTGGTTTATTACTGGTTTCGTCTGTTCTTTTCTGCACGATTTGTTGATTTTGTTTTATTTCAGGATTCGCATTAAGGTCTTTTCGTTCTTCTTTAGGTAAATTACCATTACCTGATTGTGTAACTGCCGGATTTGAAGAAGCGATCGGAGCGCCTTTGGGATTTGATTTGAATTGTTGCTGACGTGCTTTAAACCGGTCGTCTTCAATTCTTTTTCTCTTAAATTTATTCTCCCTGCTGGCCTTTTCTCTTTCAAGGGTTTCCTTTGAAGGATTGAGAGCTTGATAATCAAGGATCTGATAAATCAAATCCTGCTTTTTCATGATGTCTACTTTGGGAATATTCAACTCACGGGCAATGTCTTTCAGCTCTTCAAGAAGCTTGTTGTTAAGCTCGATGATATCGTACATAAATGAACTATTATTTTTTTTAATCAGAGATGATTGGAATAAAAGGTGTATATCTTGATTCTCACTCCAGATTAATTCTGGTAATTAATAAAAAATTTGTTGAAATAATGAGAGTGGATCGAAGTCTTTAGAAGCTGCAAATATAATGCTTTTTTGTTTCTTGTCCTATCTTTCAATCATTAATTGAAAAAAAAGTAACGTTTACCACATGACTAAGGAATGAACGACAAAAATGTTCATCTTTTTTTGGGCTTTTTTTTATTAATAATTCAATAAAAACTGCGTTACTTTGCTCTGATAATTTTAAAATAGATTAAAAAATGAAACACACTGCGTTTACTAAAATTCATGAAGCACTTGGAGCAAAAATGGTTCCCTTTGCCGGTTTTTACATGCCTGTTCAATACGAAGGCCTTTTAATTGAGCATGAAACCGTAAGAAAAGGGGTTGGTGTATTCGATGTTTCCCATATGGGTCAAATATGGGTAAAAGGCCCGAAAGCCCTTGATCTGATTCAATGGGTGACTTCAAACGATGCCTCCAAACTTTATGACGGAAAAGTGCAATACAGTTGTTTTCCTAATTTCAATGGTGGAATAGTTGATGATCTGCTTGTCTACAGAATTGACACCGAAACTTATCTTTTAGTCGTAAATGCTTCAAACACTGAAAAAGATTGGCAGTGGATAAACGCACAAAATAAATTTGGGGCAACACTCTATAATGCCTCTGACGAGATAGCCCAATTAGCTATTCAGGGGCCTCTGGCATTAAAAGCTATGCAAAAGTTGACTGATACTCCGATAATGGATCTGGAATATTACAGTTTTAAGAAAGTCAACCTTGCTGGAGTTAAAGATGTTATACTTTCAATAAATGGTTATACCGGAGCCGGTGGCTGTGAAATTTATATGGCTAACGAAGATGCAGAGAAGATATGGAAGGCTGTTTTTGATGCAGGTGCTGAATATGGAATTAAACCTATTGGCCTGGGTGCCCGTGATACCTTACGCCTCGAAATGGGTTTCTGCCTGTATGGAAACGATATCAATGACACTACATCACCAATAGAAGCAGGCTTAGGCTGGATAACGAAGTTCACTGAGCAAAAAGACTTCATCAATAAACAAGTCCTCCTGAAACAAAAAACGGAAGGAACATCAAGGAAGCTAATTGGTTTTGAAATGATCGACAAAGGAATTCCTCGTCAGCATTATCAAATCATGAATAGCGATGGTAAAGAGATTGGTGAAGTCACTTCAGGGACACAATCACCTTCACTGAAAATTGCTATTGGTATGGGATATGTAGCAACAGAATACGCAAAGACTGATACTGAAATCTATATAAATATCAGGGATAAAGCTTTAAAGGCAAAAGTCGTAAAGCTGCCGTTTTATAAAGGTTAGAAAATGAATTGTTTATCAACCGGGCATTCATTCTGAATGGCCGGTTTTATTTTTCACCAATGCCTAAGTTCGAAGTTTGCTTTTCACCGGTATTATTCTCACTTATTGAGGTTAATGAACCAACAATCATTGTTGTCATTGACGTACTAAGGGCAACCACTTCATTTTGCACCGCTTTTGATTTTGGTGTTGAAGCAATTGTGCCTTTGGATTCAATTGAAAAAGCAATTGAGTATAAGAATAATGGATTTATTGTTGCCGCTGAACGCGATGGGTTAAAGCCTGATTTTGCAGATCTGAGCAATTCAGCATTTGATTTTATGAATACTGAATTGACTGGAAAAACAATTTATTATACTACCACAAATGGAACCAAAGCAATTAAACTAGGTGAGAACAAAGGAACCGTTGCCATAGGATCGTTTCTCAATTTACCCGCCTTAGCAAATTGGCTGACAGAACAAGGCAAAAATGTGATTGTCCTTTGTGCCGGTTGGAAAGACAATTACTGTATTGAAGATACGCTTTGTGCCGGTGCGTTAGCTGATTTGGTTATCAGTCAAGGCAAGTTCCTCATTGAAAGTGACGCAGCGCTGGCATCACTACTACTATGGAACAGCAACTCAAAGGATCCCGAAACGTTAATTACCAGGTCAGCACATTATCTTCGTTTAAAGCAATTAGGTTTTGAAAATGTGCTTAAATATTCACTTCAAATTGGTAAATCGCATACAGTACCTGTTCTAATAGAAGGAAAGCTTCTTGATCTGAACAAATCTAAAAAACAAAACATTTAAAGTCTGTCACACAAGTATGAAAAAATTAATTCCCCTATTCATTATGCTATTAGCAGCAAGCATTATCTCATGTAATCAACAGAGACCGGTTGAAGAAAAGAAAGATGACTTCAAGTATTTACTGGAGCAATTTGCTGACATTAAGATCATCAGGTATCAGGTGCCGGAATTTGAAAGTTTGTCACTGAAGCAAAAAGAACTTATATACTATTTAAGTCAGGCAGCTTTGGCCGGAAGGGATATTATTTTTGACCAGAATTATAAATATAACCTGGCTGTAAGGCGTACCCTGGACAATATTGTTGAAAATTATGAAGGTGACAAGAACACGGAAGAATTTAAAAACTTCATGGTTTATACCAAGAGAGTGTGGTTTAGTAATGGCATTCACCATCATTATTCAAAAGATAAGTTCATCCCGGATTTTAGCGAAGATTATTTCAGGGAGTTAGTGAAAAACACTACCAGCGGACAATTTCCTTTACGTGAGGGACAAACCCTTGAAGCTTTCCTTGAAGAAATTACACCGGTTATCTTTGATCCTACCATTGCCCCAAAAGGCATAAGCCAGGAACCGGGCAAGGATCTGGTTACCTATTCAGCTGCTAATTTTTATGATGGAGTAACTGAAAAAGAAGTGACTAATTTTTATGATGGGCTCAAGGCAAAAACAAAACAGCAAGGTGGAGACACCCTGATATCATGGGGACTGAATTCGAAGGTCATTAAGAAAGATGGAATAATCAAAGAACTGGTGTATAAAGCAGACGGTTTATACGGTGAAGCCATTGAGCAAATAGTTTATTGGCTTGAAAAAGCTGCCGGAGTTGCAGAAAATGAACAACAAAATAAGGTAATCAATTCATTGATTGAATATTATAAGACTGGTGACCTTACGAAATGGGATGAGTACAATATTTTATGGGTCAAAGATCTTGATTCAAGGGTAGACTTTGTAAATGGATTTATTGAGGATTATGGCGATCCTTTAGGCAGAAAAGCTACCTGGGAAAGCGTCGTCAATTTCAAGGACCTTGAAGCCACGAAACGTACAGAGATCATCAGTGCCAATGCTCAGTGGTTTGAGGATCACTCACCTGTTCAGCCTCAATTCCGTAAAAAAGAGGTCAGGGGTGTTTCGGCAAAAGTCATCACTGCTGCACAACTTGGCGGTGATTGTTATCCCAGCACACCAATTGGAATTAACCTGCCAAATGCTGACTGGATCAGGAAAGAGTATGGGTCAAAATCGGTAACCATTGAAAATATAACATATGCTTACGATCAGGCTGCCTTGGGTAATGGAATGCTTGAAGAGTTTGCCTCATCACCGCAGGAAATAGCGTGGGCAAAAGACTATGGTTCACTTGCCGGAAACCTGCACACCGACCTTCACGAATGCCTTGGTCATGGCTCCGGTCAGTTAATGCCGGGCACCAGAGGCGATGAAATGAAAAATTATGGTGCCCCGCTTGAAGAAGCACGCGCTGATCTGTTTGCCCTTTATTATATTGGAGATCCCAAAATGAAAGAGATTGGTCTCTTTGATAAGGATGAGGTTTATAAAGCCGAATACAATTCATACATCAGGAACGGTTTAATGACTCAACTTACACGCATCCAACCGGGTAAAGACATAGAGCAGGCGCATATGCGCTGCCGCCAGTTAATTTCGTCATGGTGCTATGAAAATGGCAAGGCTGAAAATATCATTGCTATGGAGGTAAGAGATGGAAAAACATACATCGTAATCAATGATTATCAGGGATTAAGGAACCTCTTTGGCAAGTTGCTGGCTGAAATACAAAGAATTAAGTCAGAAGGTGACTATGAAGCAGGAAAGAATCTTGTTGAAAAATATGGCGTTAAAGTAAACCAGCAGCTGCATGCTGAAGTACTTGAGCGTTTCAGCAAGCTCAATATCGCTCCGTATGGTGGTTTTATAAATCCGGTGTTTACTCCTGAGTCAAAAGATGGTAAGATCATTGACATTAAGGTTACTTATCCGGATGATTATACAAAGCAAATGCTTGATTATTCAAAAAATCACTCATTTTTACCAACTTATAACTGATAAGTAAAAACTTACTTAACCATTGGGTGTTTTTAAGGCTTTATAATAAAGCCTTATGCAACACAATAAAGTTATCATTGAAGAGACAAAAGCATCAGAAGTGATTGACGGTAATCCGTTGACCCTTCTGATGCTTGAGCATTTTAATATACCTCTGGGAATCAAAGAAAAAACGGTTGGTCAACTTGCTGCCGAGAACCAGATAGATATCGATATTTTTCTTTCCATTATCAACCTTTACAGTGGTCACATTCCTGAACCTAAAATGATCAGCTCAATTGAAGATGTTACCTCTATTCTTAATTTCCTTAAAAACAGCCACCAACATTACCTGATTGAGCAATTTCCTTTACTGACCATGTACTTGAGCGACATAAGTAAACATAATACGCATGCAGAAATTGAATTGCTTACACGCTTTTTTGATGATTACCTTGATGAGGTTGCAGAACATCTGAAATACGAAGATGAAATAGTATTCCCTTATATTACGAATCTAACTCACAGATCATCAGTTAATCTGACTCCATCACAATCAAAATTTTCCATCTCAGATTACAGAAGTCACCATAATGACATAGAAGAAAAATTAGTGGATCTTAAAAACCTGCTCATCAGGTATCTTCCATCACAAAATGATGCACAATCAAGAAGAAAACTTTTGTTTGCATTGAATGACCTTGAGGCTGATCTTCATATCCATAGCCTGATTGAGGATGTAATACTGATACCAATAGTAGAGAGACTTGAAACTTCAATCGGAACAGAAAGATGATCAGGAACGAAATGATCATAGCATTGTTAGGCCTGCCCGATCTGATCAGCGAAGGCATCTCCAATTACATTCAGCAACTGCCGGGATCTTTCACTATAAGAACTTTTAGTGATCCCAGCTCCCTCAATGTAAATATCAAGGATAAATATGCATTGATCATTTTCGACGCTTCGATGCTTCAAATGTGGTATAAGCAATTAAATAATGTCAGGAAAGAGCATAATAAAACTGCACTGATCGCTATACAATATCAGCTTATTAATCAAAGCCTTCTGAATATTTGTGATAAAGTTATTACAATAGATCAATCAGAAAAGGAGATAATTGACCGGATTGGTAATTCCCTTCAAAAGTATAATGAGATTAGCATAGAATCAAAGCTTGAAACATTAAGTGACAGAGAAACAGATGTATTGAAATTATTGGTAAATGGACTTTCGGGGAAAGAGATAGCAGATAAACTCAATATCAGTGTGAATACTGTTATAACCCACCGAAAGAATATTTCACAGAAAACAGGTATTAAATCCCTGGCAGGCCTCACAATTTATGCTGTTACAAATAGAATCATTTCAATGAGCAACCTTTAGTTGAACCATTATAGGCAGATAAAATGAAATACATCAGCTGAATATCATCATTTCCTATGACTAATAATCGAGAAAATACCACTATATTAGTATTGTAAGTGAATATGGAGCATTCTAATTTTGGCTCTTAAAATATACAGATGCGCAATATTTATCTCTTAATAATTCCGGTACTTATCTTTAACAGCATGACGCATGCGCAGGATTCACTTATAACGGAAAAAGCACTTCAGATCAATGCATCCTACACAGGTGAAATAATCAGCAATTTATCAGGTGGATTGCAAAAAGGTTCAATTTATCAGGGAATGGCTAATTTCACATTTGAATACGATACAAAAAAGGCGAGGTTGTTTGAGGGTGGAAAACTATATCTCAATGCAGCTCACACGCATGGAGGTAACCCATCAAAAACATTTATCGGTGATTTTCAGGTTGTATCCAATATTGAGGCTGAAGATCTAACTTATTTTCATGAAATGTGGTATTGCCAGAAAATTGGTCGCGCAGAAATCACCCTTGGCCTGCAGGATTTAAATGTTGAGTTTGCTTCGAGCGACAATGCAGCTATGTTTCTTAACAGCTCATTTGGTGTCCATAGTACGATAGCAGATAATATCGTAGCTCCTATTTTTCCGCTTACAGCATTCGGAATGCAGTTGAAATATAATATTTATTCCAGACTGGCTTTGAAATTTATTGTATTTGATGGATTTCCGGATGATTTTTCGGAAAATAATCCTTACAACCTTCATTGGAAATTTACAAAGGAAGATGGTTTGTTAAACATAGCTGAAATTTCATGGCAGCCAAGAATAAAAGAAAGGTTGGAAGGGAAATACAGCTTAGGAAGCTATACACATCATCATTTTGCTGAAGGTGATACCAAATATTCTGACACTTGGGAAATAACTAATTATGGTTTTTACCTGGTAGCAGATCAAGAAATTGCCACAAGGGAAAATGGATCAGTCATCAGTTCATTCCTACAAGCAAGTGTTAGTCCGTCGCAAAAAAATGAAAATTGGTATTATCTTGGATTAGGGGTTACCTATACGAATCTCATTACTAACAAAGGGAATGACATTCTCGGATTGGCCGTTGCTCATGCAGGTTTTGCCAACAGGAGGAATGAGACCACACTGGAATTATCCTACAAATATCAACTAACAGATCAACTAATCATCCAACCTGATTTGCAGTATGTAATCAATCCATCAGGCACTGAAAGTGAACTGGACAATGCCCTTGTTTCCGGAATCAGGTTTATAGTTTCGTTATAAGCTAACCAGGAATCAATAGAAAACCTTTTTGACTCTTACACGGTTCTATGCTGCCATTTTTCTGCATTCTTCAGCACATCTGTAACAAGCTTCAGCACAAATTTTACAATGGTCATAATGATGCATGCTGCATTCCTTCGCGCATTCTTCGCAGATTTCCGCACACAAACTACATATTCTTGCAGCAAACATCTCTCCCCTGGCCATAAATGAAGCTGCAACCCTGCAGATTTCAGCGCAATAGAGGTCTAATTCTATACACCTTGCCATCTCACTTACTTTTTCTTCTTTAAGACATGCTGTAGCACAATGATCACACTCAATCGCACAATCGTAGCATGCTTTAATACAACTCTGATATTTTCCGTGGCTCATACTTACTCTATTAAATTAAAAATCAATCTCTTATAAACTAACGAGGATTTTTCGAACTATGTTCAAAGGGAAAATTACAATTTGTTTCAGCAGCCTTCCTTGAACTCACAATCTTCACTCTCATTTTCATTTTCGAGTTCAAGGGTAACATGGTCAATTTTATAAGATGACGCGAGTTCCCTGATTTCCTGCTTTAATTCCTTTTCACCATTTGGAGGGAAATTCTGGTTGGTGACAACATGAATGGTCATAATATTTCTTTTTCCATCCAGCGACCAGAGATGGAAATCGTGGATACTTTGAATAAAAGGAAGGCTCCGGATCTTTGAAAGCATTGACTCAACATCTATATCCTGAGGCACTTCCTGCATCAATACTCTAAATGTATCCCGTAAATTCCTGTATACATTTGACAAAACCCAAATGGTTATCCCAAGAGATAATAAGGGGTCGAGGATTGACAAATTCTTGAAATATAAGACAATACTTACAATCAAGACAGCTATCCATCCTAATACATCTTCAAGGAGATGTATTGAAACTGCCCGTTCATTAAAAGAGTCTCCCGATTTCAGACGGTAAGCTGCAAATCCATTGACGATAATTCCAACTATTGAAAGCAAGAGCATGCCCGATGCATTGGGAATCTCAGGATGAGCAATACGAGTAACACTTTCCCTTATTATAAAAATGGAACTGATCACCAGAATAAATGAGATAAATATGGCCCCGAGAAGTGAAAATCTTCTGTACCCGTAAGAATAATATTCATCGCGTTTCTTATTTGATTTCTTTTGAAGAAACCAGGCAATGCCTAATGAAGCACTGTCACCAACATCATGCAGGGCATCAGATAAAATAGCGACACTGTTTGTATACAATCCACCTACCGCCTCGATCAATGAAAAAACCAGATTGAGGACAAATGCCAGTTTAATATTCTTTAGACCGGAATCATGGTCTGGATGATGGTGATTATGCGAATGCATTGATTTAATTGAAATGCTAAAATTAATAATTATCAGTTAATTAGCTTTTCCTACTCAGAACAACCCGTATATATATAATGTTCTAATTCTAATGAAACGACAAGTATGGATTGGCACATCCGGATGGATGTATAGCCATTGGAATAAAACATTTTATGCTGAAGCCGATAAACGTGACCAATTAGCATTTTACGCGAGGGAATTCAATACTGTAGAGGTCAACTATTCTTTTTACCGAATCCCCGATCCTGTTTCTTACACAAAATGGTATGAGCGTACTCCTGAAAATTTCAGGTTTACAGTTAAACTTAACCGTTACCTAACTCATTTAAAACGACTTATCATTGACCAGGAGTCTAAAGAAACACTTAAGTCATTTTTACAAGATACACAGGGATTAAAAGAAAAACTGGCTGTGATCCTAATCCAGCTTCGGCCAAGTCAGGGAATTGACATTCAACGGTTAAGCACATTTTTTGAAGCGTATAATGAAGTAATAAATCATTTAGAATTTAAACCATCCGCATGTATTGAATTCAGGAATACCACATGGTTTAGTAATGAAATTTATCAATTACTGGAAAAATATAATGTAGCACTCGTATTTCCCAGTACCCCGCAATTCCGACAGCTTGTCTTTACCTCTGATTTTGCTTTTTTACGGCTTCATGGGGGCTACTCCTATTCAGATGATGATCTTGAAACGTTAAAACTTGAAATTGAAAACTATCCATCTAAAGTAAGGGATGTGTTTGTCTATTTTAACAACGACATGAACACTTATGCCATTTATAATGCCCGCTATTTGAGATCTATAATATAATTGTGCAGCCTAAAAATCCGTGCCACTACCTTTTGCTTCCTGGTCTGTGTAATGTTCATGCGTCTTTACTGGCTTAACTTCCGCACGGGTCATTCTCATTTGAATAATATCAACAAGCAATGAAAAGGCCATTGCAAAGTATATATACCCTTTAGGTATTTCAAGGCCAAACCCTTCACTCATCAAAGAGAATCCAATTAGCAAAAGGAAGGCGAGGGCAAGTATTTTAAAAGCAGGATGGGTATTTACGAACTTAGCAACAGGTTCAGCAGCAAAAAGCATTATTCCGACTGAAATAACAATAGCGGTGTACATTATCCATAAATGATCGGCAAGGCCCACAGCCGTAATTATCGAGTCAAGGGAAAATACAAGATCCATTATAAGTATCTGAACTATAACCTGAGTAATACTGATTGCTTTAATCGTTTTTGATACATCACCGGGTTCTCCCTCCATTTTGTGATAAATTTCACTTGTACTTTTATAAATTAAGAAAAGCCCTCCAAGAATTAATATCAAGTCTTTACCTGAAACTCCGAATCCATAAACTGAAAAGAGATCCTGTTTTAAATGCATGATTAATGATATAACAGATAACAGGCCAAGTCGCATGAACATAGCAAGTAACAAACCTATTCTCCTGGTCCGCTTCTGTTGATGCTGGGGCAGTTTTCCTGAAAGAATGGAGATAAAGACAACATTATCAATTCCAAGCACTACTTCAAGTGCAACAAGCGTCAAAAGCGAGACTACAATTTCATAATCCATATTGGGTTGGTTTTATTTGTTGGAAGGAAATATTCAAATGGAAAATCAGGGAATTAATAATTCTTGATATAATAACCAAGCTGAAGTAAAGTAGTTTAAAGAACTTCACAATTCAAATACAACAGTTATTAAAGATATTATTCCGTTTATAAATATCGTTTATCTTTAGCAAAGGTAATCGTTAACGTTAATTTTCAAAATAGATCGAAATGAAAAAAAGTGTGGTTGTATGGACAATTATCGTCCTGATCGTTTTAATTCAATTTATAAGGATAGAACAGGAAAATCCGCAAAGCAATCCTCAATATGAATTCTTTAATGTGGCATCTGTGCCGCAAAACGTACAAGCAGTTTTTATCGCTTCCTGTTATGACTGCCATTCCAATCATACTAACTACCCCTGGTATTCGAATGTCGCACCGGTTTCATGGATGATGGCAAATCATATCAAGGAAGGCAGGGAGCATATGAATTTTTCGGAATGGGGGAATTATTCGAAAAAGGATAAACTCAAAATGATAGAAGAAAGTATTGAGGAGATTGATAAAGGGAAAATGCCTTTAAAATCTTATGTGCTGATCCATAAAGATGCTAGACTCACTCCTGAAGAGAAGGAAATCATAAGAACACAATTTCTGAAAGAAGGAGCCATCGGCAGTATTGCTGCATTAAATTAATTTCAATCTAAGATTAAAAGCCAGGTAATCTGCAACATGTCGATGTGCTTTAAGAAGCATCCCGGCTGAAAGTCGTTTCGTTATTGAATAATTAAGATCATATCGTTGGAATACCGGGTCATTTATCTTGTACTGATCATATAGGTATACTCCGATATCCTGGCCAAAGATAAATTTGCCAAGTAAGAATTCATGGCCACCAAGGATTGAAAATTTTTTAAAATCGGCATTTACTCCTTCTATCCTGCTAATTTCTTCCCTGTCAGATTCATCCCATTCAAACTGAGTACCGATTGTTATTGCATTTAATTTGCCAAGTCTATAGCTATATGTTCCGATTAAGCCACCGATGAAATATTTTGCCAACTGATCATGATTAAGTTGCTTCAAAGTAAGAAACAGGTCAAAACGAACCGCATTTCGTTGTTCCTTGCCGAAATCTGTTTTTTCTTTTTTTCTCTTTTCAAGATGATATGGAGTTGGTTTAAAATCAATACCAAGCGCAACGGTAGGCCAATTAATTCCTTTATTTGGTTCTTTCAATCCTCCGTTTGAAATATGGTTATAGATCAAAGTAAAATTTAATCCAACATGGTTTGATACCTCATAATTTACAGTACTTCCCAAATTCAGGGGGAAAGCAATATTTGTGCTGTATGAAAAATTGTAAGGATTAGTTTCAGGATGGTAAGGATTTGTTAACCAAGCGATTCCAAATGCTCCTTTTAAAGAAAAAGACCATTTGTTCCACCCTCCGAATACCGGTTCGATAAAAATAGAAGCTGAGTAACCGTTTCCAAGTATTTCAGGTTTATTAAAATCCCATAATCCTAAAGTGATACCTCTTCGTGGATAACAATTACAGGATTCCCATGCCCTTAAGCCAGTTTGCTGTTGTACCAATGAAAGTTCGACTCCATAAGGATTTGGTTTTCCGATGTCATGTAATGCCCTCGAATGGATTATCATTGAGCCATAATGCACTCTCAGATTTAACACCAGCGGATTTTTCGCTAAAGTTACCTGGGCTCTGGTAGAATTTGTTGAAACCAGTATCCAGATAAGACAAATAAAAAAATGTACTTTAATCACTTAAACTTTCTTTCTAAGTTTATTAAGCCTAACCAAAATCGTTCGAATATTCCCTAAAATAGCCAAAAGATGAATGTAAAAAATATAATTTTGCCAAAATTTCTACTAGATGCGGACTGTTTTATTGCTCGTTGCTTCTAATGTTTTTATGACATTCGCCTGGTATGGGCATCTAAGATTTAAGGAAACAGCTTTATGGAAAGTTGTGCTAATCAGTTGGGGTATCGCTTTTTTTGAATATATACTGATGGTTCCGGCAAACCGAATTGGTCACGGTACTTTTAGTGTTGGTCAGTTAAAGACTATTCAGGAAGTAATCACTTTAATAGTCTTTGCGGGCTTTTCGGTCCTATTCCTGAAAGAACCTTTAAAGTGGAACTATATTGTGGGATTTTGCTTCATTGTAATTGCTGTATTCTTCATTTTCCGTGAGTGGTAATTTAGAATTCTACAATTATACCAATTGTCGGTAATACAGTTCCGGCCGGGCTCGAAATTTCCTTTAACTGATATCTGGTTGGATCACCTTCTACTCTTAATTTCTCTCCGTTGCTATCAGTTACCGCTACGATAAAAGGTGGTTCATCAGATTTATAATTGTATGCATTTTGAATATCAGTGTATAAGGTGAGTGACCATTTATTGAAATAAAATTGTTTATCAATCCTGATATCCAATTGATGAAATGAATCCAATCTTTCAGTATTGAATCTTGTATAATCAAGATAACCTTTGGGCTGAGCCGAATAGGCTTCAATTAAAGAAGAGCGGTATAAATCGTAGGGTGTAAAAGGAGTTCCGCCAACAAATCTCCATCGCAAGCCAACATACCATTCATTTTCAAACTCCCGCGACAATGTGATGTTTAAAATATGGCCGTTGTCCCAAGCGGAAGGAATAAATTTTTCATTTTTATCCTTGAACTCGCTTTTTACTAAAGTATAAGAAGCTATAAAATCATAGTTATTGAAAAGTTTTTCCTGAATAAACAGTTCAACACCAAAAGTTCTCCCCTCTCCTGTTGAAGTAACTTCTTCATTTCCAACTACTCCATAATCCCCTCCTTTATTTGCAAGAGATATTGAATCAACCACTGAGACCGGATAGTCAGTGTATAATTTGTAAAAGCCTTCAATTGTATAGCGTGTATTATTGCTCTTTCTATATTCCAATCCCAAAACAGCGTGATCGGATTTAATAAATTCAAGGCCATTCTTTTCATTGACGAGCACTCCATCATTTGAACGATACCCAAGGGTAGTATATGCCGGTTGCTGCAAGAATCTTCCAAGATTCATGTTGAGATACCATTTCTCTGTGAATCCGTAAGCAGCAGAAATTCTTGGGGAGATGTTGTTTATAATTCGGGTAAATTTCTCTGAATAATTATTAGCGTCAGCTCGTATTCCAAGAGATACTGTTAGCCGTTTGTTTAAATATTCTTTACTGACTTGTCCAAAGAGATTCCATTTAAAAAGGTCAAACTCCGAGTTGAAATCCAATGCCCTTATGGTATCCTCAGGCATTGGAATAAAAGTTTTCTGAAAGGTGGAGGTGTTGTATTTTGCGTATTCAATACCTGCACCGGTAATTAATTTATATCCTTTAAAGATTCCTGAATTCTCGTATCTTAACTTGTTTTCAATTTCCTGGGATATATAATCGCTTATAAGAGGTTTTGACTCATCATTATCCTCGTGTTTGTATGATTCGTTATTCAGCATATTTCGGCTAAATACCCAGGTATCATAAGAATTTTTTCTAAAGTGCTTATAAACAGCACCCATAGCATAATTCCATTGATTGTAAACCGGTAAATAATCAAGAAGATATTGCTGGTTTTCATCAGGATCCTCAATACTGGTATTTAATTTCATCTGGTCAATAGCTCCAATTCCCAGTATAGTCAATTCGTTTTTCTGATCAAAGCGTGTTTTGATCTTGAATTGGAAATCATTGTAGATTGGTAAGAATGGTAAACCAATTATATCAAACAGGAACTTTAAATAAGATCGTCTTGCGGAAAATAGAAACGTAGTTTTATTATTTATCGGACCATTTAAGGCAAGTGAAAGATCTGAAGCACCAAATGCGCCCTTGATTACCAGATTATCTTCGTTACCATCTATTTGCTTCATTTCAAGGACAGAACTCAGTGCATTTCCTCTGTTTGCCGGAAAAGCGCCTGAATAGAAATCTATTTCCCTGATAAAATCAATATTAATCAATCCAATAGGTCCACCTGAAGCTCCCTGGGTTGCAAAATGATTCAGGTTAGGAATTTCCATCCCATCCAAATAAAAGCGGTTTTCGCTTGGGCCTCCTCCTCTTACAATTACATCATTCCTGAATGAAACAGTTGAAACGACACCCGGTAACGATTGCATAACTTTACTTACGTCACGATTTCCGCCAGGATTCCTTTCCAGTTGTTTGATCCCTAATGTTCGCATTGAAACAGGACTTTCGGGTGTGCGTTTGAACGGTGTAGCAGTGACAACGATCTGCTCTAATTCAATATTTGCCTTAACCAAGGGTATTTCTAAAAATACAACCTTATTGTTGGTAACCTCAAACTCTTCACTGATATATGGCTCATAACCTACCGAGGAAGCAGCAATCCGGATATATCCGGGATGGATATTGTTTATCGTAAAATTCCCCTCAAGGTCAGAAGTCACTCCAACAGTTGTTTCATAAATGATCACATTTGCGAAGGGTACTGGTTCATTACTGTTTGCCTCAAATATCCTTCCTTTAATGCTTCCATGTATAGCATGCTGACCTAATGAACTATTAATAATAAAAAGTGCTAAAAAAGCCGCTAAAGACGCAGTATATTTTGTCATGTGTGTTTAATCATTTCTTGGATTCGATAAACAAAATTGCGCATAATAGGTTCAAATCACCTTAAAGTTAAATTCACAGAATGTAATTGGTACTTATCCCAAACCAATATACTTAGGGTCAAAGGTCAGTTAAGGTGCAATTTTGAGTCAATAGGTGCTATTTATATCCCTGCAATATCATTCATCACCTTCTTGATGAATAAATCAGGATCTGGTTGTAACCATGTAATTTTAATTCCCCGTTTCTCCATCCGCCTGAACCAGGTCATTTGCCGTTTAGCAAACTGGCCTATAGCAATGTTTAATTTATTGAACATGTCAGTAAACGACATTTCTCCACTCAGATAACAAGAAATGTATCGGTATTCCAGTCCATAGTAATATAAGGTTTCTGTTGGGACCCCTTCGTTCATTAATTTCTGTACTTCTTCTATCATTCCATTATTCAGTCTTTTTTCTAATCTCGACTGAATCCTCTCCTTTATCACATTTCTTGGAAGATCTATACCATATATGAATTGAGTGGAAGGCAGGTTATCATACATGGATTCTCTAACGGTTCCTGATACTTTTTCTGAGGCTAATGCAATTTCCACTGCCCTTATCAATCTGTCGCGGTCAGTTAGGTCTGTGGTATTATGTATAATCTTCAAACTTTTTAGTAAAGAGATAAGTTCCACATTATTCATCTGCTCCAATTCAATTCTCTTTATTGTATCAGTTTCCGCCTTTTTCAAATCATATAATCCAAGCGCAGATTCTAAATACATCCCACTTCCGCCGCATAAAATGGGTATTTTGTCTTTAGCTGTTATAAGTTTGTAGGCACTTTCAAAATCATTTTTGAATCTGAACACATCATATTTCTCTCCTGCTGAAACAACATCAATAAGATGGGCTTTTATCTCTCTGCCGTTGACAATATAATCTTCAAGGTCTTTCCCTGTGCCTATATCCATCTTTTTATAAACCTGCCTTGAATCAGCCGATATAATTTCTCCATTGACAGCATTTGCAAGCAGGGCTGCAATCCTGGTCTTACCTGTTGCCGTTGGGCCTAATATTACAACCATTTTATTTTTCACGCTACTATCAGTTTTCTTTGCAACTTTCTTTCGTTTACGGTCATAAAATCCCTTATAATATTAAATTCTGACAGGGGAATGTTATCAAAACCGCTACTGATCAACTGACTTAGAATTCCATCCATTTTATCATCTACTTCAAAATTTCGCTTTAGAAAATCTACCAAGCGCATTTCATTTGATGTTGATACATATTTTTCCGATTGTTTCAAAAATTGCAGGATCCTGAGCGCGTCAATTTTATGTGATGCCGCTTTGATGAATTGATTCTTACCAGAACAGTTTTTTCTTAAGGGTTCCCATAACTTCTTCAAATCACCATTAATTTCAGGAAAAGCTACTTTCAAAAATCCATCCATAGGGGTCTCAATCTCTTGAGTATAAAGATCATCAAATGAATCAAAAGTCGATTTAACATCCAGGAAATGATCCTGGGGATACACCGGGTAACTATCCCAATTACCGTTTCTGCCTTTGATCATAGCTGGTCCGGTGCCAAAATAAACCCTGTTTGAAAACCGTGAAGCGGGATAAATGGTAGCATCGCAATCAATAATAATACCTCCTGACTTTCTTAGTTTTTGAATAAAATAAAAATCTTCGCCACTGAGTTTGGGAGTCAATCCGCGCACTTTTTTATACATCTTATTTGTAGTGGCCATTCCTGAACCGATAGCTGAGAATGCATAAGGGTTTTGGATAAGCATCATATTCAGCGCATAATTCCGCATGTAGATTTCGTAGCGCAATATGCACCTGTTGGCAACCGGATCAGGAGTTAAAGGATGATAATAAGGGGCTGAGAATCCAACAGCATCAGGATTTTGCATGAATGCCTCACTTACACATTTGAAATAATCCGTGGGATACCATGTATCTGCATCAACACTAATAATCAGTTCATTGTCAGAGGCTTTATCCGATGCAATATCCATGGCTGTTTTCCTCGCCCACCCTACACCATGTTTTTTGCCAATCCAGCCACTTGCTCTTGATGATTTGTCAATGAGAGTAATTCTTTGTTCCTTTAGTGAGTTTATGTATTCTATGCTTTTACTATTGTGGTCGCATATTATTTTTCTTTCCGGGTCATTCCACCATTCATCAGGTTGATTAACACAAATTATCAATTCCACTTCAACATCTTCCTGCTCAAGTAAGTTGTTAAAAATATAAGGAAGATTGTCATTTTCATTCAGCACCGGAAGAGCTGCATAAACTTTTACGCTCTGTTCCTTGTTAATGTTCAACTTTTTGAAATTTAGAGTAATCAGCAAAAGTAATACATCATACCATGGAAATGAACGAAGTACTCGAGAAACTGCCGGCACATCTGATGAGCCTGGTAATTGAGCAACCTTATAATGAATATACTTCGCGTGATCATGCTGTATGGAGGTATGTAATGCGGCAAAATGTAAGGTATCTCAGCAAAGTTGCGCATGGATCATATCTGGATGGGTTGAAAAAGACAGGAATCAGCATTGACAGCATACCCCACATGTATGGAATGAACCGTATTTTAAAAGAAATCGGGTGGGCTGCTGTTGCCGTGGATGGTTTCATACCCCCTTCAGCGTTCATGGAATTCCAGGCTTATAATGTACTCGTTATTGCTGCTGATATCAGGCCTTTTGACCAGTTAGAATATACTCCTGCCCCCGATATTATCCATGAAGCAGCAGGACATGCACCTATAATTGCTGATGATGAGTACGCACAATACTTAAAGTTTTTCGGGGAAATAGGCTCAAAAGCGCTTTCATCAGCAAGGGATTATGAATTGTATGAAGCTGTCAGGCATCTTTCTATATTAAAAGCTGATCCATATTCTTCAAAGGCTGATATAGAATCTGCTGAAAAACATCTTGCATATATTGACTCAACGATGGGTGAACCTTCAGAAATGGCACTTATCAGGAACTTGCATTGGTGGACTGTGGAATATGGTTTAATAGGCACCATTGAATCACCTAAAATTTATGGGGCTGGATTATTGTCATCTATCGGTGAAAGTTATAACTGCTTGCAACCCCATGTTAAGAAACTGCCCTATTCACTTGAAACTGCATGGTTTAATTTTGACATCACCACCCAACAACCGCAGTTATTTGTTACTCCGGATTTTAAACATCTTTCAGATGTGCTAAATCAGTTTGCCGATACCATGGCACTCAGGAAAGGCGGTATATTAGCGGTAATACGTGCAGAGAATTCTTCTTCAACAGCTACTACGGTTCTTGACTCCGGTATTCAGGTCTCAGGAACTTTTAAAGATTCCATTATTGAAGGTGAGGATATTATATATCTCAGGACGACAGGACCTACCGCACTTGCTTATAATAATAAAGAGCTGATAGGGCATGGGAAAGCCTATCATCATGAAGGTTACGGAACACCGGTGGGGCACCTGATCAATGCAGGTAGATCTTTACATGAAATGTCTGAAAGTGAACTTGGTTTATTAGGTATTTCGCCAAATAAAGATGTGATCCTGGAATTTAACACCGGTGTTAAAGTTAAAGGCCATCTGATTGAAGTCCTTAAAAAAGAAGGTAAAAATCTTCTGTTCACGTTTGGAAGTTGTACAGTATCTTATAACAACCAAATTCTCTTCCAACCCTCTTGGGGAAGATATGATATGCTTGCCGGTCGGGAAGTTACATCAGCATATTCAGGTCCTGCTGATCCAGATGCATTCCAGCTCTCATATAAAGCACCTGCTGAAACAACCCATAAAATAATCTACTCAGAAGCCGATCGAAAGCTACATGCTCTCTATCAAAAAATCAGGGATCTGAGAGAATCAAAGGAAGCTGGAAATCAAGCAGAATTATTAAGTATATGGAACGAAATCATTACAAATTATCCAGCCGAATGGTTAATAATGCTTGAACTCCTTGAACTTTCAAATTCAAGTTTTAATCATAACAGCTTGACAAAAGAGATCTATCAGACACTCGAAAAAATAGAGAACACCAATACGTCATTTAAAAAGCTCATTAAGGATGGCCTTGAAATGATTCTTTCTTCCAAAGTAACCGAAGGAACACCTTGATTGTCAAGCCTTAAAAATAGGAATAAAACACGCATTAAGGGCTTCCTGCTTCATCTGGTTAGTAATGAGGTTCTTGATAATCTTGTGTAGTTGTCGTTGTTTATCAATGATGGACAAATGATCATCTGCGGCTAATTTAGAAATCCCGGGGAGTAGCATTGCTGAATTTACTTGTTCCACTGAGGGTATATACTCCTGTGAGCCAAGAATTCCAAGATCATTACCCGAGAGTATTTCACTGTTCCGGATATGCTGAGGCAGCATATCTATACCGATAACAGGTTTATTTAAAGGCTTGGCTACCTGAAACAATGCACTTCCATTTGCCCTGACATAATACTCTCCTCCCATTCTGCCTACCAGGTCAATTTGCATTGGATCAATTCCATTTGAGGCTGTTAATATTCTTTCTTCCACATGAACAACCAATACTTCACAAATAATCAGGTTGGCAGCTCCACCCCCGGTGCCCGTCTCAATGATATCCCTAACCTTGCACTCCCATTGAACAGGCGATTCTTTTACCCTGAAAGGCTTAATTTCCAGTGATTCCAACATCGTGAAGCCAGCTTTCTCAAATTCATTTATGCCTTTAGCAAATTCTGCGCTTGCCAGGCTAACCTGCTCTACCATGCTATATGAAACAGCATTAATGCATACTTCAGGCACTCTTTTAAGGTTTTCAAAAGTATCCTTGGTTGTATTATTCCTTCCTCTTCTTGCAGGCGAAAAAATAATAGTGCTTGGATTAACTCCGAATGCATTGAAGAAACTAAAAGGTGAGAGATTTGGTGTTCCGTTCTCATCAACCGTACTTGCCAACGCTATCGGGCGCGGAGCAACGGCACCAACAATTAATCTATGTAACTCATTTTGAGGTATAATCCTTGCATCAAATAACTTATGCATATTACAATGCTGGTAAAACAGTTGTTATACAATCACCAAATCCGACGCGTATATTAGCCTTCTTACTAAAACCCCTGAGGATCACAGCGTCGCCATCTTCAAGAAAAGCCCTATTAATATCTCCGACTTTTACCGGATTCTTTCCTTTCCATGTAAGTTCCAATAAGGATCCATAGGAACCTGGAACTGAACCACTTATTGTTCCTGAAGCATAAAGATCACCTACAGTAATATTACAGCCATTTATCGTATGGTGAGCTAATTGCTGACAGATATTCCAGTACATGTATTTAAAATTTGTAGATGACACTAAAGATTCTGTCTTTCCCTGGGGCTGGATTAATACTTCAAGGTTCACATCAAAATTCCGCAATCCTGATGTTTTTAAATAATCCAGTACCTCGGGGGATTGGTTGGGACCTTGTATCCTGAAGGGTTCCAATGCTTCAATGGTAACAATCCATGGTGAAACTACTGATCCGAAATTTTTTGATAAAAAAGGACCCAGTGGAACATATTCCCACGATTGGATGTCACGGGCAGAAAGGTCATTGAACAAAAGAAAACCAAAAATGTATTTTTCGGCCTCAGCAGTGGATATTGAAGTACCCAATTCAGTTGCTCTGCCGATTACAAATGCCATCTCAAGTTCAAAATCAAGCATACGGCTCTCACTGAAAACAGGTTTGTCTGCACCCTGAGGGAGTATCTGGCCTTTAGGTCTGTGTATATTTGTACCGGAAACAACAATAGATGAACTTCTGCCATGATAGCCAATAGGCAAGTGCCGCCAATTAGGTAAAAGCGGATTTGAAGAATCACGAAACATGCTTCCAACATTGGTTGCATGTTCAATACTGGAATAAAAATCCGTATAGTCAGTAACCTTTACCGGCAATTGCATCTTTACAGAATCAAGCGGCAATAAGTATTTGCGGGAAAATGCCTCTTTATCAATTGAAAACGGGCTTTCCTGGTCAAATAAGTCCTGAACAGTGCTCCTTACTTTGCTGGTAATTTCTTTATCCAGAGCTATAAAATCATTAAGGTATGGTTGACTGAAAACTCCTTCAATCTTATGTTTTTGAAAGTCAAAAAATCCATCCCTGTATAAAGCATAGAGATTAATGACCTGATCGCCTAACCGGCTGACGGCTATAGTGGAGTGGTCCTTCAACTGGGCAATTCCAAATGGAATATTATAAATTGAAAAATCAGTATCAATATCCGGCTTGATCCATGAATGACGCTGATTTAATGAAAGATCGGTAATCATCACAAAGTACCCCTTTTACTTTGCTCGAGCTCTATTGCTTCAAACAATGCTTTAAAGTTGCCCTTACCGAATGATCTTGCCCCTTTTCTCTGGATGATCTCGAAAAATAATGTCGGCCTGTCAACCAATGGTTTTGTAAATATCTGAAGCAGATAACCTTCTTCATCCCTGTCAACTAAAATCCCCAGCTTAGCTATTTTATTTAGATCTTCTTCAATTGAACCGACTCTTTCTGTAACAAGATCATAATATCCTTTAGGAACTTCCAGAAAGTCAATTCCCCTGTTCTTAAGGGTGCTTACCGTGTCAATTATATTATCGGTTTCCATAGCGATATGCTGAACGCCGCTGGTTCCGTAAAAATCCAGGTATTCTTCTACCTGTGATTTCTTTTTTCCTTCGGCAGGTTCATTGATGGGGAATTTAATCCTCTCATTACCATTACTCATAACTTTACTCATCAATGCCGTATAGTCGGTTGAGATATCTTTATCATCAAAGCTTATTAACTGATTGAATCCCATAACATTTGCATAAAAATCGACCCATTTATTCATCTCTCCCCATCCAACATTTCCAACCATATGGTCTATATACTTCAATCCGGTTGGTTCAGTTTTATAAGTCGTATCCCATTTAATGAACCCTGGCAGGAAAGTTCCTTTATAATTCTTTCTTTCAATAAAAAGGTGAACCGTCTCTCCATAAATATGGATACCTGATCTGATTACTTCACCATTGAGGTCAGCAAAGCGGGTTGGTGCCATAAAAGAATCAGCACCACGTTTTGTTGTTTCTTCCCATGCTTTGGTGGCATCATCGACCCACAATGCAATAGCTTTTACTCCGTCACCATGTTTCATGGCATGCCGGCTGATCTCATTTTCTCCGTTTAGCGCTGAAGTGAGCACCAATACTATCTTTCCCTGTTTCAGCACAAATGAAGTGCGGTCAGTGAGACCTGTTTCAAGCCCCGCATATGCCAAAGGTTGAAATCCGAAAGCTGTTTGATAGAAAAAAGCAGCTTGTTTGGCGTTGCCGACATACATTTCTATATAATCGGTTCCATTAATAGGCAAAAAATCATTCATTTCTTTCATTGTTGGTTGGTGTTTTGTTCTTTCAAACATATAATCCGATTTCCTAATCATATTGTAACTATCTATCGATGCGATAAATCGCATCGATATGGCGTTTTTTAAGGCTCGTAACCCTCAGTATTTTTTAATCAATCCATGATTTAAAATAATCCTTGTCTTCAATCTCAAGGGCTTGTTTAGTCAGCCATAAAGGCCTGAATGTATCAATCATTACAGCAAGCTCTTTTGTTTCCTTAGCTCCAAGGCTTTTTTCAACAGTACCGGGATGTGGTCCGTGAGGAATACCGATAGGGTGCAATGTAATCTGCCCGCGCTCGACATTTTTCCTGCTCATAAAATCACCGTCAACATAGTATAGAACTTCATCAGAATCGACATTACTATGGTTATAGGGCACTGGAATTGACTCAGGATGGTAATCAAACATCCTTGGAACAAACATACATGTGACAAAATTATGACCTTCAAAACTTTGGTGAACAGGTGGCGGTTGATGAATGCGTCCTGTTATAGGTTCAAAATCGTGAATTGATAAAGCAAACGGATAATGATACCCATCCCATCCAACTACATCAAACGGATGGTTTGCATAATGATATGGGAAGATCTGATCATCTTTTTTAATCATCACAAGAAAATCACCCTGCTCATCAAAGGTTTCAAGAGTTTGTGGTTTTCTTATATCTCTTTCGCAATATGGTGCATGTTCTTCAAGTTGTCCATATTTATTTACATATTTTCTGGGAAAGCGTATCGGTGAAAACGATTCAACGATAAGCAGCCTGTTTTTAGGACTATCAAACGAAATCTGGTAAATTATCCCTCTTGGAATTATTACATGGTCACCGTATGAAAATGTAAGGGATCCGTACATTGAATGCAGCACACCTGAACCTTCGTGAATAAATAACATCTCAGTTGCCTGGCTATTCTTAAAGAAATAATGCTCAGTGCCTTTTTCGGGAGAGGCAAGGGAGATATAAAGATCGTTATTAACAAGTACAGGAACCCTGCTTTTAAGGTAATCGGGGTTTGATTTAACGTTAAATCCTTTCAGGCTGCGATGCTGCATATTGTTAGTGATTGCAACAGCAGGTTTTACATCAATAGGTTCATCAATTGCCCTAACCCTTGTAGGAGGATAATGATGATACGTTAAAGAATAAACATCCGAAAAGCCTTCAGTGGATACCAGTTGTTCAGAATAAAGCGAACCATCCGGTTTCCTGAATTGGGTATGTCTCTTGGCAGGAATTTTCCCTAATGTGTGATAATGCGGCATAACCGTGTTGTTTTAGAGGCAGCTTTACCTCGCTGCAATAACAAACACAGCTAATAATTGTTTGAGTCAAGATATCATGTAAAATACATCTTCACAGAAGCAACAAGAGTCCTAACTCTTGTGGTTTTTATCTTCAAGGAGTGGAACAAACCGGAAATATCCGTGTCTGGTAATCTCGTTGGTTTGTTCATCAATTTTCACAAGCAGTGTCATAACCTGTATATCACCCTCATTAACAGGTATTACCATTTTACCACCTACCTTCAATTGATCAATCAATTTTTGAGGAATAAATGGTGCAGCTGCAGTAACAATAATCCTGTCGAAAGGACTAAAGGCCGATAATCCGTTATAACCATCACCAAAATATACCTTGACATTACATCCAATTTTTGGCAGGAGTTCTTTTGCTTTAATATATAAGGGTTTTTGCCTTTCGACAGAATAAACCTTTGCACCCATATTATACAAGATACCGGCCTGATAGCCTGAGCCTGTTCCAACTTCTAAAACTTTATCACCTTTTTTAACATCAAGAAGTTCAGTCTGGTAAGCAACAGTATAAGGCTGTGAAATAGTTTGCCCTTCACCGATCGGGAAAGCATTATCCTGATATGCATATTCAAGAAAACCTGAATCAAAGAAGAAATGACGCGGCAAAGCTTCCATAGCCGACAATACACGCTCATCTTTAATACCTCTGTTCCTGATCTGGTCGATTAGTTTCTTGCGTAAGCCTTTATGCCTGAATGTATCAACAAGATTCGAGGTCATTCTGAATAAAAGATTAAAGTTTGCTGCTAAATTAGTAATTTCGCCCGGTATAAAAACAACCTAAAAACTAAATCGCTTGCTATGCTAAGAATAGGCGTTGTCGGAGCTGGGCACCTTGGAAAGATCCACATTAAATGTATACGGCAAATTGATAAGTATCACCTTGTTGGCTTTTATGATACTGATCCGGTTAATGCTGCAAAAGTTTCAGAAGAATTCAACTTACCTGCCTTTAAATCAATTGATGACCTCATAAATGAGGTTGATGTTGTTGATATAGTCACCCCGACTCTTTCACATTTCGACTGCGCCAATAGTGCATTAAGAAACTTCAGACATGTTTTTATCGAAAAACCTGTTGTAACAACTCCTCAGCAGGCACTTGAACTTATTAATCTTGCCACTGAAGCAAATGTTAAAGTTCAGGTGGGTCATGTTGAAAGATTTAACCCTGCTTTTATTGCCGCGGCGCCATTTATCAACGAACCGCTTTTTATAGAAACCCACAGGCTTGCACAGTTCAATCCAAGAGGAACTGATGTACCCGTTATCCTCGATTTAATGATTCACGATCTTGATATTGTATTAAGTATTGTTAAATCAGGGATTCATAAGGTTAGCGCAAGTGGGGTCTCTGTTGTTAGCGATACTCCTGATATTGCCAACGCAAGAATTGAATTCGACAATGGCTGTGTTGCCAACCTTACAGCCAGCCGCATCTCCATGAAAAACATGAGAAAAACACGTATCTTTCAACGTGATGCATATATTTCAGTTGATTTCCTTGATAAGAAAACTGAGATCATCAGAATGTCAGAAGATATAAACAAAGATGATCCTTTTGCTTTAATATTGGACCTTGGTCCCAATAAGAATCCTAAACAGATCTATCTCGAAAAACCAGAGATCATTCCTTCCAATGCCATTCTATCTGAATTAGAAAGCTTTGCAAATGCTATACTTGAGAATACCACTCCACCGGTGACCATCACCGACGGTTACCATGCACTTGATCTTGCATACAGGATAATCCAAAAAATGGAAGATGCTGCTAACCTCGCTGTATAAATTTTCTCCCCAGGTTAAAAATTGTTAAAATAATAAGCAATAAACACAAATTGTAACCGTTGGAAATACACGGTTACATCAGATACAATCCGCAAATGAATTTCTTTACAAGAAGATCTTTTCTCAATCTTATATTTTTCATTGTAACAATCACTGTAACTGTTAGTTGTGAATCAAGGAATGATGATGACCTTGTACCTGCCTATATAAGCATTGAAGAAATAGTAGTTACCTCAAATTTATCACAGGGCTCTCCTTCTTCAAACATTACCGATGCATGGGTTTATCTTGATGAAACCCTTATTGGTTCATTTGAATTGCCGGCTACGGTACCAATACTGGCTGAAGGAAAACGTAACATCACCATCCGGCCGGGTATTAAACTTAACGGGATCAGTAATACAAGGGCTGCTTATCCTTTCTATACAGAAATCAAACGTGAGGTAAATCTTGTTAAGGATAGTGTAGTTAATATTTCCGGATTAACGACCTACGAACAAAATACAACATTCCCCTGGATTGAAGATTTTGAATTGTCAAGTATTACACTGGATACAACATCAACAAGTACAGTAGGTTTAGGAAGAACCAATGATGCTGACCTAATTTTTCATGAGCCTGGTAATTCGTATTCCGGAATTATAACCATGACCAATGATAGTTCTGTATTTGAAGCTGCTACTATTGATAAGTTTGATTTTCCGGCAAACGGTGGATATGTTTTCCTTGAGGTTAATTATAAGATTAACCATCCGTTAGTAGCAGGAGTATTTTACTCAATTAACGGGGCAAGAGTACAAAGACCAATGGTAATATTGAATAAAACAGACGAATGGAATAAAATTTATATAAATCTCAGTGTTATCAAGTATGATACACCTACTGCATCAGACTTTCAGGTATTCTTTGGAGCTGAAAAAGAAGATGGCACTGAAGATGCTGTTTTTCTTTTAGATAACATTAAACTGGTGCGTTTTAATTCATCGAAATGAACAGAAAATTACAAGTTGCCCGATATGTTTTAGCTGACCTTCTTGCAGCAATATTAGGCTGGGCTACATTTTTTGTTTATAGAAAATATACTGCGGATGACCAGATCTGCAGCCATCCCGAGGTAATTTACCAGGATAAGAACCTGCTCTACGGATTAATATTCATTCCTATTTTCTGGCTCTGTCTTTACATTATGATGGGTACCTACAGAAGGATATACAGGAAAGCCCGTCTTCGCGAATTAGGTCAAACATTGCTTATCACAATTATAGGCGTTATTATTTTATTCTTTACCCTGATAATAGATGACATGATAACTGAATATCACCACTATTACGATTCGATACTGGTATTATTCAGCTGCCATTTTATACCTACATATACTTTCCGCTTGATACTTACATCCATAACTACTTACAGGATACATAATAAAATAATAGGTTTCAATACAATAATTGTCGGAAGTAATGGAAATGCAATAGGAATCTTCAATGAAATTGAAAACCAGGAGAAATCAAGTGGCAATCATTTCGTTGGATTTGTAAATGCAGTTCCTTATAAAGATTATAAGCTTGAAAAATTTCTGCCTCACCTGGGTCAGATAAACCAGCTAAAACAGATCATAATGGAACACAATGTAGAGGAAGTTATAATCGCTACTGAAAGATCTGAAGTAAAAACCATTGAACAGATCATTACTGAAGTTGAAAGTACAAATGTCATTATTAAGGTAATACCTGATATGCAGGATTACCTTTTAGGTACAATACATTCAACTTCAATCTTCCATACTCCCCTTCTTGAAATTTCCCCCGATCTGATGCCTGCCTGGCAGCAATCTTTGAAACGAATGATGGATGTGTTTGTATCAATAATTGCAATGATCATATTGATACCTGCTTATATCACTGTAGCAGTTGGAATTAAGCTTACTTCAAAAGGACCTGTACTTTATCGTCAGAAACGTATAGGATTGCATGGTAAACCATTCACAATGATCAAATTCAGAAGCATGTATTGTGATGCAGAAAAGAATGGCATACCTCAGCTTTCATCAAAAGAAGATCCGCGGATCACTCCTTTCGGGCTATTCCTGCGTAAAGTGCGACTTGACGAAATTCCTCAGTTCTGGTCTGTTTTAAAAGGTGATATGTCTCTGGTTGGGCCAAGACCTGAAAGGCAATTTTTTATTGACCAGATTGTACAAAGAGCACCTCATTACCGTTTACTCCAAAAAGTAAAGCCAGGAATAACTTCATGGGGCCAGGTGAAATATGGATATGCTGAAAATGTTGAACAAATGGTTGAACGCCTGAAATTTGACATACTATACATCGAAAATATGTCACTGGCAATGGACTTCAAGATCCTGATTTATACTGTTCTGATTGTCCTGCAGGGTCGTGGTAAGTAATTCCGGAATGAGTAATAACTGAATTCAAAATACTGTAAGCACTTAAAGTTGGGTCGCAATTTTTGGAATTTCAGATTGTCCCGCTTTCAATCATCTGCACAATCATCTCAATTTCCCTGTCTTTCCCTTGCGGGTCATATTCTTCTTTAAGATTGTATCCAAATAGCCTTCCGATATTTTGCCAGAAAAAAGCAATAAACGTTCCGCGTAATTCCTTAACAATATTGTAAGTAGGATTTCCCACTTCACGATCCACAAGTTTCAGGAGAATATGGCCCTGCGTTACGGTTAATTTTTTTAACTCTTCTCCAAATTCAGCTTTAAGCTCTTCTTCGGCTTTCTTATAAAGCTTTTTCTGCTGTTTCTCGGTTAACCCTGCCATCATTGCATCATACTCCCTTAACTTGATCCCGGCGAGCTTTGCGTAAGGATAGACCTTCTTTACATTTCTAACTAACCTGTCATATCTACGTTGTTCACTTGGTGTACGGTAAATTTTAAAACCTTTAATTCGAACGGTAGGTAAGTCAAGCATTGGTATAGTATCACCATCAACTATTTTTGCTTTTACGACCTGCAGGTTTCCAGGTAGTTGAGCAAGTGATACAGGGAGTATGAAGATACTTAAAATAAAGCAACAGACAACGCGGGTCATTCAACCAAACAATTTGATGCTAAAATAACAAAAAGAATGCCACTATATTGTACGTGTAAAGCCTTGAATATGTATAACAGGCTTGTAATAAGTTTGAAAGAGCCTAAATTATGGAACGCAAGGCTATGCAACCCTGAGTTTGGAATGACTGATCCTACTAAGCTTTTCCTGAGCATATGGCAGTGATAGCTTAAATTCTTTGATCGATTGTTCAGATGGAAGTTCGTACATAGCATCCGTAAGAATGGCCTCCATTATTGAACGAAGTCCACGGGCTCCCAGTTTGAATTCAATAGCTTTATCAACAATAAAATCCAATACAGAGTCACTTATTGTCAGCTTGATTCCATCTAATTCAAAAAGTTGGGTAAACTGCTTAACAATAGCATTTTTGGGATCAGTGAGTATCTTCCGCAGCGCAATCTTATCAAGTGGACTCAGGTATGTTACAACTGGCATACGGCCAACTAATTCAGGAATCAGTCCAAAGCTTTTCAGATCCTGAGGTGCTACATATTGCAAAAGGTTATCCTTATCAATTTCCTGTTCTTTATGAGAGGAATATCCTATCATATTAGCCTGAACTCTAGCACCGATCTTCTTTTCGATTCCATCAAATGCACCTCCGGCTATGAAAAGAATATTTTGGGTATTTATCTGTATCATTCTCTGCTCGGGATGCTTCCTTCCGCCCTGCGGAGGCACATTTACAACAGCACCTTCGAGTAATTTCAACAGAGCCTGTTGAACTCCTTCTCCGGATACGTCCCTGGTGATGGATGGGTTATCGCTTTTCCGTGCTATTTTATCAATCTCATCTATAAATACTATACCTTTTTCGGCTGCTACAACATCATAATCTGCTGCCTGTAATAACCTTGAAAGTATACTTTCAACATCTTCACCAACGTACCCTGCTTCAGTCAAAACTGTTGCATCAGCAATGCAGAAAGGTACATTAAGGAATTTAGCTATGGTACGGGCAAGTAATGTTTTACCTGTGCCTGTGGCACCGATAAGTATAAGATTTGACTTCTCAATTTCAACCTCTTCACTTTTTGACACAGGATTGCTAATCCTTTTAAAGTGGTTATAGACGGCTACTGAAAGGATTTTTTTTGCATCATCCTGACCAATTACATACTGGTCAAGGTAGGCTTTTATCTCGGCAGGTTTATGAAGTTTTAATTTCGATAAATCTTTTCCCTTAATTGATTTAGTCTCTTCACGAATGATGTCTTCTGCCTGCTCAACACAAAAATTACAGATATGAGCATCCAACCCTGAGATTAACATGTTGGTTTCTGTTCGGGGTCTTCCGCAAAAGGAACATCTTTCTTCTTTCTTAGCCATAGTAGTTTTAAAAATCAGCCTTTAGCAAGTGTTATCAGTATTTAATTGCAAAAATACTGACTTGTAACTGATTCTTACCAATAACTTAAAATAAATTACACTCTTCCTTTAACCAGCACCTCATCGATCATACCGTAATCCCTTGCCTCATCTGCGGTCATCCAGTAATCACGATCTGAATCCTTTTCAATTTTCTTGAATGGTTGTCCGGAATGTTCAGCAATAATGTCATAAAGTTCTTTCTTGAGCTTCATAATCTCCCTTGCTGTAATCTCTATATCGGAAGCCTGCCCTTGTGCTCCACCCATTGGCTGATGAATTAGAATCCTTGAATGTTTTAAGGCGGTACGTTTACCTTTCTGGCCAGCACATAACAGAACGGCACCCATAGATGCAGCCATTCCTGTACAGATTGTTGCAACATCAGGAGCGATATACTGCATGGTGTCGTAAATACCTAACCCCGCATAAACACTTCCACCCGGTGTGTTCAGGTAAATCTGAATGTCTTTTTTTGCATCAACTGATTCAAGGAATAACAATTGAGCCTGTATGATATTGGCAACATAATCATCGATGGGGACTCCCAAAAAAATGATCCTGTCCATCATCAGACGAGAAAAAACGTCCATCGTAGCAATATTTAACTGACGTTCTTCAATAATCGTTGGGGAGATATAACCAGTTATTGCTGATTGGTATTTTCTCAGCGTTGTACTGCTAATTCCCAGATGCCCGGTGGCATATTTTGTGAATTCGTTGTGATCCATGATATCTTATTTATTTTGAGGGAAGTTTAACAAACTCCTCGTAAGTTAAGTTTTTGGTTTTGGGTTGAAGTTTTTCCTTCAACGTTTCAATCAATTTCTTTTCAAACAACTGCGTTCTGATTCTTCCTGCATCCTCTTTATTCTTCATGAAAGAATCAGCAATACTGTCTATTCGTTTCTTTGTATCCTCATCCATTTCCTGCGAACCCGGCCTCCTGAAATAACCTCTGAATACGTCCTTCACTTCTTCATCAGAAACAGAGATGTTATTTTCAGAAATCATTCTGTTTTCAATCAATTGCCATTTTAATGACCTGCTGTATCCTTCATAATCCCTTTCTACGTCCTCAGAAGTCAGTTTTTCAGGATTGGTTTCAACAAGCCATCTCTTTACAAAACTATCAGGCAGGCTGATATTAGCATCTTCAATGATTGCTTCAATGGCATCATTAAAGAATTTGCGCTCTGATTCAGAAACAAATGACTGGTCAGCTTCCTTTTTAATACGTTCCAGCATAGCTGCCTCATCTTTGATCTCTTCACCCGGGAATACTTTCTCGTAGAAATCTTCATTCATCTCAGCAGGCGACATTCTGTTGATCGAGGTAACCGTAAAATTAAACTTAGAGGTAATATCATTTACGGTTTCGGCAGCTAAACCAAGCATAGTTGCTTTTTCTGTATTATTATCAGATAAAGCATCTGGGTCCACTGTGGTAGTTGTACCAACCTGAGCCCCAATCAATGAATTCAGGATTTCGTCATTCTTTAATTGGTTGGTGTTTAAACTGCCTGATGTTTTTAGTCCACCTTCCTTTACAGTATTATCTTCATTTAGTTCAACAAGATCGCCCTTAACAAGATCACCTTTTTCAACTTTCTCAGCTTCTTTCATTTCACCTTGTCTGAGGCGAATATCTGCCAGATAGTCAGATGCCATCTTGTCAGTAGAAGTAATTTTGTAGTAAGTTACACCTAATTCAGATGAAAGATTTACCTGAAATTCAGGAGTCATTGCTAAATCGAAGTAAAAGCTCATTTCTCCAGGATTGGAAAAATCCATTTGCTGGGTTTTTTCAGTATTAGCAAGAGGATTGCCTAAGAGTTGGAGGTTATTTTCTTTTATGTAATTATCAAGCGCATCACTCAGCAACTTGTTTATTTCATCGGCTGTAGCTGCCTGACCATAGATTTTCTTTGTGAGTGAAAAAGGTACCTTACCAGGCCTGAAACCAGGCATTTGAGCTTTTCTTTGGTAGTCTTTCAACACCTTGTTAACGTTCTCTTCGTAATCAACCGGCGATAAATCAATTTTCAATGTAGCTGTAAGATCACCTGTTTTTTCAAGTTCAATGTTCATTTCTTGTTACTGAGATTAGTGTATAATATAATAAAATAAGCCTTTTGGATTAAGCTTGCAAAGATAGTCAATATATCGAAAAGAGCTATTCGTTCTTCCTTACAACTTCAATTGTAAAATTAGCGGCTAATGCAGCAAGTGCACCTACAGCGGCAAGAACAGGAGCAAATACAGCACCAATCACTCCAATTGTGACAGGTATTTCGAGATAAGTTTTTCCAGCTTCATCTTTTATAATTATCCGGCTAATGTTTCCTTCATGAAACAATTGCTTGATTTTGGCCAGTAAATCTTCTCCCTTAACTTTAAATTCTTCTTTCATAATCAATGTCGTTTACAATATGAAATCAGGATTGTCAAAAATCATACCTTTTTAGATTCTTGGTTTAGGTTACCAAAATCAAGAGGTTGATATCGAAAAAAAATCAATAAATACTGAAAACATGAGGGAACCGTTATGACTATTGAGAAACACTCCATTTTTCGGTAGGATGTCGGTAGCGGGTCGGAAGACTATCGGTAGCCTTTCGGTACATTTTCGGTAGCCTATTAGTAACTTACCAATGCCAAACCATGCTTTTTAGTCATAAAAAAAGAGCTGTCTCAAATCGAGACAACTCTTTTATTTTTCAGTCGATCGAATTGTTTATTGCAAACCTGAAGCAATAAGGAAGGTAGTGGCAAAAGCTACAATGGCATAAAGTTCGGGAAATACAGCCAATACCATCGTTTTACCAAATACATCATATCCTTGTGCAATAGAGGCAATGCCATTGGCACAAACGCGACCCTGCACAATTGCAGATATCAAACCTACAGTTCCCAAAGCAATTCCTGCTGCCAATATGGCCATTCCCTGAAGAAGAGTCATCTCAGCATTTATGACTCCGGATGAATTGATAATGAAGAAACCTGCAAAGCCATAAAGACCTTGGGTGCCTGCCAAAGCACTTAACAGCATATAGCTTCCGAAAGCATCATCTTTCTTTTTAAGAGCACCAAGTGTTGCGTTACCTCCGATTACAACACCAATGGCACTACCAGTGCCTGATAGGACTACCATAAGCGCCAGGCCTATATAAGCCAAAATAACAGCAGTTGTCATAATGTAATTCTCCTTATTTGTTTATTGTTTTTTCAATTTGGTTAAGATTATTTGTCGTTTAAATAGATTGGTTATTGACGTTTCGAATATGGTTGATACTTTTTACCACCCCCTTCAAATCCTGCATTTTTATAAAATTCAACAAAGGTAAGACGCATGGGATGAACAAAAGCTCCCAAGCCTGATAATGCAATATTGGCACCGTGTCCTACGATCATAACGATGATAAATAAAACGGGACCCAGGATTGGTATACTATGCAGTAAAGGTAACGAGATGCTGTTAATTACGTATCCTAATATTCCTCCTGAGGCACTTAATGCAAATAAACGGATATAGGACAGGACATCCCCGAAAATACCAGTAATATTGCTGTAGAGATCCCAAATTCCTTTTCCAAACCGCGCAAAGATATTGATGTCCGGGTCACTGAATAAAAACATGAGTGCAACTCCCGCGTAAATCACATAAAGGGAAACATGACCTCCAAATTTCACTAAAGCTAAATCAATGACACCAAATACCGCGATGATAACCCCTATTAGTGAAAGTGCATATTTGAATCCAAACTGTTTCCATTTGGAATAAGCTTGTATGATCATTCCATATATGATTTGCACCAATCCAATCATTAAAGCAAGATAAAATACAGAAGTATCATCAAGCATATATTTATGGATAGGTTTAAAGAACTCAATCTCATCCATATTAAAACCGGTAAGCGTTCCTGTAACAATACCAAAAATCATGGTGCCAATGCCAAGGAAGATAGCTAAGGTGAGATATGGTTTTAATGATGGTGAGACTCTGTTGCGCAATAATAAGCCTGCCAGGACTAATATAATACCATATCCAAGGTCGCCCATGCAGAAGCCGAAAAACATCATAAAGAAAGGAGCAAAAAAAGGTGTCAGGTCCATTTCCTTATAATTCGGAAGGGAGAATATTTCAGATATAGGTTCAAATAACCTGGCAAACCAACCATTCTTCAGTAATATGGGAGGATTGTCGTTCGGAACCGGTTTTTCTTTATAAAACACAATCCCTGATTCGTTCAAATAATTTTCAAGTAATTGGTCCTTGGTAACGGGTACAAATCCAGTAAGGACACATAATTTATCGTCGGCCTGTTTTACAGTTTTAAGCAGCACCTGCTGATATTCCACCTCATCTAATAATGCTTCCCTGGCCTTATTCAGTGAGGGAATATACATAGCAGCATATTGATCCAATGTTTTATTAAGGCTTGCTATCTCATTGTCAGTCTGTTGTAATGATTCCCTAAGTTGCGAAGGAGAAAAAGCAGGTATTTTTATTTCATCGGCATCAATGTCTAGTATATCACCTTTACTTTGTACAGCAACGAAATATACATTTGATTGCAACCTGTTTATTTCGATTATGCCAGGATTAACATGCAACTGAGGAGTAAATCTCCGTTCAGGAGTGATGAAGAACCTCAGGGTATATCCTTCTTTATGCAAATTACTGATAATTTCAGTAGAGTAATCACCCCATGGCTCTGCCAGTAAAATCTCTTTTTTTAATAAACTGGCTTTATGCGTTAATTTTTCAATTGCTGTTTGAATATTCCTGACTTCATTCAATACCTCCGCTCCGTTTTTCTGTGTTTGTGGTTCCTGCAGAGGTACTTTTCTGTTACTGAGTATCCTTATCATTTCAGTAAGCTGAGCATTTACGAGCAGTTTGGTGCGAATGACATCATCAACATCATCACGGCGAACCGAAACATCCACAACACCAATTTTTGCGATATCTTCCAGGAATTTATCATACTCCCTGTGATAAACAACAAATGAGTATTTGTACATAGGGACTATCATGACAACGCCTCCGCTGTTTGACGGTTCTTGACTATTTTCTGGGCTGATTTAGACAAGTTTTCTTCATCCTCCATGAAACGCTTTATTTTTCGTATCGCTTCTTCATATCCGGGAATCTGAACCTTCTCATACAAATTGACTTTCTGAGTGGTTTTACGCCTTGCATGATCAAGTAACTGCATGGTCCTGAAATGAAATTCACGCTCAATACCAACCTTTGCAAGGTCTTGAACGATGCTTATTCCCTGTACAATCCAAGAAGGACTGTTAAAAAGACTAAATTCACCGATGCTGAATTTAACTTCATTAAGAATAGGAATACGCACTCCGGCAATTTTACGGGCAGACAACACAACATCATCAACTTTAACCAGGTTATTATCGAACTCATGCCACAAGCCTGCCATTGAATGATATGCGCTCACACTCTTTTCAATCTGATGTTCTGAGTCCAATGCTGCATCTTTTGCTTTTTTAACTTCCATCCTTAAAGCCGACTCTTTGTTCTTGATCGTTGGCAAAGCCCTCACACGAATCCTCAGTTGCTTATTCAGTTCCTGAAGAGATGTCTTATTATATTGGAATTTTATTGCCATTTAAATCTTTCTGTTTCTGGTTGGGTATCCAATAAAGATCATAAAAGATATTAATCTACCGAGTATTATTCTTTAGGCCAGTAGAGGTCTACGAACTCCTGTTTGATACCAACTTCGGCTTTACTAAAGTGTTTACCAAACAATTTCCATGCTGTATCAAGCATTTGGGTTGTGTCAATATTCACATCAATTGCCAATAAACTCTTTGAATACTCTCTTGCGAACTTCATGGTCCTTTCATCATAAGCTGTGAGATCGAATCCATTCTCAAGCTTGGTCCTTGCATTGGCTGCATCCGCATATAAACGCACAGCGGCATTCATGACCTGTGGATGGTCAGCGCGAGTTTGTTTCCCAATAACCAATTGCTTTAGTCGTGAAAGTGACCTGAATGGATCAATAATAACTTTGCCTATATCCGTATCTCGTCTTAAAAACAACTGACCTTCAGTAATATACCCTGTATTATCAGGAATAGCATGTGTAATATCGCCACTTGACAAGGTAGTAACTGCGATAATGGTAATTGAACCGCCATCAGGAAACTGGACTGCTTTCTCATATATTTTGGCTAAGTCACTGTATAAGGATCCTGGCATACTGTCTTTTGATGGTATCTGGTCCATTCTGTTCGAAACAATACTTAAAGCATCGGCATATAAGGTCATATCAGTGAGCAGAACGAGGACAGTCTCTTTTTTATCAAAAGCAAAATACTCAGCTGCGGTAAGCGCCATATCAGGTACCAGAAGCCTTTCAACCGGTGGATTTTCAGTAGTGTTTACAAAACTTATGATCCTGTCGAGTGCCCCTGCATTATCAAATACATTCTTATAGTAGAGATAATCGTCATTGGTAAGTCCCATACCGCCAAGAATGATTTTATCGGCTTTTGCTCTAAGTGCAACCATTGCCATTACCTGGTTGAAAGGTTGGTCAGGATCAGCAAAAAAAGGTATCTTTTGACCGGTCACAAGGGTGTTATTAAGGTCAATACCGGCAATACCAGTGGCAATTAATTGAGATGGCTGAAGACGCCGTACCGGATTAACTGAAGGACCTCCAATTTCACGATCTTCTCCTTCAATTTCCGGACCTCCATCAATGGGTTGGCCATAAGCATTAAAAAAACGCCCTGCGAGATCATCTCCTACTTTTAGCATTGGAGGCCTGCCTAAGAAGGTAACTTCGGCATTCGTAGGTATTCCTTCAGTTCCTGAGAATACCTGCAGCGTGACATTATTCCCGTTTATTTTAACAACCTGAGCCAATCTGCCATTAACTTCAGCCATTTCATCATAGCCGACCCCGGTAGCATTCAGCGAACAGGTGGCCTTAGTTATCTGGGTAATCTTAGTGTATATTTTTTTAAATGCTGTAGTTTCCATCAGGCTGCTTTCCTTTCATTTAGAATGGCCAATAATTCCTTTTCAAAACTTTCAAACTGAGCTGATTTAAACTCTGAATAATTCATTTGCTTAAGCGTGTTAATGATTCTCTTAAAATATGGGTTTACTTCTTCAAATGATTCAAAATCAATTGGTGTGTTGCATATTTCAAGCACCAGGTTAAGCATATACTCTTGTCTCTCCAGGGGTGTTGAACTGTCAATTTTATCAAATGCATCTTGCTGCAGGATTACAAAATCAATTACCTCGGACCTCCAGTAACGAAGATGGTAATCTAATGGAACCCCGTCATCACCAAGTATGTTGATCTGTTCATTAGCTTCCCGTCCTTTCAGCAGAAGATTTTTTGTTTCTTCAACTTTGTTGATCCATTCTCCTGATATATGTTCTGAAAGGTATTCCTGTACCTCATCGTATTCAAGGTACTTTGAGTAACTGTCAATCGGATCTACGGCCGGATATCTCTTACTATCAGCACGTTGCTGCGATAAAGCATAAAAACAGCGGGCTGCTTTTTTTGTTGATTCGGTTACCGGTTCCTTAAGGTTGCCACCTGCAGGCGAAACAGTCCCAATGAAAGTTATAGATCCCGATTGCCCGTTATTCAATGTAACGTAACCTGCCCTTGCATAAAAATTACTGATAATTGCAGGTAAATCCATGGGGAATGCATCAGGACCAGGTAATTCTTCCATTCTGTTCGACATTTCACGAAGAGCCTGTGCCCATCTTGAAGTTGAGTCAGCAAGCAATAACACCTTCAATCCCATTGACCTGTAATATTCTCCGATCGTCATAGCAGTATAAACCGATGCCTCACGGGCGGCCACCGGCATATTTGAAGTATTAGCTATAATGGTTGTACGTTCAATGAGTTTCCTTCCCGTACGGGGATCGTCCAGGTGGGGAAATTCATAAAAGATTTCAACAACTTCGTTGGCTCTTTCACCACAGGCAGCGACAATAATAAGGTCAGCTTCAGCCTGGCGTGATAATGCATGCTGTAGAACTGTCTTACCAGAGCCAAAAGGACCAGGAATAAATCCTGTTCCTCCTTCTACAATAGGATTCAACGTATCTATAATACGAATCCCCGTTTCCATTAACCTGAAAGGACGTGGTTTTTCTTTATATGCCCGCACTGCAAGTTTTACAGGGTAATTCTGGGTCATTGTAACAGGTATCTCAGTCCCAGCTTCGTTTTCCAAAACGGCAATCACTTCCTTAATAGTGTATTTACCATCTTCTGCAAGCCATTTGATCCTGTATTGGCCTTCGAGTTTAAAAGGCACCATTATTTTATGATCGATCCAGTTTTCTTTAACCTGGCCAATCCAGGAGCCTTTGGTTACAGTATCACCTTTTTTTGCAATGGATTGGTAGTCCCAAATCATTTCATCGTCAAGAGCCTGTGTGTACTCACCCCTTTTAAGGAAAGTTCCTTCCATCTTATCAAGGTCATGCTGGAGACCATCATAATTACGGGAAAGTATGCCCGGACCAAGTGTTACTTCAAGCATATGGCCTTCAAAATCAACGGTGTCACCAACCTTTAGTCCGCGAGTGCTTTCAAATACCTGCACATAAGCAGTATTTCCAATCACTTTAATCACTTCGGCCATCAATCGAACATTTGAAAGATTGATATAGCAAATCTCATTTTGCGAGACCGGACCATCAGCATTAACCATTACAAGATTTGCAATGATTCCGGATACAACTCCTGTCGTCATTTTATCTTTTTCCATCATTAACTGAAAATTCATTGGGAAAATCATAGCCAGATTGAAGATCACCGATCAGGCGACGGAAAAGCTCTTCTCCTGTTTTAGGATCCAGTTTTAGCCAACGCTCAATGATCATTAATTTGATCATATAACTGATTATGATTTCTATAGAAAAATAATTAAAGGTATTCATCTCATCAAGCACTGACCACTTTAACAGGTCAATACTTTTTTCACGTAAGGCAATGTCAGTCGTTTCCGATATTTGGATTATTCTGTCATAGTAATTCCATTCTGCAGCATCACCCACATCCCTTCCTGTTTTTTGTCTTAGTGAGTTCACTAAACTGGTATTTCCCAGTAATTGGTTCTCAAAAGAAAGATTGTATTGCTGAGCGATATTAAAAATCAGAAGGTTCCTGATGTTGATTTCAAATTCAAACCAATTCCTCAGAAACTTATTGTTCACTTTTAAAGCATCAAGATAATAAAGAGCTGTAACTTCATTTTCATAGCTTATTTCTGAACCCCGCTCTTCATTTACAGCACTTCTGATGAATTGTTTAATGTATGGCTTTACATCAATGTCCTTCTCAAATATAATTTTGTCGGGTGATTTCTCTTCAAGGATAGTATATTCTAAATCTTCAGGACTATATATTCCTGATGTATTCCATTCTTTATCAGATTTTTTAAGCAGCACAAGGAGATTCTGGTTATCAATCGGCAGGAACAACCATTCAACAAGTTTATAGTCCTTTTCACTTAGTTCTGATTTCAGGTATTCCCTGAATTCAACACTTCCAAATTGCAGTTTTCCCTGATCTATAGATAAATCGGGAAGACCAGCTATTAGGTAATAGTAATTACGTGTGCCCATTATGCTTCGCCGAAAAGTAGTTGAATAGTTTTAGGGCGCATGAAAGCTTTAAAATAGTTTGCGAAATCTTCTTCAGTAAAGCTGATTACAAATGCGTCGTCTTTAGGACTGATTCTAAATCCTGATTTAATATTAGGATCGAACCTGATGTCGATTCCTTTCATTAGTTCTTCCCTTGTTCGGTGATTGAAGTACTTTTCAAGGTTATTCTTTTCAACCTCGGGCAGAAATAGCTCAAGGTTGTTATTGAAACCTCCGGCTATTTTCATTATTAAAGTACCAATAAACTCCTTATCCTTTAAGGTTTCTTTAACAGGATTATCAATTACACGGGTAGCGACCAATTCTGAAATTTGCTGTTTGAGCTTACTGAGCGACTGCTTTGATGCCATCTTAATTTCAGCTTCTGTGTTCCTTTTAATCTCCTTTGCATTGTCCTGGGCTTTTGACAATATCTCAGCAGCTTCCTGACGTGCTTTGTTAATTATAATATCAGCTTCTTTTTGAGCATCATTAATGATAACCACTGCATCTGATTTTGCCTTCTCTATGCCTTCAGAGTATATCTTTTCAGTGAGTTCGCGGAGTTTATTTTCCATAATCAGTACTTTTCGGAATTTGAATTGGCAAAATTAGTTTAAAATTTTACCCGCAATTAACAGGAGAGCAAGTAAATTGTTAATTGATTAACAAAAAAAATTAATTGAGCTTTTGCCTTGTGAAATCGGTGTATTTATAAACTGTTGTACTGCAGTTCTCAAAACCTCCCCCGGGTATTTTACGAAACTGCATTCCGTTGCTTAACCCACTGTTTTCAAATTGCTCAATACAATTAGTGAATGTTTCACCATAATTATAGAGTGCGCTCAGGAAATAGATGGTTGCATCATATCCAAGAAAGGCATACTTATTAATTTCAGGCTCAGCAATATACCTAGTTCTGAATTCACTGACAAATCTTTTTGTCTGTGTACTGCTGTAATCAACAAACCAAGGATTAATAAAATGAGTATTCAGCTTAATCAGATAGTTATAATCAAGCTCCATATTTTCCCATTCAGGAAGGCCAAGTATAGAAATCTGCTGACTATCTCTTTTATCAGCAAGGTCCCTGAGCAAAGCAGGTAAAACAGCCCTGTCGGTTGTGAGTATTAGGATGAAATTGTTCTTTGAAGAATTTAAACTGCTGCTTATGCCATTCCAGCCTTTAGAACTGTAAATAACTTCTTTAATGTGAAGATTTTCTGAGTTTTCCTCTTCAAATGAAGTTTTAATTATTTCAGATATATTCCGGTTTTCATCCTGATTCTTCCGGACGAGGATTATATTATCTTCCTGATGCGCTGCTTTCAGGTAATTCACAAGAGAAGTGTATTGAGCCCACAGAGAGGGTTGCAGTTTAATAATGTATTCATTTCCTGCTATGACTTCTCCCCTCATTGAGAGAGGATTTACAACCGGGATTCTGTTTTCTTTGGCAAATTGCGCAACCAGGCTGAAACTTTCAGCAAAGAATGGACCAATGATTAAATCCATTGATTTTAGTTCCGGGTTGTTCAAAGCACGTCTGGTTTTATTAACCCCATTCCCGTAATCTACATCAATGACATTCAACCTGACATTCATTCCTGTCCTGGCCATTGAATCGGCTGCAATTACAGCACCTTCATAAAACTGGATGAAATCAAAGGATGAATATTCAGTAGCTGCTTTGAGGTCGGATGGACTTGAAACTGAAATACTATCTACCAGTTCCAATTGAAGAGGAACCATTAGGGCAATATTAAATTCTCTTCTGCTATCATTTGATTTAATGCAGGGAGTACTTTTATAATCATAAACTGATTCCTGGTCAACAGCCCGTCCCATAATAACTGTATCAGGCCTGGCGAAAGGCTTTACCTGCTTTATTATCTTCGGGATTCTTAGTTTATCACCTTTTCTTAAAGTGCCGGAGTACCCGGGATTTGCCTTTATTATCTGGTTAATGTCAATACCATATTGCTTAGAAATGCTGTAAAGCGTCTCTTTTCTTTGTACTTCATGAAATATATAGGAAGTGTCAGTAACTTGTATTTTGAGTTCATTTCCTTCCTGCAATGTTGGAACCATAATTACCTGACCCGCTTTAAGTCCCTGATTGAGGGATGGATTAAGCCTTATAAGCTCCTGACCTGTGGTATTGTATTTTTTAGCGAGGCCATATAATGTTTCCTGAGGTTGAACTGTATGTTCAGCAAAGCCTTCAGTCACTACTTTATAATCCTCGGCTTCTTTTGGTATATATATTTTCATACCAATTTTAAGCGTGTCAACTAATGGATTTGCACTTATCAGTAGTTTAACGGGAACCTTGTATTGACGTGCAATACCATACCATGTTTCTTTAGGCAAAACTTCATGGATAAGCCGGTATTGTGAAGAATCAGGAAATGTTTTATTTTGTGAAGATACTGTCTTCTGAGGTTCTTGTTTTACCGGCATGTTTGTCACATTACCATCATTGTCCTTATTAATTGGTATCCTGATTACCTTTCCTGGCTGCAGGCCTGTTGCAATTTCTGGATTTGCCTTAAGGATACTGACATTTGATACTTCGTATAAATTGGCTAATATCTGCACAGTCTCTCCTTCCTTTACAAAATGCATATAATACTGTTCTCCCTTCCAACTTTCAATAATGTTTGATTTTTCAGGATTTTGGGCATAGGAGAATTGGCACAACAGCATGAAGAGCATCATTGAGGTCATTATTCTCACGAACAGGGAGTTTTTATTAGCCATTCTTTATTCAAACTTTAAATTTAACCACCTTTATTCCCATTCAATCGTTGCAGGAGGTTTTGAACTGATATCGTAAACTACGCGGTTAACTCCTTTGACCTTATTTATAATGTCATTGGAAACTTTAGCCAGGAACTCATATGGCAAATGTGACCAGTCAGCCGTCATACCGTCAGTTGAACTGACTGCCCGTAAAGCAATGACATATTCATAAGTACGTTCATCACCCATCACGCCCACTGATTTTACAGGGAGTAAAATTACTGCGGCTTGCCATACTTTATCATATAATTGGGCTGACTTTAATCCTTCAATGAAAAGGTGGTCAGCTTCCTGTAATATCCTTATCTTTTCGTTTGTTATTTCACCAAGGATGCGGATGCCCAATCCCGGACCAGGAAAAGGATGCCTGTGTAAGATGTTCTCACTGATTCCCAGATTGAATCCAACTTTTCTAACTTCATCCTTGAATAGGCTTTTAAGGGGTTCTACTACCTTAAGTTTCATAAAATCAGGCAATCCCCCAACATTATGGTGTGATTTTATGGTGGCTGACGGGCCATTAACTGACACTGATTCTATAACATCAGGATATATCGTTCCCTGTCCTAACCAATTAACTCCTGTAATTAAGTGCGCTTCGTGGTCAAAGACCTCAATAAAAGTGCGTCCGATTGCCTTCCTTTTCAATTCAGGGTCAGAAATGCCTTCAAGTGCCTTAATGAATTGCGCACTTGCATCAACACCTTTAATATTAAGCCCCATATTTTTATATGACTCGAGAACCTGGGTGAATTCATCTTTCCGGAGTAATCCGTTATTAACGAAAATGCAATGGAGATTCTTTCCTATAGCTTTATGTAATAAAACAGCAGCAACAGTAGAATCAACCCCTCCCGATAATCCCATCACTACTTTATCATCTCCGACTATATCACGGAGTTCATGAATTGAAGAATCAATAAAACTGGCAGGTGTCCATTGTTGATTACATCCGCATATACCGATTACGAAATTATGAATCAGTGTACTGCCTTCAGTTGAATGATAGACTTCCGGATGAAACTGGATCCCCCATGTAGGTTCTCCGTTTATCTGAAAACCTGCTATTTCAACATCGGAAGTGCTCGCAATTATTTCAAAATTATCGGGCTTCTTTAATATTGTATCTCCGTGAGACATCCAAACCTGACTACCTTTTGAAAGACCTGTCAGTAACGGATTCTCAATATTTACATAACCCAGGTTAGCCCTTCCATACTCCCTGATACTTGAGGGAAATACTTCACCACCATAGTTATGTGCTAAAAATTGAGCACCATAACAGATTGCAAGCATTGGCACCTTGCCTTTGATAGCTTCCAACATGGGATAAGGTGAATCGGCATCTCTCACAGAAAAGGGGCTTCCTGAAAGAATGACTCCTTTGACGAATGGTGTAATTTGCGGTATTTTATTGAAAGGATGAATTTCGCAATAAACGCTCAATTCTCTTACACGTCTGGCTATTAACTGGGTATACTGAGAACCAAAGTCCAGTATTAAAATTGTTTCCTGCATGGTGCAAAGTTAATGGTTAATGCCAAATGCACATTGTGAATCTTTAATATTTATTACTAAACGCTAAATCATTATGAACATTTTGTTGTTTCAGATATGGTATGTATAAGCATGAGTTCTTTAGATTTTGCCGGCCAATTCATCCAGTCATACAAGGTTTGCGCATACCCTTAAGTTGAATATTCATTTATTCACATAATTATAAAACCATGACACACGAACGTAAACTTTGGATTGCACTGACTTTAGTAATCGTGATCTCATTTGCAGGACTATTGTATTTTGGATTTGAGATTTACCAGAAAGCCCCGCCTGTGCCAGATAAGGTTATGATGAGCAATGGCACTCTTTTATTTACTGGCAATGATATTAAAGATGGACAGAATGTTTGGCAAAGTATTGGTGGACAAGAGGTAGGGACTGTTTGGGGGCATGGCGCCTACGTAGCGCCAGACTGGACAGCTGACTGGCTTCACCGGGAAGCTTTGATCATACTGGGATTATTTTCCAGGGAACGATACTCAAAATCATATGAGAACCTCAATGATGAACAAAAAGTACTCTTGCAGAAAAGGTTGCAGAATTTATTAAGGCAAAATAATTATGATTCCGAGAGTAAAACTCTGACAATCAGTAATTATCAAAAACAAGCCTATGATTCCCTGGCGAACTATTATACCTCTCTTTTCATGGATGATGAATCCTTCAGGCAGCTAAGATCTGATTATGCCATTCCTAAAAATGCAATAAAAGACCCGGAACGAATGAAGGATATGGTGTCATTTTTCTTTTGGGCATCATGGGCATGTGTTACGGAAAGACCGGGTGAGAATGTGACCTATACGCATAACTGGCCTCCTGAAGAACTGGTAGCCAATAAACCAACGGGCAGTCTCTTGCTTTGGACAGGATTCAGCGTAATAATGCTGCTTCTGGGCATTGGAGCCCTGGTATATTATTATGTGAGTAAAAGAGAAGAAGCGGGAATTTCTTATCCAAAGGAAGATCCATTAATGAGTCAGAATGTGACTCCCTCAATGAAGGCTGTTGAGAAATACTTCTGGGTAGTGAATCTGCTCATCCTGGTTCAGGTGATCATGGGTGTCGTTACTGCCCATTACGGGGTTGAAGGCGAAGGTTTATACGGAGTCCCACTCCAGGAATGGCTGCCATACTCAATCACAAGAACATGGCATGTTCAATTGGCTATATTCTGGATTGCAACAGCATGGCTGGCAACCGGATTGTATATAGCTCCGGCAGTTGCAGGCAGAGATCCTAAATTCCAGGTAGCCGGTGTGAACTTCCTGTTTATTGCACTCCTGATCATTGTAGCAGGATCAATGTTTGGCCAATGGATGGGTGTCATGCAAAAATTAGGATTAGTAGAGAATTTCTGGTTTGGCCATCAGGGTTATGAATATGTTGATATTGGCCGCTTCTGGCAGATATTTCTCCTGGTTGGTTTGTTTCTCTGGTTATTCCTGATGATTCGCCCACTTATCTATGTTTACAGAAAGAAAACCCCTGAAAAACATCTCCTCACCCTGTTTTTAATATCTTCAGCAGCCATTGCTTTATTTTATGCTGCCGGTTTAATGTGGGGACGTCAAACTAACCTTGCTATTGCTGAATATTGGCGCTGGTGGGTTGTACACCTGTGGGTTGAAGGCTTCTTCGAAGTATTCGCAACAGTGGTTGCAGCTTTTTTATTTGTACGAATGGGCCTTCTTGAAATCAAACTCGCAACAAGCGGAGTTCTTTTTGCCACCATAATCTTTCTTTCAGGCGGTATCCTGGGCACTTTCCACCATCTCTATTTCGCTGGAACACCTGTCTCAATTATGGCCGTCGGAGCAACATTCAGCGCTCTGGAAGTTGTACCACTTGTCCTGATAGGGTTTGAAGCCTTTAACAATTACAGGTTAAGCAAGGCAACCGATTGGCTTAGGGATTATAAATGGCCGATATATTGTTTGCTGGCAGTATCATTCTGGAATTTTCTGGGAGCCGGAATTTTCGGATTCATAATAAATCCGCCCATTGCATTGTTTTATATGCAGGGACTGAACACAACACCTGTGCATGGTCATACTGCACTTTTTGGAGTATACGGTATGCTGGGGATCGGATTGATGTTATTTGTACTGAGAAGTTTATACCGCAGGGACAAATGGAACAATAAGGTGATCGGTTTTGCATTCTGGGCTATTAATATAGGACTGATGTTAATGGTATTACTGAGTTTATTACCAGTCGGTTTCTTACAAACAGTAGCAAGCGTTAATAAAGGAATGTGGTATGCACGTTCCGTTGAATTTATGCAACAGGATCATATGGTTGTTCTGAGGTGGCTTCGTACAATTGGTGACACTATTTTTGCAATCGGAACTCTTGCCTTGTGTTGGTTCGTTTTCGAATTAACAATAAGAAAAAGAAAAGCTAAGACTACAAATTATGGTTGATATTAAGGAAAGAACCGTAGGATCCATTGTTTCTGAAAATTTGCTCATTGCTCCTATTCTTGATAAATATGGCATTGATTATTGCTGCAAGGGCAGTCGAAAACTTGTTGATGTTTGCCGGTTGCAGCAACTTGATGTTGAAAAGCTGACTATAGAAATCAGTGAAGTAAAAGAAAAGCCGGTGAAGGGTGGGCATGACTATGATGAATGGCCAATTGACCTTTTAGCAGATTATATTGAAAAAACACATCATCGTTTTGCACAAAAAGCAATACCTGAAATAGTAAGAAAGCTTGAAAAAATTACAAATGTTCATGGTAAGGCACATCCTGAACTAAACAATATTCTTAAATTATTCAAAGAATCTGCAATTGCACTTTCAAACCATATGAAGAAAGAGGAGTTTATCCTATTCCCTTACATAAAAAAGATGGTCAATGAAGGCAAGTCCAGTTCGGATGAAATACCTGATTTTTCAACACTTTCAAATCCAATTTTCAACATGATGGAAGAACATGTTACTGAAGGTGAGAGATTTCATGAAATTGAAAAATTGACAAAGCATTACACAGTGCCTCCTGATGGATGTAACTCCTACAGGTTAAGTATGGAAATGCTAAAGGAATTCGATGAGGATCTTCACCTACATATCCATCTTGAAAATAATATTTTGTTCCCAAAGGCAATGAGACTGGAATAAAATATTTAAGAAATTGTGTATCAAGATATCATGAAACACCATTCAAGAGGCTTTGCCTACAAAGTCGCTATAATGTTATTTTATTAATGATATTTGTTTTTTTAAGCTAGATCTTATCATCACCGCCTTTATGAGTTTACTCATAGCAAAGAGAATCACAAATACGAAAATGATGGTTGCCCCGGATGGTATGTTATAGAAATATGAAATAAAAAGACCCCCTATTGAGCCAACAACACTGAAGAAAATAGATAATAATATTATTGATGAAAACTTCTGGGTAAAAATATTGGCTGTCGATTGAGGAATAGTCAAAAAGGAAATTACTAAAATTATACCTACTAATCTGATATTCAGCACAATTGTAATAGCAATTATGCTGATAATCAGGTATTTTATTCCATCTACAGGGATGTTATGTGATCGTGCGTATTCTTCATCGAAAGCTACAAATAAAATGAGATGGTAGAAGAAGAAGAATATAAATATCAAACAAACAGCAAGGATTGCAATAGACCATAAATCAAAAACACTGACAGTTAAGATACTTCCAAATAGGTAGGACATTAGATTTGGCGCATAACCGGGAGTGAGAAAAATAAAAATGATCCCTAGTGCCATTCCAAAGGACCACAGGATACCAATAGCAGAATCTTCGCGGATGTTTGATTTCATGGATGCCCACTCTATTCCAAGCCCCGATAGAATGCTGAATAAGGCAGCTCCCAGTATTGGATTCACCCCAAAGAAATAAGCTATTCCTATCCCTCCAAAAGAAGCATGAGTAATACCGCCGCTTATAAAAACCATTCTTTTGGCAACTATATATGATCCTATTATTCCGCATGCCACACTAGCCAGAATGGCAGCAATGATAGCATAATTGAAAAACCTGTATTCAAAAAGTGCCACTATTTCTTCAATCATGATGATGATGCAGATTATGGTCCTCAAGTACCGTATGGGGTATTTGGCCGTGTGTAATTAATTGAATCGGACAGTTGTATGATTCCAACTGATCCTGCGTGATAACGTTAGAGGGATGATAATGCAGGTTACGGTTTACGCAGGCAATGGTCTTAACATAAGTAGTAATAGTACCAACATCATGCGAAACCATCAATATCGACATTTTATGGTTAAGTTGCTTAAGCAGGGCATACAAATCATGCTCAAACCTGTTATCAACAAAAGTATCAGCCTCATCAAGAATCAGTAATTCAGGAGAGGAAATAATAGCTCGTCCCAGTAAAATCCTTTGCATCTGGCCTCCTGAAAGTTCCCCTACGTTCTTATTGGAAAATGCTGTCATCCCCATTAAAGCGAGTACCTCCATTGCTTTTTTTCTATCATTGTGACTGTACCTGCTTATTATTTTCTTTTGCGACATTAAACCCGATTCAACCACCTCTATTGCCGTCACCGGAAACCTTTTGTCTGTATTTGTAACCTGTGGGAGATAACCTATATTCAGTTTACCACTCCTCACCACATCACCTGATAAGGGTTTTAAGAGTCCGAGTATAAGCTTCACCAGGGTAGTCTTACCACCACCATTCGGGCCTATCACACCAATGAAATCCAGAGGTTCGATGGTCAGTGAGATATCCTTTAAGATAATCTCTTCAGAGTAACCTGCACTTACTTTCTTTAATTCTATGAGTGCCATGTTATTCTGTTTTGGATTCAACGATCTTTTTACTTACCGACAGGAGATTCTCTTCAATATTTTCAGCAAGTGGGTTAAAGGATGTAAGTGATATATCTAATTGATCTGCAAGAACCTGGGCGCTTTTTTTATCAAATTGCTCAGAGTAGAAAACAGTTGTCAGCTTTTTATCCTTCACAGTGTCAATGAGTTCCTTAAGGTATGCCGGACTTGGTTCTTTGCCTTCAAGTTCTATTGGTATCTGGATTAAACCATAATCATTTGCAAAATAACTCAAAGAAGGATGATATATTATAAATGAAAACGGTTCTGCCCCTCCAGAAAACATTTGAATTAGTACCCTGTCAAGTGAATCTATGCTGTTTATAAACTTTTTATGGTTATCATTAAAGGCATCCTTTTCATCTGGAAATTTTGCAGTGAGATACCTGAGTATATTGTCACTCTGTATTTTAACGGTTCTCAATGACAGCCAGATATGCGGATCCACAGCTTCAGGGGTATTTGATGCCTGAAGATGGTCATTAGCATCATGATTCAAATTTTCATCTTCATGGTGATGATGACTCCCTGATAATAATTGAATACCATCAGTTACATCAACAACATCCATCTCAGGATGCAGATCAGTCAGCATAGGAGCCCACTTCTTTTCAAAATCAAGTAATCCCATTGTAAAGTATACCTGCGACTTAGCTAATTCACGCATTTGCCTTGTTGTGGGTTCGTATGTCTCAGGACCACTTCCATCAGGAACAAGAACATTAACTTTAAATCTGTCGCCGGCAATCTGTTCAACGATATATTTTTGTGGACGGATACTTACAGTTATGTAATTGTCCACCCTACTTTTATCATGTGGCCGGCAGCTTATCAGTGAGAAAAGCAATAAATAAAAAAGAATATTTCTCATGGATTTAAATAATTTTCAAAAATACGAAAAGGCACTCAAGGAATCTCATCATGTGCCAAAGAAGTACTTATTATAAACAGTGTGTAGAAATTCCTACACATTGAATTTCTATTGCTAATTTACACAACCCTCTGTTTTACTGCATTTTAACAACTCCATGCCTATTTGGCTTCAATTTTGAACATCCCTGTTTAAAACAATCAAAAAAACTCTTAAGCACATGAAAAAATTATTAGTAATTGCTATTATACCGTTTATGTTTGCTGCGTGCGAAAATAAGGAGCAGACAGCAAGAATAAACCAATTACAGGAAGAACAGTCCATGTTAGTAAATGAATCAAAAACAAAAGATTCACTTATTAATGACTTTATGCAAACGCTCAATGAAATTGAATCTAACCTCGCTGAAATCAGGTCAAGAGAAAAGCTGATCAGTAAGGAAACGGGTTCAGGAACCGAATTAAGCAGGTCGTCACGTGAGCGGGTTAATGAAGATATCCGTCTTATCAACGAATTGATGGCCGAAAACAAGGAAAAAATATCATCCCTGAACAGTAAACTCAAAAAATCAAATCTCAGAATTGCGGAATTTGAACGAATGGTAGAAGCTACCAATCAGCAACTTGCACTGAGAGACCATGAAATTGATTCCCTGAAGACTGAGCTTTCAAATCTTAATTTCACCATTGCCGTTCTAAATGACACAATCTCACATATCAGCGAAAGAAACCTGGCTTTAAACGGTCAGGTAACCGATAGGACCAATGAGCTGAACACTGCTTATTATGTTGTAGGAGAAAAGAAAGAACTCATAGAACAAAAGATCCTGAGTAAACAGGGTGGTGTACTTGGAATTGGAAGAACACAAAAAGTAGCCGGCGATGTTAACCTGGATGAGTTCACAAAAGTTGATATACGCAATCTCAAATCAATTCCACTGGATGCCAAGAAGGCTACCATTATGTCGGTGCATCCTGCAGGATCTTATGAACTTGTCGGAAATGATAAGAGAGTTAATGAATTGGTGATAAAAGACCCGGAATTATTCTGGCAGAAATCAAGAATGTTAGTTATCTCAACTGATGTTTAACCTTTGCTTCTTTGTAAATTTATCCCCCGTCTATAATCAGGCGGGGGATTTTTACGTTTAATAGTTAATTTTACTATTGAATGAAACAAGTTAAACCTGCAACCGGTATTAAAAAGAAAATTGTCGGTGGATTTCTTCTCCTGCTCACGCTTATTTTCCTCTCGGTTTTCTCGGTAATTAAGTTAGCTACCACCCTTACCCCTCCCGATCCGGGCATCTCATCCTCAGCCTTAAAGTTGACCTTAACCAGCAATTTACTTTCAAGCCTTATTGAAGCTGATGGACAAGCCAGGGCATACATCAGCACAAGCGATCCAACGCATCTTTCAGCATTTTATGATCAGCAGGATAAAACAAGGCAGCTTATAGATTCGCTGGAGAAAGGAAGTATCTCAAACACAAGCCAGTACCTAAGGATTGTCGCTGTCGACAGTTTAATAACACTGAAAGAAAAAGCATATGCAAATTACTTTGAGCTTAGGCAAAATACCCTTGAAACAGGTTCAATTGATATCGCCCAACTATCTGCCAGGTATAAAGACACTATCATTACAATTCCTAATAAAACCATTAATAAAACCATAACACAGCAAGTCAGGGAAAGAGAGCAGACAAAGAAAAAAGGATTCTTTCCAAGGTTGTGGGACAATATTACCGGAAGAAAGAAATCAGATAGCATTGCCGGTAAACCTGCTGAAACTGTTATAAAATATGACACTGTAACCACATTCAGGACTACTATTCGTGACAATACACTGAATCAGGTCAAATCACAATTGCGTAAATATGAACAGCGAAAAAACCTTCAGAAGCAACTTCTGGCTGAACGGGAACTAATGCTCGTGCAGGCTGACCAGGATATAATGAATGAAATCAGGGCAGTCTTACTTCTATTCGAAAAAGAAGAAATCAACAAGGCAATCTCTGAGACCGAAAAGAGCCATAACATCCTGGATAATCTGTGGAAAACCGCACTCATACTTGCCGGGGCCGGATTGCTTGCTACAATTGGATTCCTGATTCTCATTTGGAAAGACCTTGCAAAAAGTGCCTTCTATCGCAGACAATCAGAAGAGGCACGTTCACTGGCTGAAAGCCTTCTCAAAGTAAAAGAACAGTTCCTGGCAAATATGAGCCATGAAATCAGAACTCCCCTCACTTCCATTATCGGTTTCACGGAAAGATTAAATGAAACGCAGATCAGCAAAGAGCAGTCAAGGTACATTAAATACATCAGCTCATCGTCTGAACATCTCCTTGAACTGATCAACGACCTGTTAGACTTTTCGAAAATTGACTCCGGAAAGCTTAATCTCGAGTTAAAACCCTTTGACCCTGAAGAACTATTCAGTAATGCTTTCGAAACACTGGCACCCCGTGCGAAACAAAAAGACCTTGAAACTTTACTTAAATTAGACTTCTCAGGAGTTATACTGAATGGTGATCCGCTCAGGTTGCGGCAAATTGTTATTAACCTTCTGAGTAACAGCATTAAATTCACTGATAAAGGAAAAATTGTCCTACAAACCAAAACCCAGCTGTCCCCCGATAAAAAATCTGCAAACCTGACCATCAGAGTTGCTGACACCGGAATCGGCATTCCTGATGATAAGCTGGAATATATCTTTGAAGAATTCTCCCAGGTTGACCATAGTATTACAAGAAAATACGGAGGCTCAGGGCTTGGACTTGCTATCACAAAGAAGTTAGTCGACTTGATGGATGGCACTTTGAATGTTGTAAGCCGCGAAAACCAGGGCACTATTTTTACAGTGAAATTAAAATTGCCTGTTTCAAAAGAAATCGCTGGCCTGAAGGATGCAAATGTTGCCGCCCAAAAAATGGACATAAAAGTGGACCTAAAAGAGATAAACATCCTGCTTGCTGAAGATGATCCCACTACACGGTTATTGCTAAGGGAATTTCTTGAGCAATACAATTCTAATGTGTTTGTTGCTTCCGATGGGGACGAAGCGCTGCAAATATTTAAAGGGGATCCATCAGGTTTTGACCTTATTATTACCGACATACAAATGCCGGGAATTAGCGGTGTTGAATTAATCAATAAAATTACCGGAATATGCAAATCTGAAGGCCTGAAGCTTCCGGTTGTTTTAGGTCTCACAGCCCACGCTGACAATAGGGAAATTGAAGCATACCGGGCTGTAGGAATAAATTACCTAATTCTTAAACCATTCAGGAACAAAGATCTTCAATCGTTTTTTAACTCAATTTCAATTTCTCATAAACATAGCATTAACGAGCATTCTAATAAAAATAACTTTATCCAGCATTCTGATAAAAACAGCAACGACCAGCATTCAGACAAAAACAGCATTAGCCAACATCCCGATGCCGATAATAAGAAGGTGAATCATAAATCTCAGGAGAAGTTACTCCTTGATCTCTCGAGTTTTAGAAAATTCACCGGAGATGATGAAGATTCTCTGAACAGGATTATTGCTTCGTTAAATGAAAACCTTGAGAAGACACTTGGCCAGATGTACCGTGCATTTGAAATGAAGGATTTTAAGGATTTATCAATCCTGGCCCACCGGTTACAACCCAATATAAAGTTACTGGGCGCTAAAGAAACAGCTGCTGCTTTAAGGGACCTGGAAGTGATATGTAAAAACGAAACCCCGGACGATACAACAGTAAAATTCAAACTCGATCAAATTGCAGCACCTCTAAGAGTAATCCAGGCTGAATTGAAGCTCTACCTGTTCCCAGCAAGATGAATTATTAACGGATTTACTGCAGGGGAATGTTGTACAGCCTCATTTTATTGTATAAGGTCTTCCTGTCAACATTGAGCATTTTGGCTGCTTTTGACTTATTGAACCGTACTTTTTCAAGCGTATTAATGATCAGATCACGTTCACTCCTGTGGGCTGCATCCTTTAGTTCAACCGGCTGAAAAGGCGGGCTCACATGATGAAAAGAATTGTTTGATATCATCATGGAATTGTTTGAATTGGGAGAGACCTGCAACGCTTCGGTGATCATCTCCTCAGGCAGTGTCTCTTTAAATATCGTATCGCCTTTGGTCAACAATACAGCCCGTTTAATGATATTCTTGAACTCCCTGAAATTCCCCGGCCATGAATATCTTGAAAAAATATCCAATACTTCGTCCTCGAAAAATTCGACATTGCGGTTTAGGTCATCGTTTGCCTGCTGAAGGAAGTGTTTGGCAAAAAGAACCAGGTCTTCAGGCCTCTGCCTCAAAGGAGCAACATGGATCGCAAATTCATTGATCCTGTGGTAAAGATCTTCCCTGAAATCCCCTTTTGCAACTGATTGCTTTAAATCTTCATTGGTTGCCGTAATAATCCTAACATCGATACTGATTTCAGTGGTTGATCCAATCCTGCGGATTTTCCTTTCCTGTATTGCCCTCAATAATTGAACCTGTATCTCATAGCTAAGGTTGCCTATCTCATCCAGGAAAATAGTACCGCCATTTGCTGCTTCAAACTGCCCTTGTTTATCAGTGAAAGCCCCTGTAAACGAACCTTTCAGGTGACCAAACAATTCGCTTCCTGCCAGGTCCCTTGGCAAAGCTCCGCAGTCAATAGCAATGAAAGTGTTATCTTTCCTCTGGCTGCCCATATGAATTTTACGGGCAATAAACTCTTTACCTGTCCCACTCTCGCCCATAATCAGGACCGACATATTGGTAGGTGCAACCAGGCTTACATATTCGCTGATCTTTCTTGCGGCAGTACTGAATCCTTCAACAAAGAAAGGATGCTTTTCAATGTTTGGCTCTGCAGTATGTGCGTTATTTACAGGATTCAATGCTCTTCTGATGGTCAGTAAAATCTCATCAGGATTGACCGGCTTCGCCACATAATCAAAGGCTCCCATCTTCATTGCCTGGACTGCAGTCCTGATATCCGCATATCCTGTCATCAGTATCACGGGTGTTTGAGGATTTACCCTAATAACCGCCCGAAGCACTTCCAGCCCGTCATTATCGGGTAGCCTTAAATCAGTAAGTACAATGTCGGGTTTGAATGCGGTTAGCTGTTTGGTGGCTTCCTTAAAAGAAAATGATTGCTGAACCTTGTACCCATGTTTATTGAGAAATGTTTCCAACATCAGGCAAAAGGTCACATCATCATCAATTATAAGGATTTTATGCATTGGAAATTCCATTTATTATACGGTCAATTAACGTTATGCAATAACTTTTGTTGCTGTTGCCACCATTGAAACAGGTGTTTTCAGAAAAACAAATATAGTTATTTATATCCTGCACTTTTTACATTAAAGAAGCAGACATTTAATTGCCTGCTTCATCAATGTTATTCCATTAATAGTTAACCAAAATTTTTTATGTTAACGTATAAAGCTCAGTTTGGTAAAGAGCGTTTCCTGCTGCATAGCGTTAAGCGCATGCATCAGCTCATTATCAATAGGACTAATGATTTCAAAATAACTGTTGATGTCAAACAGGTTTCTGGCAATAATTCCTTTAATAATATATTTTATTTCATTGCCTGATTTTTCCATTGAATCTTCGCCCGGGGTAACACCTTTTGTGGCAGCAAATGACAAGAATTGCGAAAGAATGGATTCATCAATGTTGAAGTTGTTCTTATAATCGGGAAAGGATTTGTATTCCCTGCTGATCTTTCCCCTGTTACTTTCAAGATACTTCAGCACAAAATCATTAAAAACTCCTTTTCTCCAGAGATCAGTATAAAAAGGTGAACTTGCAGTAGTATCCAGTGGAATAAAGACATCAGGCATAATGCCACCGCCACCATAAACAACCCTCTTTGAAGGGGTGTAATATTTAAGTGAATCAGGGAATTTAATACTGTCGGCCGAAACGAACTCACCGTGTTTGTATCTGTTTGAAAGATCTTCATAATAGTCTTCGACTCCACCTTCATAAGATTTTTGAATACTCCTTCCCGAAGGTGTATAATATCTCGCGGTTGTAAGCCTGATCATAGAGCTGTCGGGAAGTGTAAATGGCCTCTGGACAAGTCCTTTTCCAAAAGATCTCCTTCCAACAATCAGTCCACGGTCCCAATCCTGTACAGCTCCGGCAACAATCTCGCTTGCCGAAGCACTTCCTTCATTAACAAGTACAATCAATTTACCCTGTTCAAAATTGCCCTGGTTTGTTGCTCTGAACTCCATTCTTGGGCTCCTGAGGCCTTCAGTGTAAACAATAAGCCGGTTTGCCGGAAGGAATTCATCGGAAAGGTCAACCGCAATATCAAGGTATCCACCTGAATTATTACGCAAATCAAGTATCAGGTCCTTCATTCCCTGTTGCTTGAGCGAAGCGATGGCTGTTTCCATCTCATCCATCGAAGTCCTTGCAAACCGCGTTAGCTTTATATATCCGATATCCTCATTGAGCATGAATGTCGCATCAATGCTGTTTAAAGGTATTTTATCACGCTTAATGGTGTAATCAATCAATGGCAGTGTGTTATTCCTGAGAATATCTATAGTTACTTCGGTTCCTTTAGGACCCCTCAGCCTTTCCATTACAAAAGCATTGGTTACTTTTTCGCCAAACGCATCCTCGTTGTTGATCTTTATGATTTTATCCCCGGCCATTATACCCAGCTTATCCGAAGGTCCACCGGGAACCGCTGATATTACAAGAATGGTGTCATTATATATCTGGAATTGAATACCAACCCCTTCGAAATTTCCTAGTAGCGGTTCATTCGCCTTTTGTACTTCTTTTTTTGAGAGATAAATAGAATGCGGATCCAGCTCTTTCAGTAAGGAAACAATGGCCGTTTCGGTCAGGTCCGATTGATTGGTTGAATCTACATAATAATAGTTGATAATCTGAAGCAGGCTTGAATACTTCTCTACATTATCCCTGATTTCATTTCTTTGCGCATTAACAGTTTGCAAACCCGAAAAGGTAATGATAAGCAGTAGACTTAAAGTAATTATATACAGTTTTTCCGCTTTGGTCATGTCAGTTGATTTTTTTTTAGTTCAGCAAAACAAAATTACGCTTTATTGATTTATTAAGAGCTTGTAAAAGTAATTAACTTAGGTTATTAACAAATTTTAGGAGATTAAATTGTACCTGCCCAAAACAAAAAAAATGAAAAGTAAATTACTATTACCCTGTGTGGTAGCTATTGTCGCACTGATGACCACATCCTGCTATAACGATAGCGAGGAGGCATTGTATCCTGCTGGCTGCGATACAACCAACGTGAGTTATTCGCAAACAATACAACCTATTCTTAGCCAGAACTGCAATTCCTGTCATAATTCCACGGAAAATAACGCCGGTGTTATCACTGAAAATTACAACGACCTGATAACCCATGTTAACAGCGGTATCTTCTGGAAAGCAGTCAACCATGAAACCGGAGTGGTTCCCATGCCTTTTGAAGGCCAGAAACTGCAGCAATGCGATTTGGATAGGATTAAAGCATGGATTGACAATGGAGCGCCAAACAATTGATACACCATGAAACACTTTTTACACGCTGTTATCCTGTTTGTCCTCCCACTCTCCATCACAAACACATTTGCGCAGGATCTGATGAATGCGCTTGGGGATAACGAACCCAAAATTGAATACACAACCGCTACCTTTAAAACAACCCGGCTTGTGTCGGGGCATTCTGTTGAGAATCCGGCAAACGGTGTGTTGCTCTTTATGATCAGTCATCACTTCGGCAAGCTAAATACAGGTGCATATGAGTTTTTCGGATTAGATCAGGCTACCATACGGTTAGGCCTGGAGTACGGACTAAATAACTTTTTGACTGTGGGTATTGGTCGAAGTACTTACCAGAAAACCTTTGATGGCTTTTTAAAAGCAAAATTGCTTCGTCAAAGCACAGGGTTGCGGAAAATGCCTGTGACAGTAACAGCCATGGTTGGCATGGACCTTTATTCTCTTAAATGGAAAGACCCCGAACGCACTAACTATTTTAGTTCAAGATTGGCTTATATAAACCAGTTGCTGATTGCACGCAAATTCAATCAGCAATTATCCTTACAGGTCGCCCCGGTGCATATTCATAAAAATCTCGTCAAAGAAACCGGTACTAATGATAACTTTGCTATTGGTATGGGCGGAAGATACAAGCTCACCAAAAGAACAAGCCTGAATGTAGAGTATTTCTATAATCTGCCGGGCTATGTGGCCGATCACAGTATTGATCCTTTATCTATCGGATTTGATATTGAAACAGGCGGGCATGTCTTCCAGCTTCATTTTACCAACGCACAACCGATGTTCGACAGAGCCCTGATAACCGAAACACAGGGCAAATGGAGCAACGGAGATGTCTACTTTGGATTCAATATCGGCAGGGTATTCACGATAAAAAAACCTGCCGGATTTAAATAAATCACGATGGCATTGACCGATGACAATGAGGAAAAACGCAAATTGCTCTCATCTGCGTTAATAGGTGCAGCTTTGGTTTCAGCTTTATGGATTGTAAAGGCTGCTGAATCTCTTTTCAACACCTCATTTGTCACTTTCGGAATCCTGCCCCTGAAAGCCGAAGGCCTCATTGGGATTGTCACAGCCCCACTTGTCCATGGCAGCATTGAACACCTGATTTCCAACTCCATACCCTTCTTTTTACTTACTGCTGCTCTTTTTTATTACTACCGGCCTAAAGCAAGGCAAATCCTGATCATTTTATGGCTGGTCACTGGATTCTGGCTATGGCTGTTTGCTCGCGGCAGGGCATACCATATAGGGGCAAGCGGAGTCGTCTATGCCCTTGCATCCTTTCATTTCATAAGCGGTGTCATCCGCCGCGAACCCAGGTTAGCGGCTTTCAGCCTATTGGTTACCTTCCTATACGGAAGCTTTGTATGGGGAATATTCCCTGGTTTTGCTTTAAAAGAGCGAATATCCTGGGAAGGCCACCTGATGGGCGGTATTGCCGGTTTTGTACTGGCTTTCTTTTATAAAGATGTCGGTCCTCAAAAGCACAGGTATTGGGAGGAAGAAGATGATGATGACGATGATGAAAATGAAGACTCACAACCCCCATTCACTTATTTCTATAAGGAAGAAAATAATCTTGAATAGCTTAAACAGGACCTAATCAAATTCTATGTAAGGCCTCAATTTTGCAGCAACTCCTTTTCTACCTTTCAAAACATTTTCAATTTCAGTATGAGAATTAAAACCTCCGGTCTGGATTCTTTTGTCTATTATAAATTTTGCAGTGAAGTAATCGAGGTAGGGATGCTTTTGCAACTCTTTAAGGGTAACCTTATTAATACTGATTTTAATGACAAGGGTGGTGTCGACCGTTACTTGATCTTCAATCCCTGCGTACCGCAGACTATCAATACCGTAAACTTCTCTAAGTTGTTCTTTCTGTGAAAATCCTCCCAGCCCTTTCCGGTATTTCAGGATGCGGGAGGCGAATACCGGACCGATTCCATTAACCGCTAAAAGTTGCAGGGAATCAGCGCTGTTTAGCTCAACCAGTTCTTTTACGACAGCACCCGTGGACCCAGCCTCCGGCTCGGGATTGTTTCGATTGTTTCGGTTGTTTCGATTGTTTCGATCGCTTAGATCGCCATCGCTTTGATTGTTTCGATCATAATCGCTTAGCTTGTATTGATCGTTTGGATTGTTGCGGATTGAAATATAAGGTTCCAGGAGATTGTAAACTTCTTCATCAACAACATAGAGTTTGGCGAAGTCTTCTTTCTTTCTGAACTCTCCTCCCCTGTCCCGGTACTTTATAATGGAAGCCGCCTGTTTTTCGCTGAAGCCCATTCTCCTGAAATCAGATGCTGTAGCTGTGTTTGGATCAAAATGGAATGGGGTAAGCCAGGTCTCCGGTATTTTATTGTTTCGGTTGTTTCGATTGTATCGATTGCTTTGATCGCTTAGATAGTTTCGATTGTTTCGATCACTATTAAAGCGCTGGTTAGGCTGGTTTCCTGTTTGCAGGCTCCTGAGGTATGCTTCAGATTCGATGATAAACAGACTGTCGTTTGCGGCAGCAGGTTTATTCTTCTTTAGCAGCAGGTTGACTGAGAAAGGAAGAACGAATATCAGGCAAAGCAGGATAATAATCCCGTTCCTCTCCGGACGGCTGAAAGTTAGGTATTCTTTAATCCGGTTTTTCACTACTCATTTTTGTTCTTTGTTCCTGGTTCCTGGCTCTTGGTTCCTGGTTCCAGGTTCCTTGGTTCCCGGCTCCAGGTTGCTGACGCATGAACCACGCACTATGCTCTTAGCTCACTCCTCACACACCTCACTCCTCACCCCTCACTCCTCCTCACTCCTGTCGTCGGACTCATCCTCCGGCTTAGGCTTTGTTACAAGTACTTTATAAAAAAAGTACCCTGTAAGAAATACAACAATTGATTCAACAGTGATCATCATGATCAGGGCGCTTGTATTCATAATCCCCTCCCTTCCCTTTTTCTCTTATGGTAAGCAATAAAAACCAGTGAACAAATAAATAGAAATGCAGCTATCAGTAATCCACGGGCCATGTCAATATAAAAGACCCTGTTTACCACCTTTCCTGTATAAAGGGGCTCTTCAAAAGCTACCGCTTGTCCTGGCTGTACAACCACTTTATGCTTTTCAGGCTTGAACTCATAGGTTCTCTGAACTGTTGTTCCATTGCTGTTTTCTTTGCTTACCGCGATATACCACCTGTTTTTTTCAAGATATACCGAATCAACCGCACCCGCATCTTCCGCATAGAACTGGTCAGCAAACCACTTGTCGTTTGGACCGATCCCTTTATGCTGAAGTTGGCCGATGATGCTTTCATTGTGCAAAGGCCATCCCCTGAAACTCAGGGTACTCCAGTCATCGTTCACAGGCCTGAACATGGCGCCAAAAAACACAAAGATCAGGGCAACCGGGGTTATGTATTTAATAATGTATTTGTACACTACCGGAATTTTAATGTCAGCACCCGAAGTGATCTCCCTCCACCCCTTTTTTATTCCGAATATCCATGCAAACAATATTGACTCCAGCAGAGCAAACACTACCAGCGAAATAGTGCCACCCCAGTAGTCGTACTCATCAAAAACCCCTTCCCTGAAGAATATAACAGTGGGCAAACCCAGCAAAAGTGTGATTATTCCAAACGACCATGCCGACTTTTTCCTTGACCAATTAAACTCATCCATCAGGAAACTCATGCCTGGTGTACCCATTGCCAGGGATGAAGTAATCCCGGCAAAGAAAAGCATGGCAAAAAAGGCAAAACCCGCTGCTGCAGAAA
>DATGZB010000035.1:0-90111 GCA_035297395.1 Lentimicrobium sp. | reverse complement strand
AGTTATTTGGATTTAATGGTCCAACGTCATTCCTGTAACTTGCACTTGCCATGCAGTAAGCACCGGTATGAGCATCAAATACACTAAATTCAATAGCACTGTTATCCCATTTATAACCGTCACCATCTTCATCTATTGATAACCAACCTTCAGGAAGTGTACCTGCTTCAAAGTCTTCAATGAGGGTACCACCGGCACCACCACCGCTTGAAACCGGTTCATTCCATGTAAGATGAACATAATCTGTGAGTTCAGGACTTACAGCCATCAAACTATCCGGAGGTGTAAGATAAAGTGACCTGAACAGATAAGTATCCAGTTCTGAATAGCCAGAGCTAAACAAAGCAGCAACACCTGCCAGATATTCCTGACCATAATTCAGGTTTGTATAGGTAAAGGTCCTTTCCATAGTGTTACCAACGAGCGTTCCGTCAAGGAATACTCCGTAACCCTGCAGTGGAACACCACCTGAGGAAATTGCTACATCATCAATTGCCCAGCCTGATGCCCAGGCGCCATTATCGTCAGCATGGAAAGCAATCCATACGCTGCTCAATCCATTGGCACCTGAATATTGTGCTAAGTCAATTTCGATTTCTGTCCATGCAGTGGCAGGTGCCATTGTATGAATAACAGTCCAGGTTTCACCGGCATCTGTACTCAGCTCAACATAGGCACTTTGTCCGAATGCTCCATCAAAGAAGCTTGCAAAGTTCAAACGATATGAATCAAGATTGGTGAAATCGAGTTCATTGGTGATCAGATAATCGCAGCAACCGTTGCCATTATCAGCGTCATCGTTTACTACAGCATACTTGGTATGTGCAGGAATTGTCCAGCTTCCGCTGCTTCCGTCAGTTGTTGCATACCATCCTGTTGTATTCTGTGTAATAACCTGCCAGCCTTCCGGTGGGAACACTGCTCCTTCGAAGTCTTCCAGTACGGCATATGCCAGCGGCTCATCCCATGTTGCAACAAGGGTAAGAGGATCAACATACAGGTTACGTGGTTTGTACTTGCGTTCAGCAAGCATTACGTCGATAGTCCTGTCTCCTGTAATGTTAACAGTAAATTCATAATCCTCAAAACCAACCTTACTTGCAAATAAGGTATATGGTCCAAAGTAAACCGGTGAAAATACTACTTGTCCATCTTCAGGAACGGTAGCCGTAAATACATCATAAGGATAATTAAGTCCTGTAAATGAGACCATTGCTCCTGCCGGGCTTCCACCAGTTGTTAAAGTTACGTTAACAGTAACAACAGCATCAATCAGGTGTCCGACTACATTAGAAACTGTAGTATCAGATATATAACCATCAGGATAAAGTGCAGCTACGCCATAAGCATACCAACCGGCGGGTAATCCTGCCCATGCCATATCGGTATAACTGTTGCCATTAATATTAGCAGCAATAGTAGTTGCAGTTCCTGTTTCGGGTGCATTGTCAGGATTGAATCCACTGAAACGAACTACCCTGTATCCGGTAACTGAACGTGTATTATCCTGCATATCAAGGGCAGCTTTGTAAAGACCTGCTCCTTCAATGCCACCGGCTGTCGATTTAGGTGCACTCATAGAGAGTAAGCCCCTCTGTTTTAATGGTATACGAGCTTCTGTATTGCTTTGAGCAATTACATTGTCACCACTTGGATTACCATAAATGATGGCTCTCATCATGAAATCCTGGTATGGTGATAATCCCCATGGCAAACCTGCAGATACATTACGTGAGTAACTGCGGTAAACTATCGGCATTTGCTCGTCCACACCTATAGGTGCTGTATTTGGCGATATAGAACCCTGAACCATTGCGATATAGAAATTACCATCGGTTAATTCAACATCGAATCCGGTAAAGGATACCCATCCATAATTATTTACAACAACCTGGATTGAATCAAGAGTTGTACCAGGAAGTCCGTTTGGACCGTCATCATCAATAACCATAGCTCCGAAAGTTACACCAATGAAACCGGTGTTATTATTCGGGAAACTGCCATCACCAACATAAATACGGGCTCCTATTACAGTTGCCGGGTAAGATGCAGGTGTGAACTTAACAGCATTCATATTGCCTGGTAAGGCCCATGCTGTCATGTTTTCAGCACTTCCATCATCATAGATAACTTCATATGGACCACTGCCATCACCCCACGTAACCAGTACCTGGGTGTCATCTTCATTTACTTCAGCGTAAACAAATGATGGCGGATAAGATTCCTCGCGCAGTTGTGCATCAAGTGTAATAATCTGACTTTCAGGAGCAGCAACATCCTGAATTACCAGCGTCTGGTAAGCAGTCTTTTCAAAACTTACGTCATACACTCCCGGATCAACAACCAGTGAGTACTCTCCCTGATCATCCGTTATTGTCTGGAAAATAGCAAGATCACGGGTATTGTTATCTGATGTTCCAACTCCCGGGCGTCCGCTGTTACCTGCAATATTAGTCATTGCAAGATGAGAATCAGTGGTAGTCCCATTTGAAGAAGGTGTATAAATGATTGGATCAACCTGACCTGTTACAAAAGCTTTAGGCCTGAGCTGAAGCACTCCTGCAACACTATAATCAGTTAAGAATGAGAACCAGCCTCCATTCCAATATTCATAGGAGAGGTTAGCGCCTGAATTAGGACCGTTTGAATCCCATCCAAGGTAGCGTGTACTGCCGGTTAACATCGGCCAATGTAACATACAATAGAAGTTTCCGCTGAATTCAATGTTCGGAAGGGTAAAAGTATACCAACCGGCATCGGTGATCAGAATCGGAGTAGAAACTCCCAACAGGTTGTGTCCTGCATCGTATATCTCAATATTTAAAGGAACTGTCATTGCAGCACCTGAATAGAGATAAGCGTCAACACTAACCAGATAGCCTTCATCAGTTGTATTGTAAAGGTTTCCGATGCTTCCTATGTCACCTGCTGTGTTGTAGCCATAACCGTTTTCATAGGTACCATCATCTAAAATATAATCTGTAAATGATCCTGTTGGAGCAGCAGTTACAATAACACCATTAAGGGGTTCACCTGTATTGATATCTGTAACTGTACCCTCAAACTGTGAAGGTGTATAAACAAACATCTCATTTACAATGGTTACGCTTGGATTATTGACATCGTTTGATTCTACCACCAGGTTTTCAAAATATGACTGGCCCGGATCAAAGTCTGTAGCATCCCATGTAATGGTTACCGTTTTGCTTCCACCCTGAGGTACAATACCTTCAGCAGGATGAACACCAACTATAAATCCGGTGGTCTTAACAACATTAACTGTATAGTCTTCAACTTCTCCATAGCTGGTATTATCACACGGAGCTAAAGTACCACCATATTGTAATCTGATTCTCATTCTGGTAGCACCCTTCATAGCTGTATTTGGAACAGTGATATCAGCAGAGAATGATGCTCCGCCGGCTGATACTGTAGCAAAATACTCACCTGCGTCCGTAAATGATTCGTTATGGTTCCAGTCAATCCATACACCAACAATGTCAGTGCTGTAAGGAACTGAATTTGTGACAGCTAAAGAATAAGTCTGACCCATCTGTAATTCGGTGGATATTGAGGTATAATCAGCATATCCACTGCAACCGGTCACGTTGTTAATAGTATTAAATACTACCGATGAAATACGTTCATCACAACCGCCACTTGCTGAACAATATGCCAATGGTTCTTTTCCACCTTCATCATTAACCCAGGCCGGGAAAACAAATGACAGCGTTCCTTCGCCTGTATTATTGATGGTAACAGTTTCCGTCTTCTGGTGATTTACCCAAACCTCATCATAGATATAGGTCGGATCAACCATGATAGTTGGATTTGGCCACTCAAGTTCAACAGGTCCTGCAGGCAATGATTCTCCTTGCACAAAAACAGCCTGTACAGTGTAATTGTAAAGTCCATAACCTGGTAAAATATCCGTGAAGCTTGTAGTAGTTGAATATCCAACAACCTGGTTATCGCGCTTGATCACAAAATTGATAAAATCACCTGAAGGTTGGAATGACCAGCTCAGGTTGACTGAACCAATGAAAGGATCTGTCAAAACAGCACTCAGATCAGTTGGGAATGATAGTGGTGGACCTGCTATAACCATGGTAACAGGTATAGCAATGGTTCCAACGTTAGGATCACTGGTAAAAGTGACAGTGGCTGTATATACTTCCCCGGCTTCAGTATCTTCTGCATTAAAGTAAGCAGGAAGATTATAATTTGAGAAAGCATTTACAGTTCCTGATTCAGATCCTAAAGTCAACCAACCGCCGCCAGCTGATCCCGGAATTGCAAAACCGTCAATTTCAGAACCACCCGGGAAGGTGCCAATCAACTGTGATGAACCGTTGGTCTTGTTAACAAGCAACAGTTTACCCTGGCTGGTACCTGCGTCATAAGCTGCCCAATACAATTCATTGGTGCTGTGGTCACAGCTCATATCCTGGGCATAGCTTGCATTGAAACCAACAGGGCCTATGGAGGTCCACTGACCAGTTTCCAGGTTAATGGTTCCAAGTTGATCCGTATCAAGATTTACTGCATAGCCAATACCATCATTGTCGATTTCAAATGCAATGAAACCTGATGTGCCGGTTGGACCAACAGCAGTTGCCTGACCATTAGCCAGGTTAACTGTATATAAGGTACCAGCATAACTTAGTCCATACATGGTTTCATTCTGGCCGTTATACGACATGCCCACAAAATCGCCTGTTGATCCAAGTATGGTATAGGCTCCGGTAACCGGATCTATTGTCATAAACTGTGAACCGCCATAAATAGCTCCGTACCAAATATCACCAACATAATCAGCGGCCGAAATAAAATCAGCTGCTGCTGATCCGAAGTTGGTAACCTGGCCTGGATTATTAAGCATAAATGAACATGGTGACTCTGTTAAACCACCTAATGCATATGCCACATAACCGTAAGCAATATCTGTTGGATCCTTTGAAGGATTGTTTAATTCACCTGTGGGATCATAAGGAACAGTTCCTGCCGGAGCCCTGTTAGGTGAGTTTTCAACTTCATGGACAGGAACTGAAGTATAGATTGGATAAGCACTCTTATCGTTTTCCATAAATTCAATAGTGGCTGCCCAATCCAAAGGTCCATTACCGTTATTCATAATATTGAATGCACCAGTATAGTATTCATTCGGATTAAGGGTAACAGTATATGGATTTGGAGTAATGGCCATTGAAGGCTGTGTAAGAGCTATATTTTGATAGGTAGTCTGTCCCTCATAAACAAGCACATTGTTTATCGTGTTGAGGTTATAACCGTCTTTAACAGCATACATGGTGTATTCACCAATGTAGATATCATCAATGATGTAAGCTCCATTAGGGCCTGAAGTAGTTGTAAATGTACCAAATTCATTGTCTGCAACTACTGTAGCACCAGGAATAGGAATACCGTAGGCATTGGTTACAAAGCCCTGAACAACACTAATGGGTAATGGAGGTGTAGTTTCAATAGTCATCATAACATTAGGTCTGCTTGATGTGATTGAGCCTCCAGTCATTGAGCAGCCTGTTTGACCATCTGATGCACGATACCAGGTTCTGTCAGCTACAGTTGTATATGTGCATGATGAAGAACTCGTATATGAAGTGTTATCAAAGCAAACATTGAAGATAAGATTTGAAGTACCGTCCCAATCAAATGGAGTCTGGAATGTGAACACATTCCATCCAACATATGCAGTATGCGCACCTGAATATACATTAGTCCAACCTGATTCAACCACACCAGTAAGGGTAGCAGCTGTAGTAGTTTGAACATCAATATTAAATCCATTCATGGTTTGTGCAGCGGCAGAAGTAACATTAAATCCCAGAGTAGTTATGTCACCTGCACCACCTCCGGCAGCTATTATTTCAGCAGCGGTAAGGAGTATCTGGGTACGTGAGTCATGCCAGTAAGTATTGAATGGCTGTGAAGTAGTACCCGTTCCTGTGCCGATAGTCACTGTCACCGGTTCTGCAAGGTTGTCGGCAGTCACTGTTACATCATCGATAAAACAGTCGTTTCCATAAGCAGATGTAAAGAGGAATCCAATGTGCAGTGAAGGCTGGTTCTGGGCAGCTGCAGGCAATACATCCTGAATAGTAACCCAGGCATTTGCAGCACCTGGCCTGTCATACGTGCCACCATCAAACCAGGTAGTTCCATTGGGAGACCATTGAACGGTAACCCTGTCGAAAGAACTGGCATAAGCGGTGCTTTCCAGCCAGGAAAATTCAACCGTTACATTTTCTTTTGCAACAGTTGAAATGTACGATGTGGTGTAAAGCCTGTTTACGGCCGATGAAACGCTGTAAGAATTAAAGCGTACCATGTACGATCCGTCCGTCGGTGAAAATCCAGAAGGGTTGGTCGAGGTTGTAACGAATCCCAAAGCATCGGAACCCGAAACAGTCGTCTTTGCCCATCCAGCCGGCATTGCACCTCCGTTTTCAAAACTCTGCGTCATCAACACATCCTGTGCTGATACCGTGAATCCTAAAAACAGACATAACAGCATAAGCATAAACTTGTGCTGTAACAATTTGTGTGTACTGTTTAGCATAATTTGAAAATTAAATGAATAATGATTTTAGAAAACCAGTAATTAATTTAGTTCACTCAGAATGCCCATCAAAGGGCTATAGATCGTTCGAAATGAATTCTGTGAGATTAATTAATAGTAGTTTGCGGGGACCCTCCTTTCCTGAATTGACAAGTGTTTTTGTATTAGTTTGATTTATATATCAATATATGATAGTTATATTTGAGTTCAATTGTAACTATGGTTATCCTGCTAATAGCTTCATTAGCAAAGAGCTATAACCATAGTTATAGCACAATCAAAAAACTCTTGGTTGTCAGGTTCGTAAAAGATTAAGCGACGAAGGAATCAAATTCCTCCCAATAATCAGTAGTTCAAGGAGTAGAACGAGATTGAAATGTGTGGGAAATTAAATCTCCCGGTACTTATTAGACAACAAAAAACATTTTTACCCTAAGGTAAAACGCATTTTTTTTGTCAATTTTTTTAATTATCCACTTTTTATCAAAATTGTGGGTAAATATAATAAACGAATCATTAGGTTCAGCGACTAAATTTCAATTCCTTAAAAAAAAATCATGGCCTGCTGAACAGAAGTCTGATTTTTTTGGATAGACCACCTATTCCAATAAAACGCCAAAGCCCCGTTTCCGGGGCTTTGGCAGTATTATCAATTTAATGATTTGTTACCTGGTAACAGCAAGCTTTTTGGTAAAGCTTTCGCCATTATTGGTGATGAATTTAACAAGATATGCACCTGATTCATAAGAACGTACATCTATTTGTATCATCTTATCCTTTGCAATGTTCATTTCATTTACTACCTGGCCTACACTGTTATAAATAACAAGATGGCTTATTTCGTTAGTAAGTTCAATGTTTACGACACTGTTTGAAGGATTCGGATAGATGCTTACAGCACTCATTTCAGGATCATCCACTTTTACAACAGTAGCACATGCTGTGTTGCTGAATTCAGATTCACAGTCGGTGTAAACTGCTGATACTTTATAGCAATACTGCTGGTTAAGTACTGAAATCTCAGGATCTGTATCCAGATATTCAGTTTCAGTTGTATTTGCTATCAGTTCGTCATCACGATACACATTGTAACCGGTAAATTCACGACTGCCTGTTTCAGGAGCCACTGCACCGTTTACATAGGTAGTACTGCTCATGGATAATGTTCCCTGAGCATTGTAAACTGTATTGTCTGCAATTGGAAGAGCAGGTAATGCAGCTCCGGCAGGAGTCTGAACAAATCCCTGAATGTTCCAGTTGTAATTCAACGCAGGATTCAGTGCTACCAAGGTTTCCCATACACCGTCAAGGTTAGCCCAGTTACCATATTGGTTAATGGCAGGACCATTGTCAGTACCACCCGGGAAATCGGCTGCAGCCTGGGTTACTTCATAACCAAACCACAATTCGGTTGTTCCACTGATGGTAACAGGGGTGTTAAGTGTATATTCATTCCATGTACCAGCGATAAATGAAGATACAGGCTGACTCAGTACGAGGTTGGCAGCATTTGCTCCCGTCCATACTTTGAGTACAAATGTACTTCCGGCTGCTTCTGAAGGAACAAACCTGATCTTAGTCAATTGTGCACCTGCATACTGTGCTAATTCAGTCGGGGTAAAGCGAACTGCTGCAGCCCATGTAGCGTCAGCACCTACACCTATACCTGAGTAATTAACGCCATCATCCCACAGGATCCATTCTGCAACAGGTTGTGGAATATCCGGACCTTCCCATGTTAAGAGTATCTGGTCGCCATGTGCTCCCGGATCTGGAACTGATGCTTCAAGGTTGGTTGGAGCTTCACATACACGATAAATATGTACATTATCAATTAACCAGTTGTTAATATCAAGTGAGTTCAAACCTACAGCAGTAAAGCGAACGCGGAATACAACTCCCTTTGCCGAAGATGTAACGTCAACATGTTTGGTTTCCCAATCAGTATCTCCATCAGCAGTAATCGTGGCAAAAGTTGTCCATGCGTTTCCATCATATACTTCAACAAGCATTTTTTCATCACCAGTTGCAGTGTTGTCGTCAAGTTTTACGTCGAAATCAACATAAATCTTACCATCAACAAAGCCTGCACCGATCATCCATGAGCTTGACATTGAAAGTGAATAATCCTGCTGTGCCGGAGAATATGAGAACATAGCTGACGGCATTGGATTTCCCTGCTGGCCGGCAATCTGCCAGTTAGTTCCGTCGGTTGACCAATCGTTGGTTGAGAATACGCCTGTTGTGAAATCTTCAACAAATGGCAGTTCGAAACCGTAAATTACTTCAACATCAATCGGACCTTCGATCATAGATTCACCAGTTTGGAATGGGAATCCATAAGGAGTCAAATCATAAACAGCAGTAATATGGTATGTATAAGTACCCGGATCAAGGTTAAGATCGAAGTACTCAGTAGTTGGGTGATCAACAAAGGCAACCATTTCGCTGTCCCTGTAAATATTGTATCCCGAGATACCAGGTACTGAGCGAACCGGAGTCTTAACTACGCTTGCATTGTACTGAGCAAGTGTGCTGTTAATCTGGTCAGTAGTCATACCGCTGGTCCTGAAAGGCATAGCATTGCTGATACCTGGCTGAACAGGAGTTGTTTCAGGCCACATACCGGTAGCATTAGCGATACTTACATCGTCGATCTTTAAGAAGTACATATCAGTTACATCAGCATGAACGAATGCGATATAGATCTGATTGCCTGCAAATTGACCAAGGTCAAGTACTACTTCCTGCCATTCGCCGGTAGAAACAGCACTATGAATAGTTTCAGTGAAGTCTTCAATATCAGTACCGGTTGTTGAAACCCTTACATAATATTGCTCAGCAGCATAAGCAGGATCCTGAGCATCTACCCAGAAACGTAATTCAGATTGTGAACCAATTTGAATTGCAGGAGTAATGAGCCAGTTATTTGGATTTAATGCTCCAACGTCGTTCCTGTAACTTGCACTTGCCATGCAGTAAGCACCGGTATGAGCGTCAAATACATCGAATTCAACAGCACTGTTATCCCATTTATAACCGTCACCATCTTCATCGATTGATAACCAACCTTCAGGAAGTGTACCTGCTTCAAAGTCTTCAATGAGGGTACCACCGGCACCACCACCGCTTGAAACAGGTTCATTCCATGTAAGATGTACATAGTCGGTCTGTGCAGGACTTTCACCCTGTAAACTGTCAGGAGGAGCAAGATACAAGCTCTTGAACAGATAAGTGTCAAGTTCTGAATAGCCAGAAGTAAACAGTGCAGCAACACCTGCAAGATAATCCTGTCCGTAGTTCAGGTTAGTATAGGTAAATGTTCTTTCCATTGTATTACCAACGAGCGTTCCGTCAAGGAATACTCCGTAACCCTGTAATGGAACACCGCCTGATGAAATTGCAACATCGTCAATTGCCCAGCCTGATGCCCATTCGCCATTGTCGTCAGAATGGAATGCAATCCATACGCTGCTCAATCCATTGGCACCTGAATATTGTGCTAAGTCAATTTCTATATCAGTCCATGCAGTAGCAGGGGCCAAAGTGTTAATTACAGTCCAGTTTGCGCCGTTATCTGTACTTAGTTCAACGTATGCACTCTGTCCGAAAGCTCCATCATAGAAACTAGCAAAGTTCAAACGGTATGAATCAAGATTGGTGAAATCGAGTTCATTGGTGATCAGATAGTCGCAGCATCCGTTTCCGTTATCAGCGTCATCGTTAACCACAGCATACTTGGTATGAGCAGGAATTGTCCAGCTTCCGCTGCTTCCGTCAGTTGTTGCATACCATCCTGTGGTATTCTGTGTAATAACCTGCCAGCCGGTTGGCGGGAAAGTTGTGCCTTCGAAATCTTCCAGTACAGCATATGCCAATGGCTCATCCCATGTTGCTACAAGGGTCAGAGGATCAACATACAGATTGCGTGGTTTGTACTTGCGTTCTGCAAGCATGATGTCGAAAGTACGGTCGCTTTGAATGTTAGCATTGAAAACATAATCATCAAAACCAACTTTGGTTGCGAATAATTCATAGTTACCCTTTGCCATGTCTTCGAACACAACAGTACCTTCTTCAGGAACAGTTTGTGTAAGAACGAGGTGAGGATAGTCAGCACCGGTTAAGGTAACCACTGCACCTGCAGGGCTGCCGCCGGTTGTTAAAGTTACATTAACGGTAACATCAACTGATTTCAGGTGACCAACTATGTTTGAGTAAGCTTTAGCTGACTGACCGCCATTGGTATAATTAGCAGCAACAGCATAAGCGTACCAGCCCATTGGGAGGTTCTGGAATGCAGCATCAGTATAGTTAGTAGCATTTACACTGGTCAGTTCAGTTTGTGTACCTGCTTCCGGACCTAAATCAGGATTGGTAACAGCAATACGCCAGATAGTGTAATTAGTAACTTCACGACTTGTTTGTCCATTCTGGATTGCGCGGTATTCTGCAACACCTTCAGCACCTGACTGAGCAGTAGGAGGTGTCAGAGAGATCATTCCCCTTTGTTTTTTGGGAACCCTTACTTCAGAAGAAACTTTAGCAACGTTATCTCCGGCAGGACCACTAACAAGAGCATGCATCATCATATCCTGATATGGTGATAAAGCCCATGTTCCACCAGCCACAAAATTCAATGAATAACTGCGGTAAGCAATTGGAGTAGTCTGGTCAATACCAACACCTGCTGTATTTGGAGAAACAGCTGTCTGTAACATTACAAGGTAGAAGCTGCCTGATTCAATTTCAGCATTTAAACCTGTGAATTCAACCCATCCGTAATTATTTACGGTTACAATGATTGAATCAAGGGTAGTGCCGGGTAATCCGTTTGCACCATCATCAGCTTTAACTAATGCAGCAAAAGTAGTACCGATCAAACCATTATTATTATTCGGGAAACTGCCATCACCGATGAAAATCTTACCACCGTAAACTGTGGCAGGATATCCGGCAGGAGTAAATTTAACAGCATTCATGTTTCCTGGAAGAGCCCATGCTGTGAAGTTTTCAGCAACACCGTCATCATAGAACATTTCATATTCCGGTGAAGGAAGACCCCAGGTTACTTCAGTCTGTGTATCAGCTTCGTTAACTTCAGCATGTACAAAAGTTACAGGATAGAATTCTTCTTCAAGAACTGCATCCAGGTCAGTAGTAACAGTTTCACTAATTACAACGTTATTAACGGTAACTGAAGTGAAACCGGTTTTGCTGAAAGTAACAGTGTAAGTACCTGCATCAAGAATCATACTGTAATTACCATTAGCATCTGTTAATGCCGAATAATCACCGGCTACAACGAGAGCAGCTTCAATTGGTGAACCATCAACAGCACTTGTAACGGTACCTGAAATCATACCCGGATTGTAAACAACCATGGTAGCAGGGATCAAAACAGAAGCATTAGCTACATCATTCGTATTGATCTCGAGTTCATCGGTGTATGTTCCAACAGTATGATAAATCGGATCAGCTGTAAATTCAACGGCAACATCAAGATATTCACCGGCAGCAACCTGACCTGAAGCAGGGGTTACATTGGTAATAAATGAGGGAACCGGGAAGTCAATTGCAATTGCAAGGCCATTATGTACATAATTAGCATTGTAGTTAATATTGGTTGCAACCGTTCCTGCATTGTTTTCAATTCCAATTGTTGAACTATTGATTGTTAACCCGCTTGTGATGTTATTGTAATAAATGCGGATATTACCATTCGGGAAAAGATGTACCTGAGCAGTAATAGTACCAGTTCCGGAAAGATCAGGATAGTTTGTATATTGGATTATCCATCTGTCTCCCATATTCTGATAATGTACTGTGCCACCACCGGTTAAGTCATTCCAGAACCATGCAATGATATTATTCGGTGCTGTGGAACTTGGAATATTCTGGTTGGTATAAGCACTGCTGGTACTTCCGAAAATGAGGTAACCGTTTGAGCTTACGTTAACAGTATTATAGAAGTTTTCATAGAACGGGAAATTGAAACCAAGGTTGTATGGTCCAAGTACGTTATCATCAGTAAAGCCTGTGATTAAAGTACCCGTTGATGAAATGTCAGTCCATGTATAAGCAGGGCCTCCGGTTTCATCACTGTCAATCCAAACATATCCGTAAGCATCTGGTCCGCCGGCGCCACGGAGGTTACGGTTTCCGGCTCCGTCGGTCGGATCAGTTTCACCTTTAGCTACCTCAACAGCCTGAACGGTTGAAGGAACGTTTGGAGTGAAATCAGGAGAATTTACAAGCTGACGGGCAGCAAATGCCGGGAATGAGAAGGCTAATGTACCTTCACCGGTATTTGAAACGCGCAGAGTAACATTCTCAGATGAAGCAGGATATTGCTCATTATATAAAGCTGTAGGATTCAATACGAGGGTCGGATTTGGCCATTCAACTTCTTCCGGACCAGCTGGTAATGAATTTCCCTGCGGGTAAACTGCCTGAACGGTAAAATTATAGATACCATAAGCAGGAAGTATGTTTGTAAAGGTTGTACCGGTAGTTGTTCCAACGGTAGCACCATCACGTTTAATAACAAAATTCGTATAACCTGCAGGAGGAGCTGTCCAACTTAAACTAACCTGACCTGTAATAGGGTTAGAAAGTACAGCAATCAAATCATCAGGAGCAGCAAGAGGATCACCTGCAATGGTCATCGTAACCGGGATAGAAACGGTTCCAACATCAGGGGTGCTGGTAAATACAACGGTAGCTGTATAAACTTCACCCGGCTCAGTGTTGTTTGCATTGAAGTAAGCAGGAAGACTTAAAGTAGAATAAGGATTAACAGTTCCTGTGTAATTTCCGAGGGTTAACCATGCACCGGCACCAGCGGCACCAGGAATAGCAAAACCGTCGATTTCTGAACCACCGGGGAATGTACCGATCAATTGTGAGGTTCCGGTTTCTTTGTTAACGAGTAACAATTTACCCTGGCTTGAACCTGCATCGTAAGCAGCCCAGTACAATTCGTTTGTACTATGGTCGCAACTCATATCCTGAGCATAGCTTGCATTGAAACCCACCGGTCCGATTGTTGTCCAGGCGCCGGTTTCAAGGTTGATGGTTCCGAATTGGTCTGAATCAATATTTACAGCGTAAGCTATACCATCGTTATCAATTTCAAAAGCGATAAAGCCTGAAGTTGAAGAACCAACATTGGTAGTAGCACCTGTTTCAAGGTTAATGGTCATCAAAGCACCTGCATAAGTAAGTCCGTACATTACACCATTCTGGTGATTGAAGGAGATACCTACAAAGTCACCGGTTGTACCTATATTGGTATAAGCACCGGTTTCAGGATTGATGGTAAGGAATTGTCCGCCATAAACTACACCGTACCATGTGTCGTTAGCCCAATCAGCAGCAGCAATAAAATCAGCTGCAGCACTGCCGAAGTTGGTAACGGTACCAGGGGTGTTAAGTGCAAAGGTACATGGAGCTTCTGAAAGTCCGCCCAATGCGTAAGCAACATAAGCATAAGCTATATCACTCGGATCACGTAATTCCTGTTGCAGTGAGCCCGGCTGAGGACGTGTTCCTGCTGGTACCCTGTTGGGAGAAGAAACTACTTCTACATTCGATGGGTTTGAATAAATAGGATAATCAGCTCTCGGAGCTCTGTCAGGATAAACAATTTCTGCTTCCCATCCAAGAGGGCCGCTGCCATTATTTATAATGTTAAAAGCACCTTCGTAAAGTTCAAAAGGATTAACGGTAACATTATATGGATTTGGAGTAACAGCCATTGAAGGAGCTGTTAAAGCAAGATTCTGATAGGTAATGACTTCTGGTGCTACAAAAATAGCTGCACTGGATGTATTGTATCCTGTTTTAGTTGCAGATACAGTGTAATCAGCAGCCGGAACATCTGAGAAAGAATATGATCCGTCGGGAGCACTGGTTGTAGAAACAGAACCAAGGCTATTACCTAAGGTTACCGTTGCACCGCCAAGGGGAATTCCAAAAGCATTTGTGATGTATCCCTGAAGTGCACCGATACCTAATGAAGTTGAGAATGACCAAACCGGACTTCCGGTAGCTGAGCCTGTTCCGTTATAAGGAACGATCTGCCAGTAATAAGTACTTGCATACAGAAGGTCTGGATTTGGATCGTATGTGGTAGCCATGCCAACATCAACACCGTTGGCAACATTGGTTGGAGGATTGTCGGTTCCAAGATAAACACGGTATCCGGTTGGTGCACCACCTGTAGTTGGAGCTGACCAGTTGAGGATAGTTGTGATAGGAAGTCCTGTTGCTCCATTGACAGGTGCATTATAAATTGCCACCTGGGGAGCAGGAACTGTATAACGGAAAGTTAAACCTGAAGTTGGGAAAACAGTAGTGCTTAAATCCATTGTAGCACTGTTTGTTGCGCCGGCAATGCTGGCAGCCCAGTCAGTGGTGGTTGTACGATTATTGAAATCTGTATTGGCTGTTCCTCTTAAGCCAACCTGGAATTGAGAGGTAGCATAAGCAGAAACTGTCATTGGACCATACACGAATTCAATAGCATTGGTTGTCTCGTATAATTTGATCTGGAAATCCATTAATTCTCCGTCATAGCTTGAACCGTAACGTTTAACATCATTCCATTGGATTGTAGTTACCCTGTTTGGAGCTGTACCTGTTGTTTCAACACGGATAGCACTGGTTGCAGTGCTCTGGATATCACGGGCCATAGCACTTGCCACCATAGTGGCAACGCCTGTCGATGATAGCGGACTTGAATACAAACTGGTTGTGCTTGTCGGGTGGAAGAAAACATAACCGTTTGGATTTACATTCATCGTGGTAAAATTGATACCATTCGCATTGAACGTAAAGCCTATGGCTATATTCGGTATCATAGTATCATCAAAAGGCTGGGCTTGGATAACTGTTCCACCTGAGGTTTCAGTATATGTACCTGAAAACTGTGAAAAAATTCCATCGGCTACACCAGCTCTTGTGATACCTGATGCCAAAAACACCAGTACTAAAAGCGTAAGTAGTTTTTTCATTTTTTTGTTTAACTGATTTTTAGTTTTGATTTAATTTTAGTAATCTGAGTTTGTTCGAAGTGAACATAAACAGTACATTTAATTGATTTACAAAAATTTACTTGTGTGGTTAACCCTCCTTTCTGCCATATCGACGCGTTTAATAGTTATTGGTAATTCCCTATTTAAAAATAGTTGAGCTTATAAAATAAAAAAGCCGGATACATTATCTGCACCAAGCAATGAATATAAATTGCACTCTTTAAGTGATTTATGCACCTTGTTCAACGAGTTTTATCAAGTAAACTTTAGTACTATATTCTCCGACTCACTTTAAAGACAATAAAAACGGGTTTTACCCTAAACTTTTAGGGCACTTTTTTTAAAAAAAATTAAAAACTCGTGTTAAAGTATTATTAGGTGGGGCTCAAAGGTAAAACTTAGTTTATGGTAAGTTTATAAACAAGTCTCTTCCCTGAGGATGCAGTACAAATACAAAAATAGAGACCCGATGGAAAATTGGATACATCAACCGGTCCAAAACATTCTGCAGATGTTCGTACAATAAGCTGATCACTGACCTTGACCCCAGTTTCATTAAAAAGCTGAAAATTGAGGAAGTTTTCATCACTGAAGTTTCTGGCGCTGACACAAACCTGCTCACTTGCAGGATTGGGAAATACTTCAAAAGCTTCGGATTTTGGCTCAGATAGTAATGATTCAATCAGTTTATTCTTAACATTAACATTCAGCGTTACTTCTGTAATATCTTTATTTTCAGGTGAAATATAAATTATTGTTGATATTTTATTCTCATATCCGGCTTTTTCGCCCCATAACCGGTATTCACCATATGGAAGCTGGCTGAATGTAAACTTCCCATCCAGATCCGAAAGGGTCCATCCGATAATTTTGGTTAGTGATGGATTCATTAAAAGGATCACATGGTTTCCTGCAGGTTCAACTATTTCATCATTGCCTGCCGGAATAGAAGCGTAATCAAACCATGGTTGCCTGAAAATAATATTGTCAGCGTCAGGTGAACCTTCATATAAGTAAGTTCCTTTTATCGATCCTTCTCCTGCTGGCAATATTAAATCAACCGGTTCCAATTTAATATCCACATCGAAAACATCGTTTTGTAGTTGCATAAGCCAGGCATCCTGCCATTTGTGCCGTGAGGCATAATAGGTAGGAATATAAGCTGAAAACAGAGAAGGATCAGGAATAAAGTATATGTAGTAGTCACCCTCGGGCATGTCTTTCAATGTAAATTTGCCATCTATATCTGAACTGGTCATGGAAATTGCCCTGGTGGATTCTGCAGACTTGTTGAATGCAAGTACAACTCCATCGCTAACAGTCGCGTTTTCCCTGTAAAGAGTTCCTGAAATGTCAAAACCCCTTATGATCTGAAGCCTTATATTGTCGCTTAAAACTCCGCAGCCTGAATTTATTCGCAGAGTAAGGATAACAAAACCGGCCTGTTTGTCATTTTCACCGGGAGTATAGTTGGTCTTTAAGGAATCAGCATGTTCAAAGATACCATCACCGCTGGTTATCCATGTGAGCTCCATATAATTCATCGCTGTAGCTTCACCTGTATTGAAGATTTCCGCATCAGTTATGGTTGTATCAGGTCCGGCATCAGCAACCAGATATTCAAGGATACTCAAATTAAGTACATCCGTTAAAATTACCCCTGATGAAGTTTCGATTTTTAATGTCAGGTGGACAGTCTTCTCCAACTTATCAGCAGGCCCGGGAATATAATAAGTATGTAAAGTTGCAGGATCGGCAAATGTGCCATCGCCATCTGTTGACCATAAGAGTGACTGGTAGTCAATTGCCGTGGCTGAACTTGTAAAATAGTTGTCATCTGAGCACACCGAGTTGATTCCACCGGCATAGGGACCAGCTAAGGCAAAGGAGAAATTACTCTCATGGCCTTCATACCGGTCATGGATTCCATCGGCAAGGCTGTCAATAGCTGTTACAGCTATCTTTTCTGTAAGGAGCAATCCCGGAATGGAGAAAAGAGTGTCCTTACCAATGGTTTCATAAAGGCTGTTACTTTCTCCGGTATATATTTTATAACCTGCAAGGTCTGCTTCAGTATTTTGGTGCCATGAAACAACAACGGTATTCCCTATAAGCTGCTTTATAACCATTTCAGGTCTTGAAATAGGCGATTCCGTATCTGGCGAACCAATAAATGGCTTATAAATTACTTCTCCGAATTCGGGAAAATCATGCCTGTCTGATATGATTGAATCAATGCGTGCTGTATCACTTGTCCCCCAGTAGTTATTGGGTGCAATAACATCAAACTCACTGCGGTTTATAAATGAAGCACTGTCGCTGACAGAAATAATATTGTTGTTTTCAATATTGGCCTGTGGCCCGGTAAGAATTAAGAAATTAACTGCTTCATTCTCCATTATACTATTATAAAGGAATGAGTTATCAACGGAAGCCTCCCCATTTTTAACAGCTAATTTTACAGCGGAGGCATTTTCAGATATGTTATTTTGCTCAACAAGATTGTTGTTCGAACTTTCTTCAATATGAAGAGCCCACTCTGTATTGTGAAGGAGAATATTCCGGTAGATATAATTCTGGCTGGCTGAATTAAGGATCAGGCCGATTTTGTTTTCCTGTATAAGGTTTTGAGTTACCGTATCGTTACTTTGCGAGATCTTTATTCCGAATTCATTTCCTTCAACCTTGTTTCCGGTGATGACATTGTATCCATGGTCATTCAATCCGCCGTTTCCGATATGCAATCCAATGTTGTTATTTTTAATCAGGTTATTACAAATTCTGTTGTTACGGATCTTACTGTAACCAGGCGACATAAACAGACCTACATTGTCATTATTGCTGATGTTATTATTTTCTATAACATTATTTTCTGCAAAGAAATCAGGATCAGAAAAGAACATAATCCCAAAGACGCAATTTGTGATGTCGCAATCACTTATACTGCTGTTGCTTGATATCTTGAAAGAAATCCCGTATCCGCATTCTGTAACCTGCGATTCTTTCAATACTATTCGTGATCCATCCTCAACTTTAATACCATATCCACAATATTCAACCGACAGGTTGTTAATTGTTAAAGCACTTGTATCTACAACCGTAATGCCTGTCTGTGAATTTGAAATAGTAAGATTTTCAAGGATCAGTTCTGATTGTGAACCTGCAATTATACCGTCTAAAGTGCAATCATCAATCGTTATGTTTCTCAGAAGAAGATGACTGGAGTCTGAAGTTGAAATACCGGTGGATGCTTTAGACAGGATCATATTATTCATGACAGAACCTGAAATATAGGCTCCCTGATCATCAAAAACAGTAATGCCGTGATAGAACCTGAAACCGTTCCATACTCCGGGAACTCCTTGCTGGGTTAATAAATTGCATATAATGGGATTCAGGACTGTTCCGGAAGCTATGAGTGTGCCATGTATCTCGAAATGAGTGCCCGGCATGAAATTTAATTGCGTACCGGGCTCAATGGTAACGGTAACACCTTCCTGGATATTTACAATATCAAAAACTGTTATTGGATTGTCAGCTGGTGACAGGGTTGTATTTTCAACGATATTTCCGCCAATGTACCCCCCGTCTGCAAATAAAGGAAGTGAATGCCCAACCAGCGCAAGAAATATTATGAATAGAAAAATCTTTCCTGACGGGCTCTTCATTGGTTGTTGTATTTTCACAATTTGTTCCAAAAATACGAAATATGGAAATATAGATAACCAGCTAAATTCACTCTGAAATTTAATATAGTTTATACGAGAGGCTTGCTCCTATTCCAACAGCCTCGAACCTGGTTTTAACAGGAAAATCCTTGTAAACACTGGCAAGATGATTCCTGTAAGATAAGCCGGGGCTTAAAATCAATTTTCGTGTCAGAGGTATTGCTAAGCCAATAGTCGCACTATAAGAAAAAACTATTTTCTTAGAGTCAATTTCATTGACAGAAAGGACCCCGCTTTCATATACCCGGATTTGGCTGCCATCTGAATTTAAAAAGAGCCCTGTAATAATCCCGGTCTTTACAAATACCAGCATATTTGAAACCGGGTGATTATATCCGATAGTCAAAGGGACTTCAAGATAGCGTGTATGGTTTGTAATTTTATAATCATACAGTTTATTATCTATAGGTATATATACCGAATCAGTAAGGTAGGTCCATTTCGGTTCTCCGTCAATTAATTCAAAATAGGCGTCCAGTGTATCTTTTTCATAATACCCACCTGATTCAACCAAATAATTATAATCCATTTTTTGATTAAATGAAGTAAAATTAAGTCCTGTGGTAAAGACCCATCTTTGATATTTTGCATTGATTTCGAGTCCGGCTGATCCCGATAAGGATTTGTCTGAATACGATTTATTATATTGCTCCAGTTTACCGGCAGGAATATCTGTAGCAGAAAATTCCGGTCCTGATAAGAAGAAAGCTAAAGATCCGCCTATTTCAAATTTTACTTTTGAGGAGAATTCTTTTCCCAGGTCAGTGGTATTCCGAAAAATCTCCTTTCCTGATACCGGCGTGGCAATTTTTTGGATAATCGTATCGGTCCTGGTTATATACTCGGTTACTTTTACCGTATCATGAATATCTTTAAAAACATAAACGGTATCGGGCTTATTCAGGTAGTTCCCTGCACCGGGTTTTGTTATGTTATGATCCGGGTTACCTTCTGTTGAAGTGTTTTCATCCGTTTGCACAGGGATTTGTTCCTTAGAGCGAAAGATTACGATCTGATTTCCTATTTGCCTGAATGCAAAATTGGGGGATCCAAGTATGGCACTTATAACTTCGGTAAGCGGTCGATCGTGCAGGTCAACCTTAACGATCCGTGAAGTTTGAATGTGGTCAGGATTATATGAAAAGGTATTCCCTGTCTGGCTGGCTAAAATATCCAATGCATCAGTGACCGAAACGTTACTGACTGCAAAAGAAATACCTTCTTTCAATTTGACAGTTTGTCCTGAAGTCGAACTGGTAAAGCCAAACAAAAGTAAGGTTATCAATAAAAGCGAATGCTTAAGGGGAAACATCATAGTTGCAAAGTCTTAGTTACCAAAAGGTTCCAACGACATTCTTAATGCACTATGATATGCCTTTCTTTATTCTCGAATTTAACGTTGAATATTAATGAAAGTGTCTCAAGTGCATCATCCAATGATTCATTCTCAAAGCGGGCGGTTAGCCTTTGATCCAGGAGAGTACTGTCATCAATAACAAATTGTTTATGGTACTTTTCCTCAAACGCTTTCAAAACCTCTGCAAGCCTGGCTTCCTTAAAAGTCAGAATACCGGTTTTCCAACTCAACACATTGAGATCATCATTGACGCTTTTGAAAAAGACTCCTGTTTTATGACTGTAAGTAACAACTTCACCTGCGGTAAGGAACTGCCCCTCCTCCTGAATATCTGCTTCAGCAGTACCAGTCGGATAGACCGTGACTTTACCGGTATTCACTGTTACTTTAACATAATCATTACCCGGATATGCTTCGACATTGAACGAAGTGCCAAGCACTTTTATATCCATGCCATTGGCATGAATGATGAAAGGCCTGTCGGGATCAGGGTTTATTTCAAAAAACGCTTCTCCAAAAATAGACACTTCTCTGATATCTTTTTCAAATTTCTCAGGAAATTTTAGTGTTGTGGAAGAATTCAGTATTACATCACTGCCATCGGGCAACTCGTACGGAGCTGCAACTGCGAGCCCGGATGATATTTTATTAATAGTTACATCATCACGGCTAATAAACTTAACAAATCCGATTAATACAATAAGGAGGGCAGCTGCCGCCGATACTGCATATCTGATAAGTGGTAAACGTTTGGATGTTTTGGAAAGTAACGATGAATTGTTGTTTTTCCCATTTTTGGCTTCAATCCTGTTCCGGACCTTTTCCCATGCTTGATCAGCGTTATATTCAACCCTCTTCTTCTGGGTTAAAAACATAAGCCCCCTGTAGGATTCAAACAACTGCTTATTCCTTTCGGAACGGGCAATGTAATCCTCTGCCAGTTTCTGCTCTTCCGGTGTGGCTTCACCCAGCAGATACTTAACTAACAGGACTTTATTTTTATTAACGCCAAACATGTTTTAAGAGCTACAGAACTTTATTGTTTATATTAGACAATCAAACTCCACTTTTACCCTAAAGGGAATTTCAACATTTTTTTACATTTTTTTACACAAGAGGAGTAAAAAAAGCATAACCGGCAGATAATCTGATAGTTTGCCCCTGAGAAAATCAAGTGCTGCCGACATGTGATATTCCACTGTTTTAAGACTCACCCCCAATTGCTGGGCTATTTGATGATTTTTCATGCCTTCAAACCGGCTCATTTCAAAAATAGCCCTTCTTTTTTGCGACATTGACTTCATTAAAATATTGACCTTTTTTTCAAGATCATTGTGAAGCATCGGATTGTCAGCTGATTCACTTTGGTAACTATCGACTTCAAACCCAATATAATCCTGAAACCGCACTGTCTTCTGCTGAAATTTTATATAGTTAAGTGCATGGTTAATAACGGCTTTTTTCAAATAGGCGGGCAGGGAGGTGTTTATTACCAAAGAATCCCTTTTCTCCCAGAGCTTGACAAATAAATCCTGAATTACCTCTTCGGAAGGTTCCAGATCAATAAGTATACGGCGTGCGATCCTCACCATTGAGGAATAGTTATCCTTAAAGACAGATTCGAATACTTTAAGGTCTCCCTGTTGGAAAGCAATCACTACCAGCTTGTCAGCCTCTGTCATTATGATCGGTTGGTTATTAAAAACAAAAATAAAGAAAATTCTTTATTTAAAATCCTTCTTTCACCAAAACTCTTGCTTCCATCATTTCATGTATCGCATATTTTACTCCTTCCCTTCCAAAGCCTGAGTCCTTTATTCCGCCATATGGCATATGGTCAGCCCTGAATGTGGGTCCGTCATTTAAGATAATCCCGCCTACTTCCAATTCATTGAAAGCAATATTCATTTCATCGATCCGGTTGGTGAAAAGACCGGCCTGTAATCCGAAACGCGTATCATTAATCATCCTTACGGCATCTTTGTAACTTTCATACGGTTCTATCACCACCACCGGCCCGAAAACCTCCTCACTGCAAACTTTCATTGAATTACGGGTTCCTGTGAGTATGGTTGGCAAACAGAGGTTTTTTGTCCTGCTGCCTCCGGTTATAAGCCTGGCCCCACCTGCAACTGCCTCGTTCACCCATTCTTCAACCCTTTTCGCATTTTCTTCATCGATCATCACCGATAGGTCAGTTCCATCTTGCAGAGGGTCGCCAATAACCAGTTTTTCTGCGCCTTCCTTCATGTACCTGAGGAATTTATCGAAAATTGCAGCCTGGACAAATATTCTCTGCGAATGAATACATGTTTGGCCGGAGTAGGTAAATGAACTATTAAGGCATTTTGTAACAGTATTTTGCAGTTCGGATGAATCAGAAACTATAATTCCGGCATTTCCGCCTAATTCAAGTGTTATTTTCTTTTTGCCCGATTGTTCTTTCATTTTCCATCCAACGTCAGGAGACCCGGTAAAAGAGATCATGGCAATTCTTTCATCAGTAACCAGTTTATTGCCTGTTTCCCTGTCCATGGGTAAAATTGAAACTGCGCCTTCGGGAAGATCTGTCTCAGCTAAAAGTGTTGCAAGTAAAAGTGTCGACAACGGGGTTGTAGATGATGGTTTAAGTATTATGGGACAACCTGCAGCTATTGCCGGTGCAATTTTATGAACAGCCAGATTCAGTGGAAAATTAAATGGTGAAATACCGCCGATTATTCCGACAGGGAAATACTTTATCAGAGCCTCTTTCCCGCTGCCCGATGAAACCCAGTCAATTCCGATATATTCCCTTGGCAGGCGTTTTGCCTCCTCGGCAGCTACCGTGAATATTCCAATGCTGCGGTCAACTTCCACCCTTGCATTTTTAATTGGTTTCCCCGACTCAGCGGTTATCGTCTGGGCAAAAGTCTCCTTCATTTCGATCAGGCGGTGCCTGACCTGCAGTAAGATGGCGCTGCGCCTGAAGGCCGGCATGCGTTTCATCTCCTCCTTAACAGCCTGCGCTGCTGTTATTGCTTTATCAAGCTCCTTCTCCCCTGCCTTGAAGGTTGTGGCAAACAGATCACCGGTATAAGGGTAATATACCTTTAAAGTTTTGTCGGTTTCAACAAACTGCCCTGCCAGGAATATCTTGGTACTTTCCATTTTGTGTTCTCAACTGCTTAAGTGAAAATCAATGCCTCGTGAAAATTAATAGAAAAACGGAAATAATTCTATACCAAATTTAACATTCGATCTGGCTAAAAGGGCAAATTGGGACAGAAAAATTTGACAAATCACGTTTGACGCCTGATTGGCATTGTATTGGAGTCGTAATCAAGTGATAAAGGATTTGCTTCAACTTCGACTCAATATTGATTCAATATGGACTCAACATCGAATAATCGATCACAATATCGAAGTCAAATCCATGTTCTGTCAAAGTCATGTCGAAGTTGAAGGAATCCGAGTACTACTCCAATACCATTCCAATACTACTTCAAACAAGTGTTGTCAAATCGTCTGAATTAGTCAGATTAACAAGCTCTTAATTAAAATTTCGCATACCGGGCAACGACAATCGAAACGATCGAAACCATCGAAACAAACGAAACGATTGAACACCCTTAACCGTTGTTAATCAACAATCCTCAAATTGAAAAACGGCGTCTTTTTAGCATTCATGATTCGCAACCAAGTTGGCAGGAATGACTCGGCGCCCCTTGAAGCTGATATATCGCCCAGATCAAGGATATTCTGGTCCTTCCAACCCATATCAACCAGAAGTTCCCTGACTTTTTGCTTGGCATTGTTATCGTTTCCGCAAATGAAATTGGTATGGTCGCCGTTGTTTATCATCAGGGGATTAACCATTAAGCCTGCTGCCATTGTATTTAGAGTCTTAACCACTTTGGTTTCAGGAAAGGTCATCTGGATCTTTTCGCCCAATGAATTCGAATTGGAGAGACCGGGTAAAAGTGATGGGGGGAAACCGGTTGATCCATCAAGCGGGTTGCCCACATCCATAAGGATTTTATTACTGAGATTTTCAGAACCTGCCATTTGAAGGGCTTCGAGTGATGCACCGCCTTTTGTGGCATTGATAACTATTTCGCCATGTTTTGCTGCCTCTTCAAATGTCACCAGGGGTACTTCAGGATGACTCTTCTGCCATGCCCTGAAAGGAGGATTGCCATACTGGTCAACGTTTTCATCAGCCAGTTTTTCGTGCACATTCCTTGTACCGATTACAACCTGGTGCCCGACTTCCGAAAGCCTTGCTGCAAGCGTCTGGCCAACTGTGCCTGTTCCGATTATTCCAATTTTCATCTTTTGAAGTTATTAGTTTTAGAAGTAACAATTGAAAAATCAAAATTGCAGTCAGAACCCACGTTTTCGACAGTGCAATATAGAAAAGCGTTTCTTTTGATGAACAGGAATGTACTACATAACCTGAGGAGGTATACATAATGCACCTTCAGTGGAAGTTTGGCAGTGCGCCGTTTGCCAGAGATTGTAATTTAGATTATAAGATCTCAATGCTTTTTAATCCTAAAAAGCGGGCGTATGCATACGCGGATTCCTTTAGTTTTTCGAGGATTGGTTTGGCTGGTTTTACAAACCATTTAACACTTACGATTAATGTTTCTTTTTTACTTGTTTTGGTCCACAGTCCGATTACCTGACCGTCATAAACGATAACTGGCCTGAAAACACCATTTGAAGAGACTGCCATACCATGGTTTTCATAAGTAATAACTGCTGATCTGTCTTTATATGCAATTATGAACTCATCGAAAGCAGGCAACATTGCAATTTCAGGAACTTCAACAACGGCTGCTTTATGCATGGAGGGATCAAACCAATATTCGGCACTTTCTTCGCGTTCTGATATGAGTCCATCTTTGACCATTGCGAGTGCTTTGCGACAATCGCCAGCGCTGAGACCCGACCACCAGATAAAGTCATTTAACGTTGCAGGTCCGTGACTTCTGAAATACCTGCCGGCAAGCAATTTAAGTGCATTGTCTTTATCAAATTTCCCGTTCAGGCTGAATTTTTCGATCCTTTCATTCGACAGGGCATAGGTTGGCAACCTATTTTTAATTCTGCCACTGCATATCAGACCGTTCATTTCAGCTTCCATGAGTATGTGATTCATCTTTGAACTGTCAAGGTCGGGAACAATGGATGCCATTTCAGCGGTTATTTCCTCCCGTGTCAAGTGATTGCCGTTCCGAAGCATTTCTTCCAAAGCGGGATGGCTTTTGGCAAATAAGGTATCATCGAGGTTAAGCTGGATCCGCCGGTATTTTAGGGCTGAATTAATATTAGGGGCAGTAAGTGCGAGAAATACCGGATAATTTGCGGCAGAAACGAAATGCCATGTTGGCCGCAGGAGATGGGTACGAATAATCGAGGCGTCGTTAATGGCTTCATCTACAATCTTCTCGGATGAGCCCGGCAATCTAAGGCCGATTGCCCATTTTGCACTGTTCAGGTCTTGCGCCTGCACAGCACCCAACCAGTCAACTACTTCAGATGCAGTTGTAAAATGGTTACCCCCTACCCTCTGGCTTATCAGTCTTTTTAATCCGGTATTTTCCATTCACTTATTTTTAAGCAAAATAACAATATCCTAACCATATTTGGTTAATCTTTGTTATCTATCTTATCTGTTTATTTTATCTCTTATTTTTGCATGATTAAAGTGATAATTATTGTTCATTATTTACATTTACTGAATCGCAACTTTTATATAAAGATTTTAATATAAGCATAACTTTTACTTTTAACTTTAGCCTTTAGCCCTTAGCCTTTCCCTTTTATGACTTCGCGTTCGTGGTTTCCTTATGCAGTCCTTATTTTTCTTGCCATCACCTGGGGCAGTTCCTTTATCCTGATAAAAAGGGGACTTGAAACATTTTCAAGTAACGAAGTGGGAGCCCTGAGAGTGGTTATAACATGGCTCTTTCTGATGCCTGTTGCAATTCAGCGGATCAGGGGATTCAAGCCAAGGCACTGGTTACTTTTCGGAATTGTTGGAATAGTCGGGAGCCTTGCCCCTGCCTTTCTTTTTGCAGCAGCCCAGAAAGGCATTGACAGTTCACTTGCAGGTATTCTTAATTCGCTTACTCCCTTATTCACCCTTATTCTAGGGATTTTGTTTTTTAAACTTAAACCCAAATGGTTTAATATTCTGGGAGTGATACTTGGCCTGGCAGGCGCTGCCGGATTGGTTAGTGTGAGCGGATCGGGGAATTTCACTTTTAATATAGGCTATGCCCTATTGATCGTAATTGCAGCAATACTCTATGCTACCAATGTAAACGTCATTAAAGCGTTCCTGCAGAAAGTACACCCGGTAACCATAACCGCCATGGCATTTTTTACCATCGGCCCCTTTACCGCCGTCTATTTATTCGGGTTCACACCTTTTTTGCATACAATGGCTGAAAGCCCTTCAGCTTATTCCGGACTCGGATACATTTCAATCCTGGCAATTGTTGGAACCGGAATTGCCCTGATGCTTTTTAACCACGTCATCCAGATGACCAGCGCTATTTTTGCTTCTTCTGTTACTTATTTTATTCCGATAATTGCCTTGATGTGGGGCATGCTTGACGGAGAAACATTCAAGCCGGGGTTCATACTGTTTGTTGCACTCGTGATCATCGGCGTATTGCTGGTAAATACCACTTCAATCAGCAAATTCGGGATGAAGGCTAAAGCAAAAGTATAAGTGGGACAAAACTTCGGGAAAAAATTGGTTGTCAGAGGTGATATGATTAACTTTTTTTAAAAAACAGTTGTTCCTTTCTAAAATTTATTTAATTTTGCACCCCCTATCAAAGGAAAAACTTTAATAAACAGATATAAAACAATGTACGCAATCGTAGAAATCGCCGGCCAGCAACATAAAGTTATGCAAGACCAGGTGATATTCGTGCATCGTCTTGAAGGTGAAGAGGGTTCGGAAGTGAAATTCGACAATGTACTTTTGTTGGATAACGACGGATCAGTAACCATCGGGCAGCCGAGTGTCTCCGGCGCTGTCGTTACGGCTAAAATCCTGTCGCATTTACGTGGCGACAAGGTGATCGTCTTCAAAAAGAAGAGGAGAAAAGGATATCAGAAACAAAATGGCCACAGGCAGTACTTCACAAGGGTACAGATCAATGCCATAAACGCCTAATTATTAACCGATAAAAACGAAAAGAAATGGCTCATAAAAAAGGTGCCGGCAGTTCGAGTAACGGTAGAGAATCACACAGCAAGCGTCTTGGTGTTAAGATTTATGGCGGACAAGCTGCCCAGGCAGGAAATATCATCATTCGTCAACGTGGTACAGTTCATAATCCCGGCCTTAATGTAGGCATGGGTAAAGATCATACACTATTTGCCCTTGTTGACGGCATTGTTGAATTCCGTACAAGAAAGAACAATAAGTCATTCGTATCAGTGCTTCCTATTGAACAGGCTGCTGAATAAACGAATTATAACAGTAATAAAAAAAGAGGAAAGCAAAAGCTTTCCTCTTTTTTATTTTCTCTTTTATAGGTGTCAGACCGAAACAATCGAATTTACCCAAGTGCAACATCAAGAAGCATCATCACCACAAATCCAAGCATGGCACCTATTGTGGAGAGATCGGTCTCATGGCCTGTCTGTGCTTCGGGAATCAATTCCTCAACAACGACGAATATCATTGCTCCTGCAGCAAATGAAAGGGCATAAGGCAAAATGGGAGTGACTGATAATACAAGGTAGGCTCCTAAAACACCAGCAATAGGTTCAACAATACCGGAAAGCTGACCGTAATTAAATGCTCTAAGTCTCTTAAAGCCTTCCCGTCTGAGTGGAATTGAAACGGCAGCTCCTTCAGGGAAGTTCTGCAATCCAATACCAATAGCCAGTGAGACTGCTCCTCCAAGCATGGCCAGATCGGGTTCATGCGCTAAGGCCCCGAAGGCAACACCCACTGCCAGTCCCTCAGGAATATTATGAAGCGTAATGGCCAGTATCAATAATACACTCCTTCGCCAAGTGGTATGTATTCCTTCGGCTTCTGAAGTTGCCAGTCCCATATGGAGGTGTGGAAGTACCTTATCTATTCCATACAGGAATGCTCCTCCTAAAAGAAAGCCAACGGCAGCAGGAACCCATGCAATATCACCTTTCTCTTCGGCCATTTCAATTGCAGGGATTAAGAGTGACCATATGCTGGCAGCGATCATAACTCCGGCCGCAAAACCAAGCATTGAATTGAGTATTCTTTTATCAATTGTTTTAAAAAAGAATACCATTGCTGCACCCAGGGCAGTTAAAAACCATGTGAAAAGTGTTGCAGCCAGGGCAAGAAGTACGGGATTGACTTCTAAAAAGCGATCCATTTAACAGAAATTAAATTTAATACTATAGCAATCCATTGAAGCTTATATGAAACAAGGCTGAAATGTTTGTGTTTCAATCTTCATTCACATTTTTAATATAATCTGCCACCACCAGTCGGGCCTGAGCCTCATCCTTTAATGAAACAAACACTCTTACAGGTCCGGCACCGCCTGCATCTGACCACCATGGATTCAAGGTTCCCATGATCTCATCCTTGAGAAATGCTTCAACCTGAGCATTTTCAAGTAAACTTTTTACCATTGCTGCCTGCCAGTTATTGCCGGCAAATACTTCAACCGGATTTTCTTTATCTTTCATGGTATGATTTGTTCAATGCTTGGCGTTCAATGTATTCAAAGCTTTGCGTTCAATATAGTCCAATGCTTTGCGTTCAACGTAGTTCAATGCTCCTTGTTCAATGTAGTTCAAAGCTTTACGTTCAAAAACTATGGCATTTAAAGCTGAAAGATTGAACTATCTTGAACAGTCTTGAACAATTTTTTTCACATTTCCAGCATAAAATGCTCTTCATTGTATTTCTTAAGAGTCACGCCGTTTATTATAACTTTCATTGTATCAGCATCCATAAATGGATTTCTTGTGATCTGATATACCTTTCCGCCATGATAGGGCTTTTTTAACTGAATTGTTGTATCGCCGTGAAATATAACTTCAAATCCAAAATTGTAAACCTCATTTGCCTTTTGTATCCTTAGCCTCTCGTATTCAGGGTGCAAGCTATCCATGGGTTGGAAAACATTTGCATATCCTTCTTTAAGAATCTGTATCTGAAATCCAGAAGGTGATTGCCAGACTCCAATAAAAGCTTCCTTTTGTTTGGGTACCGGTTCGGCACCTCCACAGGAAAAGAGAATGATTGACAGGGTTAAGATGACTGTTACTTTATACATGTTGTGCATAGCTCTCATCTTTATCAATGAATGAATTGTGGTACTTTTCTGTTATGGGTGCCTTGTTCATAAGCATACGCAATTTCAAGCAAAAGTGGCTCACTCCATGCCCTGCCGAAGAATGAGATGCCAACCGGTAAACCATCAATCGTTCCCATAGGCACTGTGATGTTCGGATATCCGGAGATAGCTGCCGGTGATGAACTTCCAAGATGATAGCTATCGCCGTTTGTATGGTCGGTTTCCCACGCTGGTGCACCTGTGGGAGCAATTATTGCATCCAGATTGTTTTCATCCATTACTTTATCGATCCCTGCTTCCCTCATTCCCTTTTGCATCGCAGCGAGTGCATTTTTATATTCCTGCGAATTTAGATCACCCTTTTCAAGTGCCATCTCAAGATATTTCTGGTCAAAAAACGAAAGCTCAATTGAATCCATTCTGTTATAATTTATCAAATCTCTTATAGTTTTAATGTTACTGCCGGGGCCAAGGGAACTAAAGTATTTATTTAAACCATCTTTGTACTCATATAGCATAACCTGAAACGATTGATCTTCAACTTCAGGTGCAGCAATTTTTTCAATTTCAAATATTTCAACACCCTGTTTTTTTAAATATTCAATGTTCTTTTTCATTAACGAATCAACTTTAAAATTGATACCGAAGGTCTCCTTCATTACTCCAATTCGTTTACCTTTCAAGCCATCTTTTTTAAGAAATGCGGTATAATCAGTATAGGATTTTCCCTTACTGGCTGCTGTATAAGAATCATCAGGATCAACGCCAACCATGGCACCAAGGCATATTGCTGCATCCCTTACGGTCCTGGCCATTGGTCCCGGTGTGTCCTGTGTAAATGAAATAGGTATAATTCCTGATCTGCTTAACAACCCAACAGTTGGCTTTATACCTACAATCCCGTTACTATGAGAAGGGCATACAATGGATCCATTGGTTTCTGTGCCAATAGCTATCACAGTAAGATTAGCTGATACGGCTGCTCCCGAGCCGGAACTTGAACCACATGGATTACGGGAAAGGTCATAGGGATTATTGGTTTGTCCTCCATATCCGCTCCATCCGCTTGAAGAGAGATCACCCCTGAAATTGGCCCACTCACTCAGGTTTGTTTTTCCAATGATCACAGCACCTGCTTCCCTTAGTCTGGCTGCTATAAAACTGTCTTTCAACGGAAAAGAATTCATAAGTGCCCTTGACCCTGCCGTACAGGGCATCAGATCATGAGTATCAATATTATCTTTCAATAATACAGGTATGCCATGCATTGGACCGCGTATCTTACCTTCTTTCAATTCCTTATCCAATAATTCAGCAATATGTATTGCATCAGGATTTACTGTAATAACTGAATTCAATTCAGGCCCCGCCTCATCAATTTCCTTTATCCTGTCCAGGTATTCCCGGATAACTTCCTTTATAGTAAAGGTTCCATCCTTGTAACCCTGCTGTAATGCAGCTATATCTGTCTCAAGGAACCTGAAATCGTTGTAATCCTTTCCGGTACTGAATAACTTTTCATTCTTACATCCATTTGTTGGCAGTATTAAAGATGTTAATGCAAAAAAGAATAAAAGGTGATGAAAGTCATGTTTCCTTATAAATCCGGACAATGATTTTTTCATAGACTTATGTACTTGGTCGTTGGTTATTCGCAATTCTTTCACATCCGTGAAGGAATATTTATAAAGTAAAGATAATAAATTAAGGTGCTATTTCTTCTTTTTGCTCATGTTTTCGTTAACGCGAAACAGTATAGCTTCACTGATGAGTGCTTCAGGAAGCGGCTTTCCAAAAGGAAAATGAACGGATCCTTTAGTACCTTCAAAGCCTTGTTTCTTAAAGAAATCAACAGTGGAAGTGCCAGCCGGATATAATCCCAGATGCCTGGTATGAGCTGCAAAATAAACCAATGGCCTTCCGTTGACTTTATACGAAGGCATACCATAACTGATCATCTCGACAGCCATAGGTGCAGCAGTTTTAATTAAAAAACGGAGTTTGAGCATCATTTCCTGGACTTCGGGTTCAAAACCAGAAATATATTCATCAACATTGGTAACTTTTTCCATAGCTTTAAATTTCACGAAATAAATATATAACAAAAAAGCGCGGGAAACCGCGCTTTTTTCTTCATGATTGCATCGTATAGCCTTTATATGGTTACATTCTATGGCTGGTAGACCGGCTGTTACTGCTTCTGCTATTCGAAGAGCGACCATTGCCATTTGATGAATTCCTTGGTTCGTTTGATACATGTTTTGTATTTACGCTGCTCTTTTTGTTGTAATTACCAGCTCCTTTATTTCCACCATTGTAATTTCCGCCATTGCTGTACCCGCTTCCACGATTACCACCATTCCTGTGGCCATAATTTCCTTTTCCTTGTCCGTTACCATTGTTTCCGTAATTCCCTTTACCATTGCCTTTGCCATTTTTGTAATGTCCATAGTGGTTTCCATTATCATGTCTTTCATATTTGCTGTCATGGTTGTGGTGTCTGGGACCTTCATAATCATGGTATTTATAATGATGTACAGGTTTATGTGAGTAATAGTCGTGGTGATGACCATATTCCCTGTAATCATGCCTTCCATAATGACGATGGTAATCCCGGTAATGTACAACATGATATTCGTTGTAAATAAAAGGTCTGTCGTAATAAAAGTCGAGTTCAACTATTGGCTCATATGCGAGATCAATATGGGCATACACTGCAGGCAGCGCCAGGCTGAATATCCAGGTGTCACCTGAAAGATAAATAAAGAGCGAGCGTTCAACGTCATAATATATGTTATAAGCCGGAAAATAAATGTGCCGTGTTTCAACCCTGCAGTGATGAACATCAACCCAGGCAGGATGACGGTGAAGATAATTGTGTGCGTTTGCCGATGGCATTGAGAAAGTCATTGCCAGAACGAGCAGTAGGGCTGAGAGTGTGATTGTGGGTTTCATGGCGTTAAAATTTAAAGTGTTCTGACCATCTTAATACCACAATCGTGCCAAAGTGCTTTAGATATGAAAAGCAGAATTCCGTTATAAGGTTTACACTTTTAACAGACTTAAGTGTTGTATTAAAAACAAATAAATAAGGCAAATGAAAAATTCCATATTAAACCGGATGTTTATATTACTATTGATAACAACTCCATATTTTTTAACATCTTGCGGTGAGAACCGGACAAATAACACTAATAGTAAGGATAATGAACAAACCCTGAATGAGCCAGATACAACTTCACAAATTGTAAGTGAGAAGGTGACTTATCAGGATGGTGGTCAAACACTTGTAGGATACTTATGCTATGATAAATCAGTTACAGAGAAAAGACCGGGAGTTATTGTAGTGCCAGAATGGTGGGGTAATAATGATTACCCTCAAATGCGTGCAAAAATGCTTGCTGAACTTGGATATGTGGCATTGTCTGCTGATATGTATGGTAACGGGAAAGTTGTTGATAATCCAAAGGATGCACAGGAAAATGCGGGTAAATTTTATTCTGATCCGACTAAAATGAAATCAAGGATGATGGCTGCATATAACTTCCTGGATAAAAATGATAAAGTAAGAAGCGGAGATATAGCTGCTATAGGATATTGTTTCGGAGGGTCTGTATGTCTAAATTCAGCTTCAATGGGGGTACCCGTTGATGCAGTTGCAAGTTTTCACGGCGGATTGGAAGGATTTAAGGCATCGCCGAATATGAAAAATGTCCATACCCTGGTTTGTAATGGTAAAGCTGATCAATCTGTGACGAAGGAACAAATAGAGAATTTTAAAAAAGAAATGAAAGATGCTGATGCACCGTTTGATTTCAAAGAATATGACAATGCCACGCACGCATTTACAAATCCGGCTTCAACTGAAAATGGGAAAAAATTTAACATGCCCATTGCATATAATAAAGAAGCCGACGAAGAGTCATGGACTGATATGGTGGATTTCTTCGAAAAACATTTTCCTTTGAAAAGATGAAATTGGCATAAGCTTTGCTATTGTTATTCCGTAAACAATAAAAAAGCCATGAAACAATTTTTATTCACACTCATTGCACTGGCCTTCGTTATCAGTGTATCTGCGCAACAGAAACAACCATCGTGGAAGGCACCGGACAAGTACAAGACTATGGTTCAAAAAGAAAAAGGTGATCCTGCAACCGGAAAGGAACTCTACCTGAAACATTGCAAATCATGCCATGGTGCCAAAGGTATAGGCGATGGGCCGAAAGCTGCTGCATTGAAGACTTTTCCAGGTGATTTCACCAAGCCTTATTTCAAGAAGTACAATTATGGTGAGCTCTATTACATCACCTTTGTTGGTTATGGTGAAATGCCTTCCTATGAAAAGAAGATTTTAGACGAAGCAGACCGTGCTTCTCTGATTGATTACATTAAAAAATTCTAATTTCATTAGTGCCTGTTTTTGAAAAAAGCCTGCAGCAATGCAGGCTTTTTTTATTTAGTTATCAATTAGCAACAGGACTCAAATATTTATAATCTCTTAAATACAATGTGCGGTAGATAATCTGACAAATAAAGATTCCCCTCATCAAAGCGGAAGTAAGATTGGTTTGAAGGATCACCGCCTGTGTAGAAGTGATCGTCCTGTGTAACCAATGAACGTGTAACTTCGGTATCCCAGGATGAAGGAAGTTCCTCACTATTAGTAGTAGTGGAATAAAATATAACAGATTCACTGCTAAAATCCATCCTGAAATGATTATAGGTTGTTTCACCATTATTTTCGGTAACAGTATATCTATGGAATCTTCCTCCTGTCAGAGCTTCAGGATTACCGGTAATCCGTTCCCACTTAACTGCCTCAAGGAATTGCAGGGAATCTTCTGAAAAAAGTCCGGCAATATAGTATTTCTCACCCAGCCAATCTACTTTTTCAACATCATTTTGGGTGGCCGAGGTTACATTAAAACTCACTACCGTCGCGGTGGAAAGTATCATATAAGTACCTTCGAGCACATTTTCATTGGCAGTAGGTCCGACGGTTACATTTTGTACAGATTTGAGTGTATTTTGTGTGAATATAAGTGAGTGAGTAACTGTTGGGCTTGTATATAGCCAACTGCCAACCAATGGATTGGGTTGGCTGTTTGGATCTCCGTTATCGTCATTATCATCCTTGCAGGAAGTAATGAAACTAAAAACCAGAACTAATAATAAAAGTCGATGAATGAATTTATACATGATATATTCTTTTAGATAACTAAACGCTAAAATACGACATTTCTTGTCTATTATAGGGGAAAAGGCCCATAATTCTAAAAAGGATAGTAATCTATCTGAACATTCAATACCTGATCAAAAGGAAAAGGAAATCTGATGGCTATAAGAATTATTCGAAATTTTATCTTTCGTTAAAGAAACTTGGTCCCTTAGGATACCACGGCTCTTTTAACCTGTGTCCGATTGAAAATCCCACAGTAGCCCTGAAGGATTTCATATCAGGCAGCACTTCAACAAGGCTGTAATATGTTTTAAGCCTGGGGCTGAAATACCAGTTGCTTCTTTTTATTTCAATAACATACTCAAAGTCAAGGGCAACGCCAAAATCAGATTTATTGGCAAATTCTTCACCAATAGGGAGCATTTGTCCAAAAGTCTGGCCTTCTTCACTTCTCATCACACCCTCGACTTCAGATTTAATTCTATAAGTCCATTCTATACCAGGCTTTATAAACAATTCGTCGTTAACACTAAAGAGCATCGGAACGAGGTAACCTCCAAGCATCATTTTAGATACTTTGCCGTCAAGGTATTCAACACCATTCAACCCTTCACCATATTCATGAAAGGTTCCGGTATAATAATCCATCACGAACCCTATTGCATACTGACCAGGCAGGTATTTTTTACCACTAATAAATCCTAATTCCATTGAGCCTGCTTCACCCCATGTATATTCAGTAGTAGGATGATTGTAAGCTCCTTTTAAACCGGAATAACGGTTAATTCCTGCAGTAGCACTGAAACGCAAACTCTTTGGTTGTGAATAACCAAAGATTGGTAAAGCAAAGAAACTTGCAGCAATAAAAAATATCAGTAATCTCACATCAAAACACTTTATGATATATATCTCCTAAGTTACAAAAAGTAATACATTCTTCAACAAGGGTCATTAATTATGGGTATCTTAGTATCTTTAAAAAATCAATATCACTTATCCCATGGATTTTTCTGAATTGGCTAAACTTAGGCAGAGTGACCGAAAATACCTGGCAAAACCTGTTGAAAAAGACACAATAATACAATGCCTTGAGACCGCAAGAATTTCTCCATCAGCAAACAATTCGCAGCCCTGGAAGTTTGTGGTAATCGATGAACCAGAACTTGTGGCAGAAACCGCACAATGTGTTAATATGCTGGGCATGAATAAATTTGCACATGAAGTACCGGTTTTTATTGCAGTAGTAGCTGAAAAAGAAAGCCTACTATCGACCGTACATGGGGCAATGAGCCAAAAACGTTATTATCTGATGGATATTGGCATGGCAGTCAACCAGTTCTGCCTGCAGGCTGCAGACCTTGGCCTTGGCACTTGTATTATAGGCTGGTTTGATGAGAAAAAGGTTAAGAAAATCTTGAAGATGGATGCTAAGAAACGTGTGCCTTTACTCATAAGTATTGGATATCCTGCTTCAAAGACAAGGATTAAAACAAGAAAGCCGCTGAAAGAGATGAGTTCATGGAATATATATTAGGCTACATACAATGCTCGTTAACAAATATCAGTTCGTGTAAATCTCAATCCCGTTTTGCTCCTTTCTGAAGTGTATCGTTATCAGCCATAAAACTGTATCATTTCGCTACACTTATTACTTGCGTCCACTTCCACATTTCCTTGTAAAATAAGCCTTTTCAGGTTTCTGGCACTATTTTTTTGTTAATCTGTGTAAACTAGTTACCATGATAAGTATTAACAACCTTGAAAAATATTACAGGACAGATGAGGTCGAGACTGTAGCTCTCAATAAACTCTCAATGGAAGTGAAAGAAGGTGAATTTGTGGCAATTATGGGGCCCTCGGGGTGTGGAAAATCAACACTTCTCAATATACTGGGACTCCTTGATGATGCTGACGGAGGTAGTTATATATTCAACGGAAAGGAAACTTCTCATCTGAATGAAAATCAGAAAGCCGATATCCGAAAAGAAAATATTGGCTTCGTCTTCCAGAGTTTTAATCTTATTGATGAATTGACAGTTTTTGAAAATGTGGAATTACCCCTCATTTATCTTGGGATTAAAAGTTCACAAAGGAAGAAGATGGTTGACCAAGTGCTTCAGAAAATGCAGATCATGCACCGTCGAAATCATTTTCCGCTTCAATTAAGCGGTGGCCAGCAGCAACGTGTTGCTGTGGCCAGGGCTGTAGTCAACAGTCCGAAACTTATATTGGCTGATGAACCAACCGGTAACCTTGATTCAATAAATGGAAATGAGGTAATGCAGTTATTGACTGATCTAAATGAATCAGGCACAACGGTAGTTATGGTCACACATAGTGAACATGATGCAAGGTACAGTCATAGAATTGTGCGGATGCTTGATGGTCAGGTTATAACTGAAAATGTGCTGGCTTGATTATGAACAGTTTCTTATCAGGCATTTTATGGTCTAAAATTAAGTTTTATGCTTATCAATTATTTTAAATCAGCTGTTAGGAATTTTATCAGGTACAAAGTGTATGCTTTGGTAAACATTGCAAGCCTTACGATTGGAATAACCGGATGTCTGATGATCGGATTGTTTGTACAGGATGAATTATCCTATGACAAAAAAATACCAGGTGGTGAAAATATTTATAGAATATACGAGCAGCGTAAACAAATAAGTAATACCATTTACAGTGTTCCGGTACCTCCCATGTATGGAACTTTCCTGAAATCAGAATACCCTGAAGTAGAATCAGTTGGTCGTATATTAATGTATAGCGATGAATTCCTTCTTGAGAACGGCTCCATTCGCAATTATGAGCCCAAAGGTGTTTTTGCTGACACATCTTTACTGGATATATTCAGCTTTAAATTTATTGAGGGAAGTGCAAAAAATGCGCTTAAAGAGGTTGACAGGGTGGTTCTGACAAAAAAAATTGCCAGAAAATATTTCGGGGATTCGGGTGCTCTGGGGAAAATTATAGTGATCGATAAATCGAATTTCACTATAGATGGAGTGATTGATGAGTTACCTGATCATTTTCACCTTGATTTCAGTTATCTGATGTCTTTATCATCTCTCCGGCTTCCTCCTGAAAGAATGAAGGCTTGGACATGGCATCAATTATATACATATGTAAAGTTCCGGCCATCAGCCGATGTCAAAAAAGTTGAAGAAAATTTCAGGTCTTATATAAAAAAGGAAGTATTACCTATGGACAAAGCAGTTGGTTCAGAGTTTTTACCTTTATTCCAACGCCTGTCCGATATTCACCTTAAATCAGCTGATTTCACTTATGATAACGCCATTCGTGGAAATCTTACCTATGTTAAAACGCTTTCAATCATTGCACTTTTTGTGCTTGTCATAGCATGTTTTAATTTTATCAATCTTTCTACAGCCCGTTCATTTAAACGTTCAAGGGAAATCGGAGTAAGGAAAGTTGTAGGAGCGCACCGTAATCAGTTAATTCACCAATTCATCAGTGAAACTCTTGTATTATCTGTAATTGCAGTAATAATCGGAATCGTACTGACAATTCTTTTTTTACCCGCACTGAATAATTTTACAGGTAAATCGATTTCCTTTGATCCACTGTCTAATCCTTTACAAGGTTTAGTAATCCTGGTAGCAGGCGGAATTATAGGCATTATTGCAGGAATATACCCGGCATTTGTACTCTCATCATTCAGGCCGGTAAATGTTTTGAAGGGAGCCAGGGTTACCGATAAAGGATTAAGCAGCGCCTGGTTGCGAAGATCTCTCGTAGTCCTTCAGTTTGCTTTATCGGTGTTATTAATAATCTCAACCCTGGTGGTATCTCGTCAAACCATCTTTTTTGTAAATAATGACCTTGGATTTGACAAAGACCATGTAATCACATTTCAGGCCAGAGGTGAACTTGAAGAAAAAATTGAAACCTTCAAATCTGAAATCAGACAATTACCGGGAGTTATCTCTGTAACATCAGGTTATGGATTGCCAGGGGATGCCTATGCAGGAGAAACAGTAACAATTCCTGGTGAAGATGGGAATGTTGAATATCCCACAAATAATTTTATCGGAGATTATGATTACATCAAAACCCTGGGAATGAAGATAGTTGCAGGAAGAGATTTTCAAAGGGAAATGGGCACTGATGAAAGAGAAGCATTCATCATTAATGAAACGGCTGTCAGGCATTTTGGGTTCAAAACACCTCAACAGTCATTGGGAAGGTCAATATACTGGAATGAATGGCTGCCTCTTGATTCATTGAATCCTGTAAAAAAAGGTAGAGTAATCGGGGTCGTAGAGGATTTTCATTATAAAAGCCTTCATGAAAAAGTGACTGCTTCCCTGATACAGATCTATCCGCAAGTAACTTACAAAGTGGCAGCAAAACTAAAAGAAGGAAATATTCAGGAAACCCTGAAGCAGATAAATGATCTCTGGTATCAGTATTCACCAGGCTATCCCTTTATCTATGATTTTATGGAAGACAGCTTTGGACTGATGTACAAGAATGAACAAAAATTGAGTTACCTATTGTGGATTTTTTCTATCACAGCATTAATGATTGGTTGCATGGGATTATTTGCATTAACGGCTCTTAATGCAGAAGAGAGGACAAAGGAAATCGGTATAAGAAAAATTTTAGGAGCAGGAGTATTGCAGGTAATCAGTCTATTAGCAAGAAATTTCCTCAAACTGATCCTAATATCGGCAGTAATTGCCATGCCTGTTGCATGGTTTGCGATGGATCGCTGGTTACACAATTTCCCATATCGAATAAGTATTTCATGGTGGGTATTTATACTTGCAATAATAATTGTGGTGGTTATTGCGCTGTTAACGATCATTTTACAGACTGCAAGAGTCGCAATGATGAAACCTGTTGAAGCAATACGAACCGAATAATAAGGAGAAGGTATTATGTTCAGAAATTATATATTGATTGCATGGCGCAATTTGATTAAAAGCAAAGTATTCTCGCTCATTAATATATTAGGGTTAACCATTGGGATCACTGTATGTATGATGATCTTTCTATACATCATGAATGAATTCAGCTATGATGAATTCCATACTAAAAAAGACCGGATATTCCGCGTCATGAGATACACCAGCAAATCAGGCATGTTTGCTCCATATCTTTCAGGGCCTTATGCCCCAGCCCTTCTAAATGATTTTCAGGGAGAAATAATCAGCGCTGTCAGGGTATTGCCTGCTAATGGACTTGTGTCGTTTGGTGATAAAGCATTCAATGAAAAGAGGCTGCACATTGTTGATACGAATTTTTTTAGCGTTTTCTCATTCCCTCTGGTCAAAGGCAATCCTGCAACAGCCTTAGAAGACCCTAACAGTATCGTGTTAAGTGAAAAAACTTCAAAGAAGTACTTTGGCGAGGAAGATCCAATAGGTAAACTCATTCGTCTGGACAATGAGTACGTTTTAAAAGTAACAGGAATTTTTAAGGACCTTCCGATCAATTCACATCTTTACTTTGACCTTGTAATGCCAATTACACTTTTTACTACCGCAGAATGGTTTAACGTTTGGATTAATAATAACAACTTCACTTATGTGCTCCTTGATAAAAATGCCAGTGAAGAGAAGTTGGAATCTCGATTTCCTGCATTTATGCAGAAATACCTTGGTAAGGAAATGCAATCAATGGGAGTTACCCTCAATTTAGCCTTAACCCCATTAACTGATATTTACTTTGAGCCCTCTTCAGCATTTGATAATGTAAAACACGGCGACAGGCGTGTTGTATTTATATTCCTTACCATAGCAGCCTTTATCCTGCTGATTGCAAGCATCAATTTTGTGAATTTATCGACAATCAGGGCAGCAGACCGTTCAAAAGAGGTAGGATTACGTAAAGTAATGGGTGCCAGGCGGAAGCAACTTCTTCTTCAGTTTATGGGAGAATCAGTTATGATAACATTAATATCATGCTTGTTAGCTGTATTACTGCTGAGCTTATTAATGCCATTTTATAACGATTTGCTTGGGTACAAACTCACCGTTTCATGGAAATCCCCTCTTGTTTGGTCATTCCTCATTGGAGTAGTGCTTGTAGCAGGTCTTCTTGCAGGAAGTTATCCGGCATTTTTTCTGGCAGCCTTTCTTCCTGTACAGGCCCTCAGGGGAAAAATAATTCCGGGCAAAAGTGGAGCCATTTTCAGACAAGCTCTGGTGGTACTCCAATTTACGATTTCAGTGATGCTTATCATCGGAACGGTTATTATCATGAACCAAATGAAATACGTGAGAAAGAAAGATTTAGGGTATAATAAAGAGCAGATAGTGATCATAAGAATTGACAATTCTGAGATCAATGACCATGCAGTTAGTTTTAAGCGGGAACTCGAAAACCGCCCTGAGATTGAATCTGTCTCTCTGATGTCAGGAGAACCCGGAGGATTCTTTGACATGTTTGCCTTTGAAGCGGAAGGACAAAATGAAACATGGAAGGCACGTACTGAATTCTCCGATTTTGAAATTGTAGAGACATTGCAATTAAAGATCATAGCCGGAAGAGATTTTTCACCTGATTTCAGGACTGATTCTGCAAAGTCAGCTATCATTAACCGCACAGCTGCAAATTCCCTTGGTTTTACTCCTGAAGATGCATTGGGAAAATGGATTCGAAATACTGTCAGAGACACCATCAAACGAACAATTGTGGGTGTTGTTGAGGATTTTAACTTCCTTTCATTGAAAGAAAAAATGGATGCGTTGGTAATTGCTCCAAATATTGACAGGCGTGTCGTTCTCATTAAAATCAAAGGAGGAAGCATCAACAAGGGATTGGAGGCTATTAGCGAACTATACCGGAGCTTTGCACCAGGATATCCTTTTGAATACAGTTTTCAGGATCAGCAATTCGGTGAAATGTATAAAACTGACCTAAAACAGCAAAAAATATTAAGTATATTCTCAGCACTTGCTATATTTATTGCATGTCTTGGTTTGTTTGGCCTTGCATCATTTACAGCTACCAAACGCAGCAAAGAGATCAGTATACGAAAAGTACTCGGATCTTCAGTAAAAAGCATTGTGCTGATGCTCTCAAAAGATCTTCTGAAGCCTGTATTGATTGCAGCTATTATTGCAATACCAGCCGGATATGTTATAATGGATCACTGGCTTCAGAATTTTGCGTACCGAACAGTTTTACAATGGTGGATTTTTCTCTTTGCAGCAGCGGTTACAATGGTGGTTGCACTAGTAACTGTATGTGCGAAAGCGATAAAAGCTGCAAAGACCAAACCAGTGACATACCTGAAATCAGAATAAGCAGAATTATATCGAATTAGAATCTTAGATAAACAGCAGTGCCCTGATTCATAACTGATTGAACAGAGATACTTCCCTTATGCACCTGCATAATCTGCTTACATAAAGATAAACCAATACCATTACCATTCTTTTTTGTACTAAAAAAAGGGATAAATATCTTATCCAAAATATCTTCAGGGATACCACTGCCATTATCAGCGACTTTAATGATTGGATGATCATCATTATCAGTGAATGAACTAATGACGATTTTTGGATCAGGGCTTTCCTTTACTGCATCTGCTGCATTAAGTATAAGATTTATCAATACTTGCTCTATGAGACTTTTATCGACATTTAATTCCATTAAAGGTTCTTTCATGATAATTTCAGTCTCAATTTTCATCTGTTCAAATTTTGGCAGCATCAGACGATGGATGTTTTCAAACATCTCACTTACCTTAACCTTTTTGAATTTGCCCGCGGTGATCTTATAAAGATTACGGTAAACCTCGGCAAACCGGTGTAATCCCTCACTTCTCTTACGAATTGTTTCAATTCCGATTCCAATATCCCGGATTGTGGTTTCATTAATTTCAATGGTCAAACCCCTTAAGCTGTTTTCGAGCGTATGTGCCAGCGAAGAAATAGGAGCTACAGAATTCATGATCTCATGAGTCATTACGCTGAGGAGCTTTTGCCAGGCAAGTGACTCAGTTTCATCAAGAGCTTCGTTGACATTCTGAAAAACTACTAATTTATAAGGCAAATTGCCTTGTATGAAAATAGTAGCAGAAAGCATCACTTTTGTTGTGGATTTATTCCGCTTTATACTGCTAACAATCCTTTTTCCTGGTTCCAGTGCATTTATCTGACTAAAAAGTTCCTTATCCCTTTTTTCGAGAGATCGTATCGTTTTCAGGTAAGGTATCTCCAGAAGGACTTTAACAGCTTCATTCATCCACATCACCCTTCCACTATTCAGTTCATAGGAAATAATACCAGTATCTACCATTTCAAGCACCGTCTGGAGATATTGATATTGCATCTCTTTCTCTTTCGATAAAACCCGGAAAGTTTCATTGACTTTATTGAATCCTTTTCGCATTCTGCGAATTGCCCCCCGTTTCTTATTTATTTCATAGTGTCTGGAAAAATCCCGGTACTCAATGGATTTAATAAACTGTTCAAATTCATTTAGTACTACAAAACGTCTATAAATTAAATATAAGAGTATCAGCAGAATGAAACCGGCTATGATACTGAAATAGCTATCACTGCTCATAACGGCTTAATCTTCTGTAAAGAGCTGTTCGTGTAATTCCTAGTTCTCTCGCAGCTTTGGTAATATTACCATTATTCTTGTCTATAACCTTGAGGATGGTTTTCTTCTCAATATCACTGAGACGGGTTTCTGTTTCATTATCACGGTCAGCGGGGGAATATTCCAAAGGTGAGAAGATAAGGTCAGAGGATTTTAGTTCACTATTATCTGACATAATAACAGCTCTCTCCATCATGTATTGAAGTTCCCTTACATTTCCCGGGAACCGGTAATTTTTCAATTTTTCAATGGCTGCACCTGAAAGTGACATCCCTGGTTTAAAATATTTTTCACCGTACTTTTTCAGGAAATGATTAGCAAGCAATGGAATATCTATTTTCCTATTCCTTAGTGGTGGAATAACAATATCAATCGTATTGATGCGGTATATGAGATCTTTACGAAACCTTTGCTCATTCGATAATTCAGTTAAGGAAAGATTTGTAGCACATATCAGCCGTAGGTTTACATCAACAGGCAGGTTTGAACCTAAAGGAATTACTTGCCTGTTTTGAATAGCCGTCAGAAGTTTACCCTGTTGGGCCAGAGAAATGTTGCCTATCTCATCAAGAAAAAGTGTTCCACCTTCTGCAGCGACAAATCGCCCAACTCTTTCTTCTTTTGCATCTGTAAATGCTCCCTTTTTATGGCCAAAAAGCTCACTTTCGAAGAGTGATTCAGAAAGTGCTCCAAGATCAACTGAAACAAAGGGCTTTTCAGCCCTCAGCGAGCGTTGATGAATAGCTTTTGCGATCAGTTCCTTGCCGGTCCCATTTTCACCAAGTATCAATACATTGGCATCAGTAGGAGCAATTTTACCTATGACAGAGAAAATATCAAGCATCGGTTGGCTGTTACCAATGATTTCATTCTCCGGATCACGGTTTGAAATAATATGATTCTCAAACGGTTTTTTAAGCGAGTAAGTGATTACTTCTATGAGTTTATCATTATGCCACGGTTTGACAATAAAATCTGTAGCTCCCTCCTTTAAGGAGCGTACTGCAAGATCAATATCTCCATACGCGGTTATCATAACCACAGGCGCATCAGGTTTTAACGCCTTGATTCTCTTAAGCCAATACAGACCCTCATTTCCCGTGTTGACAGAGGCACTGAAATTCATGTCGAGCAAAACAAGGTCAATTGCCTTTGAAACCAATAAGGAATTAATGTTTTGTGGATTTTTCTCAGTATATACATTGGTCACTTCCCCTTTCAGAAAAAGAAGAAGTGCAGTAAGCACATCAGGATCATCATCAATCACCAGAACAGATGCTTTCAGCAGAGCCATAAGACATATAATACGGATACCAACGGATGAAAGTTACAAAGGTTTTAAATATGGACAGCCTTTGATTATTTCTTCATCACTTAACCGCAAAAAACCGAAATAAGAATTAAAGTGATTTCAGCAACCCTTGTCCTCAGATAGTGTGTAAACACCTTTAGAATCCTTTTTATAAATGGCATTCTTTTTAGTGACTTGTATAACTGCTTTTGGCATTATATTTAACAGATAGTCGTTAGTTGAGGGTTTTTGATGAGTTACTTGCTTGACTTTAATTTTGGAAGAAGTTGGTTTTTCTTTCTGTATTGGACGAACTTCAAAAGAGGTCACCATCAAAAAAAATATACTTATGAGTATAACAGAAAGAATTGCTCCGGAAAATTTTAGTGATTTCATAATAGTTGCGATAAGATATTATCTTAAACAGTCAAAAAAGGGGGTTTGTTTACTATCATCCCGGCAGCTTAAACATTACTTATTAACTTTACAGTTTAATTCAAGTCATGATTCGTAAAAAGATATTAATCACCGGTGGGTCGGGTTTTGTGGGATCACACCTTTGTGAACGCCTGCTTGCAGAAGGCAATGAAGTAGTTTGCCTGGATAATTATTTCACCGGTCAGAAGCAAAATGTGGTTCACTTGCTCAAAAACCCTTACTTTGAGTTGATCAGGCATGATGTTACAATGCCTTTCTTTATTGAAGTGGATGAGATCTTTAATCTGGCATGCCCTGCTTCACCGATCCATTATCAGTATAATGCAATCAAAACTATCAAGACATCTGTAATGGGTGCTATAAATATGCTTGGTTTGGCTAAAAGGATTAAAGCAAAGATATTGCAGGCATCCACCAGCGAGGTATATGGTGATCCTCAGATACATCCGCAGGTTGAGAGTTATTGGGGGCATGTCAATCCAATTGGAGAACGTTCATGCTATGATGAAGGAAAAAGGGCTGCTGAAACTCTTTTTATTAACTACTATAAACAGAACAATGTAAAGATCAAGATCGCCAGGATTTTTAACACATATGGCCCACGAATGCATCCAAATGATGGACGTGTTGTATCAAATTTTATTATGCAGGCATTGCATAATGAGGATATCACCATCTACGGGGACGGATTGCAAACAAGAAGTTTTCAATATATTGATGATCTGGTGGAAGGAATGATACGAATGATGGCCACCCGGGATGAATTTATCGGACCTGTAAATATTGGGAATCCAAATGAATTCACCATACTGTCACTTGCTGAAAAAGTGATTGAACTCACCGGATCCAGTTCAAAGATTGTCAGGATGCCACTGCCTCCTGATGACCCTGCCCAACGGCAGCCTGATATTTCACTTGCAAAAAAGGAACTGAACTGGGAACCAAAAATTCAGATTGAAGAAGGTCTGATCAGGACAATTGATTATTTTAAAACACTGGTTAAATAAATCAAGATTTGATGATACTCAAATAAAAAGAGGGCAAATGAGGCTCTCTTTTTATTAATTATATCCTAAATTATTATTTCTTCTTAAGACTATCTATCATCATTTGAGCCATTTCAGCTCCATTTATTCCAAATACGACTGAGTCCATATTGTGTGCTTTCATATAATACTCATATGCCTTATCGTAATCACCAACTTTATAAAAATAATCACCTTTGGAGTTATATGCGTTTGCTTGATCCGGAGCTAATTCAATATATTTATCAAATGCAGCTCCAGCTTCTGCCATTTGGTTGTTTGACATATAATTATATCCAAGAAAATTATAAGAAATTATAGGGTTATTTGATTTTTCTGCAGCAGTTTTGAATGTTTCAATAGCTGCAGAATAATCCTTAAGTGCGTATTCCTGATATGTCCCTAATTCATAATACCCCCAAAAATCCTTTGGATAAAGTGTAATAATTTCTTTTGCTAAGGAGGAGACATCAGCTTTTTGATCAGCATGCTGAGTTATGGATATTTGTTGAAGTAATTGCTCTCCTTTACTTAAATCTCCTTTGAAGTCGATTACATCCTGCAGCCATTTATCAATAGCAGCTTCGTCTCTCACCAAATGTAACTGGTAGATTAAGCCCAGATATTTTGCCATGAAAAATGAAGGATCTTCCTTGAGTGCTTTATTTATTAACTCACCTGTTTTTCCGATATCCATCCGGATCATTGATGCATAAGCCTGATTATAAAGTTCTTTTGCCTTTTCAGATGAAGATGTTAGTGGAATTAATCCTGTATCTTCCTGCTTTGTTTGGCAAGAAGCCATGAAAAGTAATGCAATTAGCGTTGTTGTTTGAAGTACTGTTCTCATAACTTGGTTGTTAAGTGAAAGAAATTTGTTGAAGGTAAAAAAATATAGTAAATTTAAAAACAAATATTCAAAGTTGAGTGGTTTTCCTATGTTAATAGGATCTTATATCTTGAAAACTTTGTGTTAAAGTCTTCGGGAAATAATTTTAAGATTGATACATTTGCTTTCTTTCTCACATTTTAACTTTCTTCTTCCTATGAGTGGTTTCTATGGCTGTATTACTACAAGAGATTGTGTTCATGATGTCTTTTATGGAACAGATTATCATTCCCATCTTGGTACAAAAAGGGCCGGATTGGTTTTCTGGAGTAGGGAAAGCGGATTTCAAAGAGCTATCCATAGTTTGGAAGACGGATATTTCAGGAATAAATTTGAGAAAGACATTCAAAATTTCACTGGAAATTCAGGAATTGGGATAATAAGCGATTATGAAGCCCAGCCGGTTGAAGTAAGTTCCCACTTGGGACGTTTTGCCATTGCTCACGTTGGTAAGGTTGTAAATGTTGACGAACTGGAGAAATATTTTCTCAATAAAAAGCAGACTTTCTCAGAGATGAGCGGTACTGGAGTAAATCCTACTGAAGTTATTGTTAAGTTAATCTGTGAATCTGATGATTTCCTGGCTGGAATAAGGAACTTTTATGATAAAGTTAAAGGCTCAAGTTCAATACTGATCTTAACCAAGGATTGTATTTATGCTGCAAGGGATAAATTTGGAAGGACTCCAATCATAATAGGAAAAAATTCTCATGGATATGCACTAGCAACTGAAACTTGTTCATTTTCAAATCTTGATTATTCAATAGAATATTATCTGGGCCCAGGAGAAGTTGTTAAGGTGACAGCAGATGGTTATGAGCAACTGATCGCTCCTGGTGATAAGATGCAGATTTGTTCATTCCTCTGGGTTTATTATGGATACCCACCATCCTACTATGAAGGTATAAATGTTGATTCCTGCAGGTATAAATGTGGAGCAGCTTTGGCAGCTAAAGATAATGTAAAAGCAGATTTTGTTGCAGGAATTCCAGATTCCGGAATTGGTCACGCATTGGGTTATAGCAATAAAAGGTCCATTCCGCATATGAGGCCTTATTCCAAATACACACCTACCTGGCCCAGGAGTTTTATGCCACAGAGTCAGGAAATGCGCGACTTAGTTGCCAAAATGAAGCTAATACCAAATGAAGAACTGATCAAAGGTAAACGGGGTATATTCCTGGATGATTCTATTGTCAGGGGCACACAACTTAAAGATAATACTGCCGATTTGCATCAGGCCGGAATTAAAGAAGTACATATGCGAATCGCCTGTCCCCCACTGACATACCCATGTGAGTTTTTAAATTTCTCCAGATCAAGAAGTAGTGTTGAACTCGCAACAAGGAAAGCGATTGTTCAACTGGAAGGGACGGAAGAGGTTGATTACAAAGAGTATTCTGATCCGAAATCAGAGAAATATAAGGCGATGGTAGAACAGATTAGAATAAATTTGAATCTTACATCTTTACAATTCCAGGAATTAAATGATCTTGTGGAAGCAATTGGTCTACCTAAGGAAAAACTGTGTACTCATTGCTGGGATGGATCGAGCTATTTTTAGTAAGTGCAATCTTTAGTATCAATATTTAATTGAATATTGGCTAAACCACTTAACTTGCTGATGGCTAAATGCTAAATTTGCAAAAACCTTCAACCGTGACACCATCATTATTGCTCATTTGTTTCATTGGATATACCCTCCTGCTTTTTCTGATAACTTATTTGACTGCCAGAAAAGCCAATAGTGACGGTTTTTTTATCGGTAATAAGAAATCACCATGGTTCGTAGTAGCTTATGGAATGATAGGTGCTTCAATGTCAGGGGTTACATTTATGTCAGTTCCCGGATGGGTAGGTACCAGTCAGTTTAGCTACTTCATGGTAGTTATTGGTTATCTGTTCGGTTATTTGGTTATCGCTAATATATTGCTTCCACTTTATTACAGGCTGAACCTGACGTCTATTTATTCATATCTGGAACAACGCTTTGGTTTTTGGTCATATAAAACCGGTGCATTTTATTTCCTGCTGTCAAGAGTGCTAGGTGCATCATTAAGGATGTTTCTGATAATTTATGTTTTACAGCATTATATCTTTGATGCCTGGGGTATTCCCTTTTGGATAACAGTTGCTATCTTCATTTCACTCATTATCCTTTATACTTTTAAAGGAGGAATCAAGACAATCATTTGGACGGATACTTTACAAACCACTTTTATGTTATTGGCATTGATCTTGTCAATAATCTTGATTTCACAGGATCTTGATTTCAGTTTTTCAGAGCTGGTCAGAAGGGTATTCAATAGTGATTATTCTCAGGTATTAGTAACAGATTGGGCTCCAAGAAATAACTTTATTAAACAATTTCTAAGTGGTATATTCATAACCATCGTGATGACAGGTTTGGATCAGGAAATGATGCAAAAGAATCTTAGTTGCAGGAATATAAAAGATGCTAAGAAAAATATGGTTAGCTTCAGTTTCATATTGGTAGTGGCTAATTTCATTTTTCTTTTTTTGGGTGCTGCTCTCTATATTTATGCTAGTGAAAAAGGAGTCGATCTTAATACGATAGGAAGCACAGATGATGTATTTCCAACGATTGCTATCAGATATCTTGGCCCAATTGCAGGACTTATCTTCTTTATTGGACTAATTTCAGCAGCTTTCCCAAGTGCTGATGGGGCATTGACTTCTCTAACCACTTCTTTCACAATCGATTTTCTGAACTTGCCTCATAAAGAATATTTGACGGAAAAAGACAAGACAAGAATAAGATATGCAGTTCATATTGGGTTTGCAGTAGTGATGCTTTCTGTAATCATAGCATTCCGCTCATTTTATGACAAAGCTTTGATTGATAAACTTTTTACTATTGCTGGTTACACCTATGGTCCACTACTAGGTTTGTATGCCTTTGGTTTGTTTAGCAGGCAAGTAGTTAAAGACAAATGGGTTCCGCTGATCTCTGTCTTTTCACCACTGATCTGTTATTTCCTCAGCATGAATTCTTTTCCGTGGTGGGGATATAAATTCGGATTTGAATTATTAATCCTTAATGGATTACTAACATATCTGGGATTATTGATGATCACTAAGAAAAAAGTGCAGGCAGACTAATTTACCACACTATTTACAATTGGCAAGTTTAAAAGTACCCGTGTACCCATTGGTTCATTCTTTTCATCTGTTAAGTCTATAAACTCAAGTTTTTTGGGAATATTAGCTGTTTTACACAGCAAAGCTAACCTGCTTTCAACTATTGAAAGACCTATCGATTTCTTTTCGCTTATTTGCGTTTGTTTGCCGGCTTCGGCTTGTTTTCTGCCAATACCGTTATCCTCTATTAATACAACAAGGTAATCTTCATGCTTATGGAATTCAACGTAAATGTTTCCTTCCTTCTCAAGACCCATTATTCCATGCCAAATTGAATTTTCTATAAATGGCTGAATTATAAATGCTGGGATTAAAATTAAGTCAGTGTCTATTCCTGTTTCGACTGCAATTGAATAAGAGAATTTCCTGGTAAATCTCATCGATTCAATTTCCATATAAAGGTTTAATGATTCAATCTCTTCCCTAAGGGTAATAGCCTGTTTTTGTGAGTTATTCAAAATAAGCCTCATTAACCTTGAAAACTTTGTCAAATATTGTGATGAAGCAACACTATCGTTACGCATAATAAATGATTGAATACTATTAAGAGTATTGAATACAAAGTGAGGGTCCATTTGCTTGATCAAAGCTTCCTGCCGGTATTTATAAATATCGTTCTGTAATTGATGACGTTTGCGTATGCGTTGAGCAGAATATTTGACAACAAGAAAGATAAATAAAATACTTAATAAGAATATAATCATTAAAAACCACCAAGTCTGCCAAAAAGGGTATCCAATGACAATATTAATGAATACAGGTTCATTATTTTGCCATTCTGAATTGATAGCCATTACTTCAAATCTGTAATTTCCTGGTGGAAGAAATGAATAGTCGACCTGGGAGTTTAAAGTGATCGACCAATAATTGTTAATTCCATACAATCTGTATTTATATTTTAAATTTCCGGCATCTCTAAAATCAATGCCAGAGAAATAAATCCTTATAAAGTTCTCGTCGTATTTAAGGAAAATTTTATTAGCTAATTTGATCAACTTATCATTTACGCTAATTTTCTCGATATAAACAGGAGGTGGAGAAACAGAAGGTTTATAAAGACTTCTGTCAAATACAGTCAAACCTCCGTTAGCAGAGATATATATTTTATTATTTACAGATTTTATTTCATTGATTTCATCTGATACCAATCCATGTTCTTTCTTGAATATTTTAATATAGGGTCTAGGGCTTTTTAATTCAACGATTTTTATAACATTTAAACCATTATTAGTTCCAATCCATAACTCGTTGTCAACTAATAATAAAGATGTAATAGAATTTGAAGTAAGTCCTTTTTCGTGAGTAATTTGGTATAAGCTATCCCCACTCATTATTATAATACCAGAACCTTTAGTTCCTAAAACCTTGTAATTTGGCTTATCTATAACCAAAATATCTGTAATTCTTTGTTTAAGTAACCTATTCTTTTCTCCCAGATAACTAAACTTATTATTTGAATATTTCCAAAGCCCTGAGAAAGTACCTAAAAGAAATGTACTATCAGATAATTTTGCGATAGATTCTATTCTAAATGCAATACTATCATCAAGATAAGAATCATAGGTTACATTCCCGTCATTTATGATTGTAAAACTTTGCATCTGACCCAGAAAAATTTCTTTTTCATTCACAGGAAGAAAGTCTTTAATACTAAAATTGTATCTGGTTATTAATTTAGGATCTAAGAGCAATTTATGATTATTTAGAAATCTAGTGAACTTTCCATTTTCCAGATAATATAAAAATGCATCAGTACTTACAAATAGTTTTTTTTGTTGATACGATTTAATTGACGAGACTTTTTTTTGGAAATTCATCTTCTCATACATCAATCCATTCTCCAATACATTTAGAAAACCATTACCTGTACCAATATACAGTTTACCATTATAAACCTCTGTAGTGGTGATGTTGTTACCTGATAGTCCATCTTCTTCCGTATAATTCGTTATTGCTTTTATAGGACGATAATAAAGACCTGATTCAAGTGTAGTAAACCATTCACCACCATCCTTATCTATACATACCGATGAGATGCTTTTTCCAACAAGAAATGCTTCCTCAGGACCACTCTCTATTTTATTTATATTATACTTTTTTACTCCGGAAAACTCATGGCCAATCCACAGAAAACCATCATCCGCCTCACTGACCCAAATGATCCTGCTTGATAGCTGTAATGTTTTATAAGTTTTGTCAGGGTTGATGATTGTTAGTTTTTCATTTTGAGCGTATAAAATTAATTTCTCTTTTGTAAGATCTGTTGTAAAAAAACCATAAGAAAAATCCTTGCTGGAGAGAGTATTAACTTTGATGTTGAATTTGGATGCTGAATTTCTAATCTGGATTAGTGATGCATTCTTGCGGTATTTGGTTTGAGCTGAAAGCAACTGATCCCCTTTAGCTTCTATAATTAAAGTCAGATCTTTGTCATTAATTTGGTAGACAACTTCCAAAACTCCTTTTGCATTCAATTTATATAGCTTCTCATTATTAATAAAACTAAAAAAAACATTATCATCCTTGTCTACCATAAAGGACTTTTTGATAGGAATTAATCCATGGCCTGCCAAATCTCTGAGCAATTGATTATATTTATAAGGATGGATGCTGTCATCCGAAAAATAGGAAAGTTGGAATGGATAGCTGATGAACCAAAGACGTTTTGAATAATCTTCGTATATTTCAAAGATGGTATTTTCTGGTAAGCCATCCTGAATATCAAAATTCCTGAATGTCTTACCATCGAATCTGCTGACTCCCTGATTTGTAGCCAGCCAAATATATCCCTTTGAGTCCTGTATTACATGGTACGTCTCAGAACTTGGCAGCCCGTCATCAACCGTGTAATTTCTTAAAAAAGTTTGTTGCCCACTGACAAAAATTGAATTTATCAGTGACATGAGAATCAATAAAATGCGGATTAAATTCGGTTGCATTAATTAAATTAATTCACCCCAAATGTAAGTATTTAAATTACTCACTATTCATAGTAATAGGCTCTGATTAATGCAGTATCCTTTAAATAGTTCAGGTTACAAATGCTAATACGATGTATATTTAACCCTGTTCTTTCTTTTAAATCTTTTATTAATTCTTTGCGGACTTCGGGTTTAATCATTTCAATCCTTTCATACTCAATTGTCTGGTATGATTCCCTTTTTAAAATTCGTCTGGATTCCAATATCAGGATCATTAAAAATATAATCCCACAAACAACCAGTAAAACATCAAGATCCAATTCAATTCCTGTTAAAAGTCCTAAAGCAATGAAAACGAAGAGATAAGTCATATCCTTCATATCAATTCCCTCAGTCCTGTATCTTAACATAGAAAAAACAGCAAATAATCCAAAGGCTGCTCCCATGGAAATACGTACCTTATTTAAGGCAAATGTGATCAGGAAAATTACAATATTGAAAATAATGAATGTAAAAACAGTATCAAGCTTCTTGTAATTAGGATAGTAAATAAATACAATAATCAATAGTATGGTAAGAATATCTGCTGCAAGGCTATAAATGAATCTTGTGTTTATTGAAATAAGTTCGCCATTCTTTGGGTTGCTATTTATAATACCGTTCATTTCAGTCTCATCAACCGAAATATTTGATTTATCATGTTTGTCAGGTATCGCAATTCCTGTTGGCAATAATGAAAGAAACAACAATAGTATTAATAAATACTTAATTGTTTTGTTTGGATAATCTACTGACATATAATAGCTTGCTTTTAAAATTGTTGCTTTTCAGCGTAGGATTAAGAATTGCCATCCCCATGCAATATTTACTTATTTTCAAAGGTACGATATGATAATCATGCATCACCTTCCTGAAGAAAGATGTTGTCATTTTCGGCAGTTTAATTTCCGCTATCACAATACCCGGAAAATTTAAGACCTTTCCATAACGATCATACTGCAATCCTGAATCAATTGTTACTCTTTCAGGTGAATATTTACCTATCAAACTAATACGATTGTAATTTACAATAAGCACCTCGGAAAGGGCTCCCGCCTCCAACCCAGTCTGATTTAAAAGCATTTCTTGTACCTGATCGTTTAAAGAAATTTCATCTTTATTTACTTCTATCCTGCTCTTGACTGTTCTTTCTTTATTCGTTTTATGCTTGATTTCAAAGAACATAGTGCCTGTATCGAGATATTTCCTGAATCTTACTTTGTTGCGATTCATTAATCCATTATGATGGTTGAGATACATTTGAAAATTATCTGTGTCAAAATAATGGCTTTCATATCTACTGATCCCTTTTTCCTCGATTGTTAACAAATTATATTCATCGGGCAATCTTTCCAGTACCTCAGGTAAAAGATCAAGTGTAAACACATATTTAAGATCTACCCGGTCAAGTAATTTCATCCTGTCAACATCCTTCAAAGTGACCTGCCTGAATTTGTTTAGTTTGGATAAAATCTCAGTCATCATCTTAAATATTATTCAATGTGGTGACCATACTACTTATTGTAAATTCCTTTCGCAAATTTCCTGCAGTATAAGTTCCACCTGAATCTACACCATCAATAAAATTACCTGATGAACTCCCCCCTGTATATAAATAATAAGTATTCTGGTCCTTTAATTGCGCTGATGAAAAGATTATAGATTGAAACTTTCGTTCAGGTTTAAAAGTTATAACCGTGTTTCCTACAGCATCACTTAAATGAAACAATGTAGATGATGGATAAGATGATTGGAAAGTTATTATCAGAGAATGTTGGATCGATGAACTACTTGGTGCTTTTACCATATTTGAACCGGTCCCCGAAGCTACCAGGAATCCTCCGTTAATGTTAAAAACACCATTATAGTCTATAGCAACTTCAGGATCTTCGTCAGTACCATGAACTATCACTGTTCCCGCGTTTAACTGGATGCTGCCGTTACTATCAAGTGCATCACCCTTCGTAGCATTTAACACAACATAACCACCGTTAAAATACACATAACTGTGATCATCCTGTTCAGTTGCACTCCCTGCAGTGGCATTAAAAGTATCATCTGAAGAAGTTATGTTTAATGAACCATCATTAACTGTAATAATTTTGCTTTCAAAACCTTCATTTGATTTTGAAACAATAATAGTCCCATTTTCAACAACAATTGCACTATTTGCATGTATTGCATCATCGGCAGTTGAAATTGAATAGTTACCCGATTTAATTTCCACCTCCCCGTTTGAGTGAATTCCATCATCTGACGAGTTTATAATGCAATTATTAAAAGCTAATGTAACCTTCATTAATCCTTTAATTCCCTTAGTTGATTTATCCACGGACGGGGGCACTGAACTACCTTCGCCGCTCTCAATATTTATTGTTCCTCCTGTTGAAGTTACCGAGTAATTTGCAGCAATTCCATCTCCAAGGGCACTTATAGTTATATTTCCATTCTCAATTTTTACAAAGCCAGTATAGATCGAAGCTTTATTATCTGCTACTATCCCATTTCCTCCTGCATCAATTGTTAATTCGCCTCCCATGATTACCAAATAATCCTTGCCTCGTATTCCTTCATCTACACTATTAATAGATACGTTGCCACTCTTTAAAATAAGTCCATCTTTACTTGTTACAGCATCTTCAAAATTTCCTTTTACATTTAGGGAGCCCTCCCCAAAGATTGTAAGGTTTGATTTGCTGAAAAGTGTTGAATTTACTTCTGGTTCCTGACCAATATAGGTAGTTCCATCGGTGAGTGAATTTTGAGAGCCTTCAGCCAGGTTTATGATTGCTTTCTTAATAGATTCTATTAAAATAGCAGGTCCGGATGGATTTTCAATTACAGCATTATCAAGTATTAATCTCACTAAAGAACTTGTATCAGTTGTGACAAGGATGCTGCCTTGCAGATTACCTGTGATTCTGTAATTACCAGTTGAATTAATTATGACAATATTGCCATTAATAGTCACTCCTTGTGCATCTGTTGAAGCAGTGGTTTCCAGTAATTCAATTGTATGAACAGATTGGGCATCCCAAATGTAATCGTCAGGTTCCTCATGTAAAGTTGTATCGGCAGACACCGGATCATTCACATCAGGATTCTCCTTTTTACATGAGAAGATCATAACCAGTAAAAGAATCAGAAAAAGGGGAATAGGTAATTTCATTTTTTAAAATATATATGTATAGCCCAAACCTGCTACATAACTATCGGTTTCACCTTCAAGAAGCTCATCATTATAGTGTCCGAATAAATTCAGTCTATTATGCTTATTGTACTTGTATTCAAATGCTAAGGTATAACGTAGTTTCTCAAATCTATTGCCTTCAGGATCATTCATAAAATAAAATGTTTCGAGTGATATTGAGGGTATAAGTGAAACACCCGGAACATCATATTCTGCTTTCATACGGTTACGCCAAATTAATTCAGGATTGATCCTGTAGTCATCAATCACACCATCATTCTTAATCCTGTCCTTTTCATCTTTAGTCGTTATTTCACCTTTTTCCCTCAATGAAAATTCAAAACGGCCTGTCTCAACCTTCACATTAGCTATAGCTTGAAATCTATGCCTTAACTGATGGTCCTGATATTTTTCATCAAAAAAATCCATAATCATGTATGAAAGTCCTGCACTGAAAACTTTAGAGAAATCGTACATTCCTTCTATCTGAAAACTTAATCTTTCCATTTGAGAGAAAAAACGGTCCTCACGTAGTTCTATCTCTCCGGTAAAATCCCATTTATCCACATTTTTTTTAATATCAAGTGAAGTCCAGACTTTCAATTCGCTATCCTGAGAAAAGACAGGAATTGCTACTAAAAACAAGCAAGCTGTCAATATTATAACCCTGTTCGAAAAACTAAACATGTGCCGTTTTAATTAAAAACTACTCCTCAAGTAATTATGCAAAGGTAGTTATTGAACACTAAAAATCGCCAGATAGAATATCATGGCGATTTAAGTGAAAGTTAGATTAAAGCTTCTTAAAGTAGCGGGTTGTTTACAGTTCCAATAAAAAGTATTGTACTTGTTGTTTTTTCAGTGATTAAAAAAACAAAAGGTCTGTCAACGATAAAATAATGCGGACCATTTTCTCCAACTGATGTAAGAGCAACTCCAACTGAAGTGACTGCTGCAGCTTCACTGCCTTCTTCATTAGTTTCAATAAATGTTTTATGTTTCACTTCTGATATATAGAGTTGTCCATCTCTGTTGATTCTTGTAAAATCAGCAAGCCCTGGTTCAAAAGCAATACCCATTCCCATTGAAGAGAGTATTTCTTTCATTTTTTCCTCATCATAACTGAATTTAAACTTTGGAAGCTGGACCTCAACATCAGTATTTACGTATGCTGTTGACCAGGTGTTCCAGTTATCCTGTGTCATCAATGGAACAATATCATCAATCGTTTTTCCAATATCAGGTAAAACAACCGACATATTGAAATTCGATTGCCCATAGGGCAATTCTAGTATTTCAAAATTATCCTGGCTTAATAATGCAAATGTGGAACGTTGCGTCATTGCAGGAGCCTGGATGGTTGATCCGCTTGAAGTAGTGAACTGCTTCAATTGAGTGTTTCCAGTTTCAAACTTATACTTCCATTCACCTTTGAAATGCACGGCATTAATCAGATACATAACCATTTCTTCAGGGATTGTTTCAATTATCTTCGGTATAAGATTATTTGTATTTTCCGATACCCAATCATTAATAATACTTATAGTTGCAGGATCTGAAAAATCAACAGGACTGACCTCAGCATCGAAATAAGTTTTATTGGTTGTTATAAATGAATCTTCTACATTAAAATTATTCCTGTACCAAATCGAATTCGCGATAGCAAGTTTAACTTTTGGATCAAGATTTATAAAGCTATGAATGATGTATTGATAGGCTTCATTTATATCTGCCTCGCTCATCCCATTAAATCTGAGCGCATTAGTCATACTGTCAAGGGTACTATTGGCAGCACCATTCCTTGTCATACCTAATGCCATGCCTACGCTTAAAGGAGAAATCATGAAATTATCTTCATCTCCTTTAAATTGCATTGCACTTCTGAAAAAGTCAAAACCAAATGCATTGCTTGAATTAACTACCGAAGCTTGTTTGGAATTTAATTTTATCTCTCTTAAGCTTGAAGGATCCGTATTTTCTTTCTTACAAGCTGAGGTGAATAAAACCAGGTTAAGTAACAGAAGTACTAATGTTTTCATGATCAGGATTTTCAAATAAAGATGCCTGTTATATCTATTGGTTGCATTTATTTAATAAAACAATAGCTCGCCGAATCAGCGAATTATTTTATCGATTAATAACTCACATTCACCGATTTATGAACCTGACAGCTTAAAAAATACCTAACTTTGAAAAGAAGCAGCTAATCTAATGAGAAGAAAAAACATAATCATTATCCATCTTTGCTTCTGGTTCTATATCATAAATCAGGGCCTTTTTCCACTTTATACCGGAATGGTTGAGCAGTCAGCCCTGATAAATAATAAATATGAGAAGGACCTTCTCGTAACAACGATTCTAAACATTATTTCATTCTATTCTGTCTATTTTGCCTTTCCGGTTCTATTTAAACTTAAGAACCGATTTATAGCAATCCTGGCAGGTATTACAATCACATTAGGAATTTCGGCAATTAGAGCACCAATTGAGTTTGCTTTCTGGAAGCATTTTGGTGGTGTTAAAGAAACTGAAATCTTTTTCAATTCAGTTTATTTCTGGAATAATTTCAGACTGACTATCATTATAGGTATTTACTCCATTTTAATCAGCTTTATGATAAGTTGGTTTGATGCACAGAAACTTAAAAATGAATTAATTAACCGTCAACAAGCTGGAGAATTGGCATTATTGCGTTCCCAGATTAATCCACATTTCCTGTTTAATACGCTAAATAACATTTATTCACTTGTTTACAAAAAATCAGATGAAGCAGGGGCTGCAGTGATGAAATTATCATCCATCATGAGATACATGCTTTATGACACCCCTACCGAGAAAGTATCCCTGGACAAAGAAATAGATTATTTAAAGAGTTTTATTGAGCTGCAGTTGTTGAGAATTAAGCATTCTGATTTCGTTGTGTTTAATATTGAAGGTGTAATTGATGGTAAGTCCATTGCTCCAATGTTACTTATTTCGTTTGTTGAGAACGCCTTCAAGCATGGCAGCAAAAACCATAATCCCGGAATTATTATTCAACTTACAACTCTAACGGATAGAATTTCTTTTCAGGTCGTGAATTATATCAAAAAAACCTCACTCCCACATAATTCCATGGATAGTGGTATTGGCTTATCAAATATCCGACGCAGGCTGGAACTGATTTACCCTGAAAAACATGATTTGAAAATATACAGGTCTGAAGATACTTATAAAGTAAATCTTGAAATCTTAATCTAGCCATGAAAATCAATTGTATAGCAGTAGATGATGAACCTTTGGCGCTGGATATTGTAAAGGATTATTGCAACAAAATCCCTTTCCTTGAGTTGCTTCGGACTTTTGATAATGCCATTGACACACTTGAGTATCTCAACTCAAACAAGGTGGATCTAATTTTTCTTGACATCCAGATGGAAGAATTAAATGGTATTCAATTCCTTAACACGTTAAAAGATAAACCTTATGTCATTCTTACAACAGCATTTGATAATTATGCATTACAAGGCTTTGAATTGGATGTGAGTGATTATCTGATGAAGCCTTTCTCTTTTGAAAGATTCCTTAAAAGCGTCAACAAGATATACGACAGGTTAAAATCAGGCCAATCCGGTCAAGTAATAACCCAAACAAATCAGAGTACAAAACCAATAGGAAAGAATTTCTTCTTTGTTAAAACTGAAACCCGTATTGAAAAGATAAAATCCGACGAAGTATTGTATGTTGAAGGAATGGGTGACTATTGGAGAATTGTCACTAAAAACAAGCGCATAATGACATTGATGAATGCACACGGAATTGCCGATATTATGGAAGAACCATTTTTTTGCCGTGTACATAAATCTTATTTTGTTGCCATAGATAAAATTGATTTCGTTGAAAGAAAACATATACGCATTGGAGATCAAGTAATTCCCATCAGCGACACTTATGAAAAAAACTTCTTTGAAATCATCGAACGAAATAAATAGTATTCCTTCAATTCGCTCTATTACCTGTTTTTTTATTCCAAAACTTTAAATCAATCGGTGAAGTGCTTTATCGATTGTCTTCCTTATCTAATAGAATATATTTGATTCACCTCCAATTGGTTAAGTACTTTTGAGTAAACTTAAAAATAGGAGATAATATCAATGAAAAAGATCCTGATTTTCTCAGCCATGTTGCTGCTTGCATTAATGGTTAACGCAAAGAACTTTACGGCCAATTATGTGATAACAGATGATAATACCTATTTCTGTGATAAAGTTAGAATAGGCCTGTTTAACACTAAAGTCATCACTTCTGATGGCGCTACCATCAAAATTCCCAATAAAGAAGTGAGTTCATATATGACTGATGGGAGATATTTTGAAAGGCTGCCACTTTTATCTTCCGGTAAAATTGTAAATACAAGCTTACTTGAATTTGTTGCAGCAAGAAACGGACTGCGTCTCTATAAATTATGCCATTTTGGAGAATGTGGAGATCTGAGTGCTAATAATTATAAGAAAGCACATCAACAGGTCGAATACTATGTCTATAAAGATGGAGAATTCTATTTGAATGTAGATCAAAGGAATGCTCCAACTGTCCTTCCATTTTTTGGAATTAAAATAATTTGATTACTTGATGAAAATTTGCAGAGGTGTGAAAAAATAAGAAAGGATTCGTCATGAAATCATTAATTCTCATAATAATGCTTATAATTCCTGTTTATAGCATGGCTGACGATGAACTTGATAATTTCGTGGTTGCGGATAATGGTGCCGTATATTTTTACAAAAAACTCAAGTTTGGATTTACCAATATCCAAATTATCAGCCTTGACGGGACAAAAATTAAAATTCCGAATATGGGAATAAAGGCTTATAGCTATAAAGGTCACCAATTTGAATTATTGCCCATAACCAATTGTAAAGGTGACACACTTGGTTATGCTTTTATGGAATTTATTTCAAAAAGGAATGGCAGTCGCTTATTCCGATATTGCAGTAATTGTATCAACTATGATCCTTTAAATGGTGTTATTGCCCCTTTAAATAAACTATACCGGTATTATGTGGTTAAAAGCGGAAAAATAAAGTTAATATCCTGCCTGGAAGACTTCTCAGAATTGATGACATTTTATAAGGTGAAAATAAGATCATAATTTGCTCATCATCTGTTTTTGGTAATTCAATTAAAAAGAGCATTAGAATTTGAATGCTCTTTTTAGTTTGTCACAACAAACTTTTCCACCCGGATTCTTCCATCATCAAATTTGAAAAACAGTAAATAAAATCCCTGTGGAAGATTATAAGGGATTACGTTTTCTGTGTTTTTTTGAAGTTTCAGGCTGCTGTTTACTTGTCCGTTAATATTAATTATTTGTGCTGCTTCAGGTAATTTATCAGGATCATTGGTACGTATGAATATCTTATGATCAAATTCAGTAACAAAAATTGAATTATCGTTATTTTCAGTTAATCCTGCAACAGCAAGTTCATGACTTGTTATATCTGCCCATGTATTTATCGCTTTCTCAAGCACAGTAACAGTTATTTCCCCTTGTCCGGTAACCGGCCCTGATAAAGTTAGTAAGCAATCCCTCGAATTTAAGTAATTGACAGATTGAATAGATAATCCGGTTGACGCGTTATTCAACTTAAAATACTCAGGTTTAAGAACCGGATTGCGAAAGTAGTCACTAACCAAACTAACGGTTATAGTATTCTGATTTCCAGTAATATTGACACTAGGCCTGACTAATGTACCAAATAAGTTATTATCCATCCAGTGCAGCCTTTTAAAAAGAAAGTTTTCAAAATATGCTACTTCATCATCAAAATCATTATTGTACCAATTATAATTAGGCCAAACATAGGTTCCCAGTATATTCCATCTCTGATAGTTACGTTCTTTAGCTGTATCGATATGCGACAGAAGAGAATCTATTACTGTTGAAATTGATGCATCAGAAAAAACATTTTGCCTGAGGTCATGCCATCTTGTTTTAGCAAGATTCTGAAAGTATGTATCTTCCATCAAACGCTTCCACCAGAACATGATGCTGTAATCATAGGTATGAATATCCGGATAGATCCAACCCTTATAATCAATCCCGGGAGCCCAGTAATCAACATTTCCATAACCCAGATTAAAATCCCATGCTGGTCCGGCAAAGAGTTTTCCTCCTTTACTGTCTTTATCTTTAAAGAAATATTGGCTTAACCGGTATTTATCAACTTCCTTGGAAAGCTCATTCAGTAACATCAGGTCAATAAACGAAGGAACATCAAAATATTTATGATAACCCTGATCAGTGCTACTGAAATTATCGCCGGTTAAAGCATTCTCGGCCCTGGTAATATAAGATCGTATATAATTACGCTGCGCGTCAGCTAAATCGATTGGCTCAGGATAAAAATGCTGGAAAGTTATATTCATTGCTCCCGGGTAAGGAGGTGAAGGATTTGACTTCCATCCATCAAAACCATAAACAAAATCATCATCCCGCCAATCCACAGCCAAAATGTATCCTCCCGTAACATCATCTCCTGTAAGTTCATCAGGCTTTAATTTTGAAATATTTACCCTGCTGCTGTCTCTTTTTATCTTTTCCATCAGGATATAAACTCCTTTATAATCATTGTTTAGGACTAATTCGCAAAATACAGTCCTTGAGCAATAGATATCATTCATCTTATGACCGAGTTCAAAGCTAACAGCATTGCGTAACATCGATTTGTCACTATAAGGAGCATATAGTATCCAATCGCTTTCTTTGGGCATTCCTAATAAGGATACTTTCAGGTCTTCACCCACTGAATTACGTGTTTCCATACTATAAGACTTTTTTGGAAACATTTGAGTGGAATGACCTCGTGTTTCAATACCTATTCTTCCATAATAACCATTAAAGGCATCACCAACATGATTGATCATACCTTGCCCATTGTCAATAATTCCCATTGTACCAGATATCTTTTCCGCATCCGGAATACATTGCTCAGTATTAATGATTATGATAGGTAAGTTTGATTCCTCAAGCTCGGGATAAGGATGAACCCTGATAATATCATCAAAATACCATGAAATGCCAGGCTCTGTCCCCCTGAAATCAAAAAATATTACCATGGTAGTTAATCCTGAATAATATAAACCTGAAAAATCAAATTCCAATTCTGTCCACTCACCTGGTATGGGTGTTTTTACGATTTCATGGGCAAATGAATTATTTGAATTCTGGAATTTGAGTGTGACATCTCCTCCGGATGCAGGAGCGAGGACTTTTAACCTGTAATGATGAAAATTATCAAAATTAGCTTCCACGGGCATATCATAGCTGATATTATCCCATTCACTATCTATTGTTACTACTTTAAGACAATAGGCTGAATTATTGATAACATCCGGCTGTGGATTATTGACCACTTCAGATGATTCTCCATATAAGTCCCAGTCCTGTGAAATGCCATCCCAATTCGAAATCGTATCGCATGATTGGCCAAAAATATTTCCATTCAATAAAACAATGCTGATGACAATTAAAATAAATGATTTACGAGGGTAATTAAAAGAATTCATATCCAGACTTTTAATGGTGTAAAAGTATAATTTTAGACGTATCGTTTATGAGAATTAAGGAATTTAATAAATTAGCATCTCTTCAACCACCAAGAACTGAATCCTAAATGAGGGTAACTCTAAAAAATTATGGTTTCATAACCAAGTTATCAATTGGTATTTTACTTTCATTAGCAAGTAACTTAATTAATCCTTTTTCACTTGATCCGATAGCAGCCAGAGGTGTTGCAGTAGCAGTGCTTATGGTTGTATGGTGGGTTACTGAAGTACTGCCAATGCCGGTAGTGGCTTTATTGCCTCTTATTTTGCTTCCACTTCTGGGGATCAGTCAAATTGATGAGGTTGCAAAAGCTTACAGTAATCCGGTAATTTTTCTTTTCATGGGAGGTTTTATGATAGGCCTTGCTATTGAAAAATGGAAATTACATAAACGAATTGCGCTCCAAATAGTAAAAAGAACTGGCACAAGCGGTGACAGGATAATTCTTGGTTTTATTATCTCAACAGGCTTCATGAGTATGTGGCTCAGCAACACTGCCACCACAATGATGATGTTTCCAATAGCAATGAGCGTTATTGCTGTAATGAGAGAAAACCAGGTTCATACAAAAGGACTCATGAATTTCTCGCTCGTTTTAATGCTTGTAATTGCCTATGCCAGCAACCTGGGAGGTATTGCTACCATTATAGGGACGCCCCCAAATGCCGCTTTTGTTGCTTATATCTCAAAACGGTATAATTACACAGTTCAGTTTATTGACTGGATGTTGCTTTGTACTCCGGTGGCTATAGTTATGGTTCTCTGTATGTACTTTATCCTGACTAAATGGCTCTTCAGGAATGATATTAAACATAGTCCCGAAACCAGTGCATTAATACATGAAGAGCTGATAAACCTGGGAAGGTTAACGAAACCTGAAAAAAGAGTGCTTTTGATTTTTTCAATTACTGCATTGCTTTGGATCACCAAGGATTTAATAAATCAATTACATCTTTTCAGGTTCGATGATAACATGATAGCCATAATTGGGGCATTAGCTTTATTTGCAACACCTTCAGGTGAAAAGGATGAAAAAACTAAAATGCTTCTTGAATGGAAGGATACTTCAAAGATGGCATGGGGAATATTACTCTTGTTTGGTGGTGGTATTGCATTGGCCAGTGGGCTCGAAAAGGTTGGTGTTATGCAACAAATTGGAAATTGGCTGGCTGGATATAGTCACACAGGAACGCCTTTTTTAATTTTTGTAATCATCGTGATTTCAATTTTTTTAAGTGAATTGATGAGTAATGTTGCCCAGGTTATAGTGCTTGCCCCAGTCCTGGCAGCTTTGGCGGATGCATTAAATCTCGACCCATTGCTCCTCGGCATCCCCATGACTCTTGCAGCAAGTGCTGCTTCCATGCTACCAATGGGAACTCCGCCCAATGCTATTGTCTTCAGCAGTGGTTATATACGGATGAAAGATATGCTAAAAGCAGGATTTGTAATTAATATCCTTGGTATAGTAATTATATGGCTGTTTAGTATTCTCATCTTGCCACTGATCATGAATTACAGATAGTTAGTTGATAAATTGCAGTCCGGATATTGGAATACTAATGTAAATAGTTAATTTTATAAATAAATTGTCAGCAGTGGTTCAAAATGATTTCAAATAGTATATTTTTGCCCTGATTTTCAGGGAATACACACTAACTTACGAAAATCTTTAATAAAGATGAAACCTTCTCTCGCCATAAAATTTTACCTTTTTATTAGTATTTTATCCTTTTCGTTTCTGTCATGCAGCAAATCAGAAAGTGATGACAAATCTGATCCTTCAAACCTGGTTGTAAATATCACCGTTTCAGACACGGATGAATTCACCATACTGGTAACGGCTCAAGCTGATAATGTAACTGAATTCCAGCTATTCATTGATGATGATGCCGAACCTGTTTCAACCAATGCCAATGGTTCATTTGAGTATACTTTTAATTCAGAAGGCTTTCACACTGTTACCATAAAGGCATTCGGTACTTCAGGAAAATATATTAAAAATGATTCCCAGATACTGATAGGAAGTGGGGAAGTGCCTATTGGTGAAGGTTATTCTACCCCAATGGAATACGATGGAATGCAACTTGTCTGGAATGATGAATTCATTGGTTCAACGGTCGATGCATCAAATTGGACCTTTGAAACCGGCGCAGGCGGATGGGGAAATAATGAGTGGCAATATTACCGACCTGATAATGCATGGGTTGAGGGTGGCACTTTAACTATTGAAGCCCGCAAGGAAGCATGGCAGCAAAGCAATTATACCTCTGCAAGGATGGTTACACGCAATAAGAGATCTTTTCAATATGGAAGGATCGATATCAGAGCTCTTTTGCCTGAAGGACAAGGAATCTGGCCTGCTCTTTGGATGCTAGGAAATAATCTTGGGAATGTGGGATGGCCAGCTTGCGGTGAATTGGATATTATGGAAATGATAGGTGGCAGTGGCAGGGAAAAAACTGTATATGGTACCATGCACTATGATGATAACGGTCATAAACAAGCCGGCGGCCAATACACTTTACCTTCAGGGACATTTGCTGATGAATATCACGTCTTTACGGTAATCTGGGATGCAAACTATATTAAATGGTATGTTAATGACAATCTATTTAAGACACTTGATATACGGCCGGCTTATCTCACTGAATTCCACCAACCTGGATTCTTTATTTTCAATATTGCCGTCGGTGGTAACTGGCCAGGTTATCCCAATGCTACTACTCATTTCCCTCAACAGATGAAAGTTGACTATATCAGGGTATTTCAATAAAGATTTTACATAAACTTGAATAACATAATCAACACAATAAACACACACAAATAAAGTCAGCAAATGAATAAAAACCTTCGCAACTTAATTATGTTGCTGGTGCTGATCCTGAATGTAAACTTATTGTTTGCACAAGGGCATAAAGTCACCGGCAGGATCAACGACGCGAAAACAGGTACAGGATTGCCCGGAGTAACTGTCGTTGAAAAGAATACGCAAAATGGCACCACTACTGACGTAAATGGAAGATTTAACCTTAATGTATCCTCATCGGATGCAATATTGGTGATCTCTTTCATTGGTTATCAAAAGCAAGAGATTCCCCTGGCAGGGAAAGCTGTTATCACTGCAAACCTCGATGAAGAAATAACTGACCTTAGCGAGGTCGTTGTCATTGGTTATGGTTCACAGAAAAAGAAAGTCGTAACCGGAGCAATTGCTCATATTGATTCTGAAGAAATTACTGCTGCTCCTATAACCAGGATTGAACAGTCTCTTCAAGGATTCACAGCAGGGGTGCAAGTTACCAACCAATCAGGTCAGCCAGGTGATCAACCCACAATCAGAATCAGGGGTATAGGTACAACCGGGAATTCAGATCCTATATACGTGGTTGATGGATTCGTTGTTGGAGGTATTGATTACCTCAATCCCGGTGATATTGAATCAATCGATGTTTTAAAAGATGCTGCTTCAGCCGCAATTTACGGATCCTCAGCTGCAAACGGGGTCATCCTTATAACAACTAAACAGGGCAAGGCCGGTAAAATGAATATCAGCTATACAGGCTATTACGGGTTTCAAAATCCCTATAAAAAACTTGACATGCTGAATGCTGATCAATATAGAATGATGATGAATGAGGCTGCTGTAAATGGCGGACTCCCTGAACCTTATGATCTTAATGAAGTGACTCCTAATACTAATTGGCAAGATGTTTTATTCGAGAAAAACGCTCCAATGCAAAGTCACGAATTATCAGTCTCTGGTGGAAATGAAAAATCCACTTATCTTTCTTCTCTGGCTTACTCCTCAACTCAAGGAATTATTGGTGGCGATAAATCGCAATTTGACCGTTTATCTGCCCGACTGAATACAAGCCACAAAGTAAACAGAATAATACGAGTTGGAAATGATTTATCGTTTTCTCATATACTTAAGAGAGGGATCGGAACAAACCAATCATTTAACGGAGCATTCAGCAGCGCATTAAATCTTGACCCACTTACTCCTTTATACATGACTGATCCGGAAAAATTAAGTCAGGCTCCCTACTCAACTCAACCAGTTGTTAGAGATGAGTTTGGCAATGTTTATGCAATATCGGAAAATGTTGGAGCGGAAGTTGTAAACCCTATAGCATTGCTTGAAACGCAGCATGGTAAGACAAGGGTTGATAAATTAGTTGGAAACATATATGGCGAAATTGAACCAATTGAAGGATTAAAATTAAGAACTGCATTTAATGTTGATGCCGCATATGTCCTTGATGATGGGTATAGCCCATTATTTTATTTAAATGGAGCTCAGTACAATCTAAATAAAACTTCAGTCTATAAAAACATCAGACGCTGGTTTGGATGGCAATGGGATAATACGGTATCATATACCAAATCCATTAACGATCATAAATTTACTGTTTTAGGAGGTACATCTGCCTTTAAAATGGATTACGAAGACCTTTCAGGTTCAAACTCAGACGTTATTATTATTGATCCGGAGCATGTTTACCTGGGTATGGCAACTGATAGCAACTGGAGAGCAAATGGTTATGCCAATCAAGAAAGTAAAGCTTCGCTTTTCGGACGTTTAACCTATGATTATAAGGAAAGGTATGCTTTAACAGCGATCGTCAGAAGAGACGGCTCTTCAAAATTCGGAGCAAATAATAAGTATGGGGTATTCCCTTCAATTGGAGTTTCATGGGTAGTAAGTGATGAGAGCTTTTTCCCACAAATTAAATTGCTTAATACTTTAAAATTCAGAGCCTCTTATGGGGTAAACGGAAATGACCATATTAACAATTATATGTTTGTTTCTACTGTTGACAAATCCAGGCGATATATAATTGGCGGAGCTTCTTATATTGGTGCGTCACCGAGATATGTTGAAAATCAGGATATCCAGTGGGAAGAATCAGAACAAACTGACCTTGCTTTAGATATGGAAGCATTAGGGCATAGATTAATTGCGACTATTGATTTTTATAAGAAAACCACTAATGGTCTGCTTGAAACAATTCCAATTCCTGCACATGTAGGAAATGATCCTCCTGTTGCGAATGTGGGTAGTGTTGAAAATAAAGGTGTTGAAATTTCACTTGGATGGCGTGAAGTTATCAGGGGATTCAAATATTCAATTGGTTTAAATGGAGCTTACAATAAAAATGAAATGACTTATATCGGAAATCCTGAAAAAGTCATCTCTGGTGCAAATTGGGCCATAGCAGGTATGGTAACAAGAACAGAAGAGGGTTTCCCTATCGCATATTTCTATGGTTATAAAACCGATGGTATTTTTCAGGATATGAACGAAATATACCATCATATTAATGCTGAAGGTGATTATTTGCAACCACTGGCTAAACCCGGAGATGTAAGATTCGTTGACGTGAATGGCGATGGTGTTATTAGTCCTCTTGACCGTACAATGATTGGTAGTCCTCATCCTGATTGGACAGTAGGACTAAATGCTTCCTTTGAATACATGAACTTCGACCTTTCATTCCTTATTTATGGTGCTTTTGGTCAGGAAATATTTAATGGCAGTCAGCGTCAGGATTTGGATAATACTAACAGAACAACAAAAATCCTTGAAAGATGGACTGGTCCGGGTACTTCAAATGAGATTCCGAGATTTGTTTCTAACAGATTTGATCAAAATCAAAATTACAGAGTGTCTGATCTTTACATTGAGGATGGTTCATTTGTAAGATTGAGAAATATTCAGTTGGGATATACACTTCCTGAAAATTTATTAAAGAGAATTAACTCAGAAAATTTCAGGGTTTTTGTATCAGTCGAAAATCTGTTAACTCTTACAAAATACACCGGAGCAGATCCTGAAATTGGCGCGTTCAGTTCATTTGATATTGGAATCGACAGAGGTATTTATCCTCAGGCAAGAACAGTCAGAATTGGAACAACAATCACTTTCTAATTTTAAAAACGAAAAAAGATGTACAAGATAAATTTTAAACTTAAACTTTTACTTCTGGGACTTCTATTTACTGCCTGCAGTGATGATTTTCTTGATTTGAAACCAATGGACCAGGAAGTAACAACTACCTTCTACAAAACGGAAGAACAAGCAATGCAAGCTATAGTTGCTGTATATGATGTACTTGGATATGACCAGGCCGGTCCGTCATGGGCACCGTTGGTGACCGTTTCGGATATGCTATCTGATGATAGTTATGCAGGAGGCGCTGACGCTAATGATGGAATGGAAGAGGATGAACTTAACCGCTTCAATATTCCGACTACAAATATCATTGCACATGCCATCTGGATAAGAAATTATATGGGAATTTTCAGGGCTAATAAAGTCCTTGAAATCATTGACGGTGTTGATGCTTCGGATGAATTTAAAGCAAGACTCACAGCTGAAGCCAAATTCCTGCGGGCATATTTTTACCTTGAACTAGTACGATTTTTTGAAAATGTGCCACTTTTAACTGCCACTCTGAAAGGACCTTCTGAATACAACCAGCCTCAGGCAAATCCGGATGATGTTTATAACCAGATTGCCCTTGATCTTACAGAGGCCATGGAAGTTCTCCCTGCAACAATTCCTGCATCAGAATCAGGCAGAGTCAGTAAATGGGCTGCTAAAGCATTGCTTGCCAGGACTTACCTTTTCTATAATGGTGTTTATGGTAAAGAACTAAAAGCAGGAGATGTCACTATTGACCGTGCAAATATTGTTGCACAACTTGATGATTTGATTGCAAACAGTGGTCACGATCTTCTTCAGAATTACCAGGATAACTTTAAACTCGTTGGTGAATTTGGAGTTGAATCAGTTTTTGAAATTTCACATGGAAATACACCTGCTTGGGGTGATTGGGGTTATGTTAGAGGTGGGGAAGGTAATCTTGCAGCACAGATGCAGGGGCCGCGCGCAACCAGTGGAAATAAATACAACAGAGGATGGAGCTTTGCCACAGTAAGTCAGAAACTCGTTGATGATATTAAAGATGACCCGAGATTCCAATGGACGGTTCTTAAAGAAGAAGAAATTGGAGGCACTTTTGACAAGGGATATCAACACACAGGCTATTATTCAAAAAAATACACCTCTGATGTAGAACACACATCAGCTGATGGATCGTTAGAATTAAACCGTACCTGTAACACACGCATTATTCGCTTTTCTGATGTTTTACTTATGGCAGCTGAGTTAGGAAGTCCCAATGCACAGCAATATCTCGACAGGGTAAGGGCACGTGTTGGACTGACAAGTATTCCTGCTACTGAAGAAAATATCTATAAGGAAAGAAGGCTGGAGCTTTCCCTCGAAGGGATCAGGTATTTTGACCTGCTCAGAAAAGGTATTTCTTATGCCGATTCGCAACTAACTTATTCTGATATCCGCGGACCAAAATACGTAGGTGACCAATCACTGTTTGATGTTACCTTTAAATCAGCAACAAAAGGATTCCTTCCTATTCCACAATCTGAAATTGATTTATCAGCAGGAACCTTTGTTCAGAATGCAGGTTATTAATTTACTCTGCTCTTTCGAATAAAAGATTTTCAAGTAATTATTGAAGAGGCTGCCCTAAAAAGCAGCCTCCTTTTTTTTGTGCTTTTATTCTTCTGGCTGTCAGCTGGTTGGAATTGTATTGGATACGTGTTCGAATAATATAGGATTTGCTTCAACTTCGACTTGTCTTCGACATGATTTTGACTCAACTTTGAATTTATTGACCATTTTTCGATGTTGAATCGATGTCATGCCAATGTTCAGTCGAAGTTGAAGCAAATTTAATATCACTTCATTACTATCCTGATACTATTCCTTCTAATGGTCAACCGAAAGGCAAGTTTCTTACAATGTTGATTAAACAATTTAAATCATCTTCCTGACAATCGAAACAACCCTAACAACCGAAACAACCGAAACAATCGAAACAATTGAAACAACCCACTAATCCAACAATTCAAGGTTTGAAGGCTCGATGAGCGAAAAATGAGTCTGATAAGGATTAGCTTCTAATTTTCCTTTTTTAGACAGGAGAAAAAGCCTAATTTTGCACCTTCAAAATCAATCGCTTAGCCGATTGAAAATAACATCTGCTTTAAATCTATAAGAATCTCAAGATGAGTTTAGTAATTGTTGGTACTGTTGCCTTTGATGCTATTGAAACACCTTTTGGTAAAACAGATAAAATTCTGGGTGGCGCTGCAACGTATGCAAGTCTTGCTGCTGCCAAATTAACCGACGACGTTAAAATAATTTCTGTAATCGGGGGTGATTTCCCAAGTGAGTATATAAAACTTCTTAACAAAGAGGGCGTTAAAACTGAAGGAATCAAGACTATATCTGACGGGAAAACTTTTTTTTGGTCGGGGAAGTACCACATAGACATGAACAGCAGGGATACACTTGTTACAGAACTTAACGTCCTTGCTGACTTTGATCCCCAATTGCCTGATTCATATAAAGATTGCACTTATCTGATGTTAGGAAACCTTACACCGGCAATACAGAAGAAAGTTATTCAGCAAATGCCGGTAAGGCCAAAGTTGATTGTAATGGACACAATGAACTTTTGGATGAATACAGCCATGGAAGATCTTAAAGAAGTTCTTACAATGGTCGATGTGCTTACTATAAATGATGAAGAAGCCCGTCAGTTATCAAATGAATATTCTCTGGTTAAAGCTGCACGAAAAATCCTTTGCATGGGTCCAAAATTCCTGATCATCAAGAAAGGTGAACACGGGGCTTTATTATTCCATCAGGATCAGGTATTCTTTGCACCTGCAATGCCTCTTGAAGAAGTATTTGACCCAACAGGTGCCGGTGACACATTCGCAGGTGGATTTATCGGCTTTCTTGCCCATACCGATGATATTTCATTTGAAAACATGAAAAGGGCCATAATTTTTGGATCAGCTATGGCCTCATTTGCTGTTGAAAAATTTGGAACTGAAGCACTTCAGGAATTGAAGAACGGTAAGTTACTCGACAGGGTACAGCAATTCCTGGGTTTAGTAAAATGTGACATCATCCTGTCAGACTAATCCATATTTTTTTATCTTTGCGCCCTGCTTAAAAAGGAAATTATTACATAATTATTTATAAATATGAAGGTTTACAAAACTAATGAGATAAGGAACGTTGCACTCATAGGGGGAGCTAAAACCGGTAAAACCATGTTATCGGAATCAATGCTTTTTGAGGGAGGCCTTATAAACAGGCGTGGAACCATTGAGGATAAGAACACTGTTTCGGACTATCGGGAGATAGAGCTTGAAAGGCAGAATTCAGTTTCATCTACAGTAATGTATGTTGAACATAAGGGGACCAAGATCAATATCATTGACGCTCCTGGTTTTGATGATTTTATTGGCGAGGTTGTGGCTGCACTTAATGTTTGTGATACAGCTCTGATGCTTGTAAATGGACAGAATGGCGTTGAAGTGGGAACTGAGATAAATTGGAGACAGACCGTAAAATCAAAAACGCCTGTTGTATTCCTTGTAAACCATCTTGAACATGAGAATTCATCATTTGAGGAATCACTCCGTCAGCTTAAGCAGCAATTCCACGGTAGTGTGGTACCAATCCAGTATCCTGTAAACGAAGGTATCGGCTTCAATGCCATTATTGATGTTTTAATGCAAAAGATGCTGAAATACCCTGCCCATGGAGGAAAAGCAGAAGTACTTGACATTCCCGCAAATGAAAAGGATAAAGCAGCCGAAATGCATGCAGCCCTTATTGAATCAGCTGCTGAGAATGATGAGGCTCTTATGGAGAAATTCTTTGAAGCTGGCACATTGACTGAAGAAGAGATGATACATGGTTTGAAGCTTGGTATCATGAAACGTGGGATGTATCCGGTAATGTGCATCGGCGGCAAACCCGATTATGGCGTTGACAGGCTTCTCGATTTTATTGTCAATTACCTGCCCGCTCCACAAGAGATGCCGGGACGTAAGAATAATACAGGCAAGGTTCTTAACTGCAATCCTTCGGATCCTACGTCAGCATTAATTTTCAAGACTTCTATTGAAGAACACCTTGGTGAAATTTCATTCTTCAAAGTCTATGCAGGTGAGATTACCGAAGCAATGGATCTTGTAAACGGAAGCAATGCTTCAAAGGAAAGAATTCCGCAATTATTTGCTGTTGCAGGTAAGAAGCGTGAAAAGCTAGAAAAAGTAATTGCAGGTGATATTGCAGCTACCATCAAACTAAAAAACAGTCGCACAAATACCACACTGAACAGTCCAAAGAATTCAGGGGATATTATTGAGCCGATCGAATTCCCTTCACCAAGGATCAGTATGGCAATAAAAGCTAAAAACCAGTCAGATGATGAGAAACTCGGTGCAGCTTTGACTGAATTGCAAAAAGTTGACCCAACTATAACCGTTGAATATTCAAAAGAACTAAAGCAGATCATTATGCGTGGACAGGGTGAGTTACACCTCAACATTGCTAAATGGCAGCTTGAAAATATTGAAAAGATCGCGATCGAGTTTTACGCACCAAAGATCCCGTACCGTGAAACTATCACCAAGCCTTCTAAGGCAATGTACCGCCATAAAAAGCAATCAGGTGGTTCAGGACAATTCGGTGAAGTTCACATGCTTATACAGCCATGGGCTGAGGATATGACCCCACAGAAGGAGTTTCCTATCCGTGGAACAGAAGAGCACCAGCTATCATGGGGTGGTAAACTTGTATTCAACAATTGTATTGTTGGAGGATCGATCGATGCACGCTTTATGCCTGCTATCCTGAAAGGAATAATGGAAAAGATGGAGGAAGGCCCATTGACTGGTTCGTATGCCCGTGACATCGTCGTTAACGTATACGATGGTAAAATGCATCCTGTTGATTCAAACGAATTGGCATTTAAGCTTGCCGGACGTAACGCATTCAAAGAAGCATTCAAGAATGCCGGACCCAAGATCCTTGAGCCTATCTACGATGTTGAAGTAATTGTACCGGCAGACCGCATGGGTGATATTATGACTGACCTGCAAGGCCGTCGTGCGATCATAATGGGTATGGACAGTGAAGGAAACTATCAGAAGATCAAAGCTAAAGTACCTCTTGCTGAAATGAACAGATATTCAACCGCTCTTAGCTCACTCACCAGTGGTAGCGGTGCTTACTCACTTAAATTTGCTGAGTATGCCCAGGTTCCCGGAGATGTTCAGACAGCTCTTCTCAAAGCGTACGAAGAACAAGAGAAAGAGGAAGAATAAATATGACGTTTTAAGCCCTTTGGGGTTCCAAACCCCCAAAGCGATTTACAATAATATAATTATCAATAAAAAAAGTGACCAATCAAGGTCACTTTTTTATTTTATGAGCCCTTTAGAGCTTTAAAACTACTAACGGGTTAAATACTTAATTACTCCCAAACAATTGTTACCACAGACTTTTCAGGGATTGAGTAATTCATGAACTTCTTGTCCTGCTTGATAGTGAAAATCTTATATACATCACCATAATTAGCGACGACAAGAACCTTACTCTTATCAGTATTCATAAAAGAAACCACATCAAGTGCTGATAATTCTTGTGACCTGATAACATTCGTACGAACGGCACCCGGACGGACAAATTTTGTGAAATGAGCCAGGGCGTAATATTCAACGTTGCGTGTAACAACTCCAGAACCTGAATTTATTGTAACTACTCCCCTGCAATCGCCACATCCATTGTTTTTAGGCCCATCGTTTTCGTCAAGTGCAAGATTCCATAACAAAGCATTTTTTGACCAGTTACGTGCAGTGCCAATAAAAATATTCTGCATATTCCACATGAGGTTATCTGAGAAATCCGTTGCCCACCTTCCTCCGGATATTTCAGTGAAATACAGTCCTTTATCAGGATGGGCATTATGCACCTGGCTCATAGCACTTACATCTCCGCCATAAGCGTGGAAACCGGATCCTGCAATGTATTGCCGCGCTTCAGGATCGTTCAGGATGGTTATCGGATATTCCGGATGATCCCAATTATGGTCATAAACTATTATCTGGGTGTTCAATCCTGCTGCCTGTAATTTTGGTCCAAGGTTATCTTTTATAAAGTTAAGCTGCTGGACTGCCGACATATCCATGCAAGGATAAGCAGCTCCTCCATACAGTGGTTCATTCTGTGGGGTTATGGCTTTAATGGGAATACCTTTTTCATCCATTGACTGGATATATTTCACAAAATAATCACCATAAACATCATAGCAATCGGTTTTAAGGCTTCCGCCCACCATATTGCCACTTGTCTTCATCCAGGCGGGCGGGCTCCAGGGAGAGCCCAGATAGGTCATATCAGGATTAACCTCCAGAATTGCTTTCGCCATTGGAACAACATCAAGCGTATCCTGACTCAGGGAAAAATGTTCTAACTGAAAATCAGTTTGTCCGGTTGGCATATCATCATAACTGAAATTCGACAAGGAAAAATCTGATGCTCCCATAGTTAACCTGAGGTAGGAAATCCCGATGCCTGTATTTGGATCAAAGAGATCCCTTAATAAACTACCCCTTGCTCCGGTACTCATTTTGCGGTTTAGCAAATATGCTGAAGAACCAGTAAGAGCAGCACCGTAACCTTCAATAGTCTGGTAAGTAACTGATGTATCGATGGTAATTAAGGGGAATGAACCCTGAATGGATTTTATTGAAATTTCTGGTTCCTTGCTAAACAGTTTAGCCTGATCGCCCCGTGTAAGATAAACTTTAGCAACTATTGTATCTTTTGGCGGAGGAGGAATAATATCATCATCGTCATCATCATTAGCTTTGCAACCGGTCAGTGCGGTGATTGATATCATTACCATTAACAAAAACTTCCTGCTCACAACCCTTAATATTCTCTCTCTTAATGTCATATAAATAATTTTCTCCAAAATTAAATAGGGAAAGCTTATGAATTACTAACCTTTCCCTATTTAAGTAAAATTTATTGAAAAACTTTAGTATCCCGGATTTTGAACCAGGTTTGCGTTATTATCGAGCTCAGACTGAGGTATTGGCCATAACAATTTATTCTCATTCACAGAATAGTCAAGCTTTCCATTTGGGCCCTGGATATCATTCATTTCTTCAAGGGCTCTTCCGGTTCTCTTCAAATCAAACCACCTGTGTCCTTCAAATGCCAGTTCAAGCCTGCGTTCGTTTTCTATTGCCAGTCGCATATCCTCCTGATTTGATGCATCTGTTGGCGATAAATCAACCCGTTCACGAATTTGATTCACCAATTCTGCAGCACCGGTTACATCACCATTTTCATTAAGAGCTTCAGCTTTAAGTAAAATAATATCAGCAAGTCTAAGGAAAATGTAATTTTGAGGACTTGGACTGCTCATGTTCCTATATTTATTAATAAATGGATAAGTAGCAGCAGGCCAATATGGATCACCCCATTTGCCTGAAACATCCTGGAAATCCATTGAAGCATTTTTTCTGATATCATCACCTTCTGCATCAAAAGCTGCAACCAGATCATGTGACGGAGTATTAAACTTCTTCCAGTCAGTACCTCTGAACATAAATACTCCCCAGTTACCTGATGCTGAAGTACCTTCATAATTGATTTCAAAGATCGATTCTGAAGTATTTTCTTGTGTACCATTCCAGAGTGCTTCATAATCCTGAACAAGGCTGTAACCAGCAGATATCACAGCATCAGCATATTGAATGACTTTAGCGTAATCATGAGGAACTTTTGTAGCGTAAACCTTCGCCAGTAAAGCATTCACGGCACCGGTGGTAACATATCCTTTATCAGGCTGAGTAGAAGGAACTGTGCCAAGCGCATATTCAAGATCTCCGATTATTTGAGCATAAACTTCATCTTGTGGAGCTCTTTCAGGAAACATTTGAGGATAAATAACCGGAAGCAGTTCAGCACTTACAGAAGTAATTTCTTTGAGTTGTAAAGGAACATCTCCCCATAACTGCACAAGTTGGAAATAGTGGAAAGCCCTGATAAAAGAAGCTTCTCCTTTTATCTCTGCCTTCCTCTGCTCATCAAATCCAGATTCATTAATCTCAAAGACGTTATTAATTATAAGATTTGCTCTTCCTATTGTACCATAAAGGTATGCCCAATCACGACTGACATTTGAGTTTGTAGCATCAATACGCATTTCATCGATCTGGAAATTAGCCGGATTATCTGCCCCAGCATAAGCATCATCTGACTGTGCATCACCGTTGACAAAGTAATCCAGTTCCCAGTATTCATTTCTGAAATCGCTATATAACCCTCCAAGTGCAGCTTCAATTTGAGCCGCTGTTTCAAATATGACTGTGTCTTCTGTCATACCGGCTCCAACACCGATAGGTTGAGATAAAGGTGGTACTTCGAGGAATTTCTCACATGCAACCAGTGGAATAAGCCAAACTGTTGCTAATAGTATTTTAATATATTTTTTCATGACTCTTTCCCTTCTATAAATTAACATTTATACCAACGATTATCGAACGTGCCTGAGGATAGGTTCCATAATCAAATCCGGGTGATGTTCCTGTACTTCCATATTGGCTAACTTCAGGGTCAAATCCCTCATATTTTGTAAGTGTTACCAAGTTATTACCTGTAATATATACTGATAAAAGCTTGAGTGTCTTAGCATTTTCAAGTATTTTGTATGAAAGTGTAACAGACTTAAGACGTAAATAAGATCCATCTTCAACAAATCTCGTTGAATTCCTTACATTGTCATAATTGCCAAATCTTGCTCTTGGAATATCTGTATTGGTATTCTCTGGTGTCCAGCGATCCAGAACAACAGCAGATTGATTTTTACTATCAAACATGCCTTCAAGATCGATCCTGGTTGCATTGAAGATATCGTTCCCATATGTCCCCTGGATAAAAATGTTAAGATCGAATTTCTTGAAGCTGAATCTGTTTGTCAATCCATATGTAAAATCAGGCATTCCCTGACCAATAACAGTTCTGTCACCTGGTTCAAGAATTCCATTCCCATTAACATCTTTGTAGATGATATCCCCAGTCTCAGGATCAACACCTTCAGAAATATATCCAAAAAAGGACCCAAGGCTCATACCTTCTTTAACGATAACTGCATCTTGGTTATTACTATATACGCGACCAAAATAATAGACTTTAGTATACTGAAGATCAGTTACTTCGTTTTTATTGAATGACATATTTAAGTCGGTTGCCCATTTAAATTCACCATCTGAATTTATACTATTGATGCTAAATTCAATCCCTCGATTTTCGATCTTACCTGCATTTGTACGAAGTTCAGTAATTGGTAAGGTTGACGAAAGCTGAACAGGTAAGATAACATCTTCAGTTTTCTTAATATATGCATCTAAAGTGAGGACTAATCTTCCTCCCAGAGAAGTAAAATCAAGTCCAAAGTTGGTCATTCCGGTTTTTTCCCATTGAAGGTCAAAATTGCCATAAGACTCCTGGACTACTGCAGGGCCTGAAAGAGGATTGGTAGGAGGTCTTCTTATAAATCCAATTACGCCATAAGGTGCATAGTCACCAATACCAACACTATTCCCAAGTAATCCATATCCTGCACGAAGTTTTAAGTCATCTATAAAATTGATACCTTCCATAAAAGGCTCAGCAGAAATTCTCCAGGCAATAGATGCAGAAGGGAAATCATCCCATTTATGTGTAAGCACCGATGTACCATCTCTTCTGTAATTAGCTAAGAAATAATACTTGTTTGCATAATTGTATGTTATTCTTCCGATGAATGAAGCGCCAGTCCTTTCACTTATACCGGTGGACGCACTTATAGTATTAGCAGCATTCAAAGTTTGAACATTCCAATCAGGGGGAAAGTCAGTTCCATATTCATAAGATTGATCATAACGATTACTTTCAACAACAGACCCTGCCATAAATGACAGATTATGCTTATCAATTGAAGTTGTATATTCGATTATATTATCTATTACCCAGTAGAAAGTTGATGACTTATCTGATTGCCCAATACCGTTATTTTGCCTGCCATAGCCCGTTCTAATAGGGTCAAGATAATAATCCCACATATGGTTTAAAATGTCAAATCCTAAGCGTGGCCGATAGTATAAACCATTTATTATTTTAGCTTCAACTTCTAAACTTCCTAATATTCTGCGGTCTATACTCCTTTGATCAGGGCCTTCCATGTAAGCAACCGGATTTTCCCATGAGGGCTGAAATGGATTCGGATCGAACCATCCCTTTTCATTTATAGTATCTTTACTATATATACTCAGAAACGGAGGTGTATTGAGTGCACTCATTATTACACCACCTCTTCCTGAACTTAAATTATCAGGTGTATCTTTTGTATTTATCTGACTAATACTAAGGTTTGTACTTAACTTTAACCATGATCTTAATTGATTATCAAGGTTCAAACGTACCGAATATCTGTCAAACCTTGCTGGTCTAGCCATCCCAATCTCATTATAATAATTACCTGAAACATAATATCTGTTAACAGCATCCCCACCGCTGAATGAAAGTTGATATGACTGCTGCCATCCTGTACCAAAAACCTCATCACTCCAATCAGTATTACTTGTCCATGAAGGATCCCAGGAACCAGGTTGCAGTTCTTCCATCAGTGCACGATATTGTTTTGTATTTAAAACATCAATAGGTTTTCTTAACCATGATGCTCCACCATAAGTGTTAAAGCTAATTGTCGGAACATTTGCTTCGCCTCGTTTTGTTGTTATAATAACAACCCCATTTGCTCCTCTGGCACCATAAATCGCTTGTGATGTTGCATCCTTCAGAACTGTAAGGCTTATAATATCATTAGGATTAATTGAACTGATATCTGAAGTCATTAAACCATCAACAACATAAAGAGGTTCGTTTGAAGCAAGCACTGATGTGGCACCACGAACTCGAACGCTCATGGAAGCACCCGGCTTGCCAGAATTTTGAACTACCTGAACTCCCGCAGCTTTTCCCTGAAGCGCTTGAGCTGCATTGACAATCGGCCTCTCTTTAATAGCCTCATCATCAACTACCACTACCGCTGTACTTACATCCTTCTTTTTTTGTGTTCCATAACCAATAACCACCACTTCATTCAGTTCAGTAAGTTCTTCAACCAATGTGATGTTTATCACATTCTGTGTGCCAATTACCACTTCCTGAGCTATATAACCTACGTAGCTGAAACGGAGGGTCTGGCTCTGGCTGGCATTGATTATGAATTTTCCATCGAGATCTGTAACTGCGCCACTTGTTGTTCCAACAAGAAGCACTGTTACTCCCGGAATTCCATTTCCCGCCTCATCACTGACGGTACCAGTGATCGTTCTGCCCTGCGACCAGGCATAGAGGCTGAAAAGGAATAATAATAATAGTGTACCTATTCTTTTCATAGTTGTTAAATTATGTTGAAATTAAATTTTCTATTTAAAACAATATTGGCGAAAATCTCCCATATTTCCGCCAGGCAATTCTATTACTTCCCCATAACCTGATAAACCCTCACATAATCAACTTCCATCGTTGCATCCATTAGTGAAGGATCAATTCCATTTTTAAGATCGTTGCTTTCGAATTTTGGATCACTACCAAAATTTCCACCCATAGCAATATTTATGATAATATAAAATGGATGGTCGTAAGGCCATGTTTCATTATCCTTGATTGCAGGGCTATAGGTATAAAATATTTTATCATCTACACTGAATTCAATTTTTTCAGGAGTCCAGAATGCCTCGTAAAGATGGAATTCCGAATTATAATCCTGTACGGATGTATATCCGATATTGGTAGTGTTTCCATGACTTGACGGAGTATGCATTGCTGCCTGCACAATTCCCGGTCTTCTGCCTATATGTTCCATTACATCTATTTCACCACATTCAGGCCATCCAACCTGTTCAGCATTATTCCCCAACATCCATAATGCCGGCCATGTACCACTTCCGGAAGGTAACTTAGCTTTAAAAATAATCCTCCCGTATTCAAAATTAAACTTTCCCTTTGTAACCAATCTGGCAGAAGTCCAATGACCATCCCTTTTAATTGCCTTAACTACCAATAAACTGTCTACCTGACTTGCATTTTCCAGTTCATTAGTGTATTCCTGTAATTCATTATTACCCCAGCCACTGGCACCGAGTTCATATGCCCACTTTGTGGTATCAGGGGGACCCTTTCCATTGAATTCATCACTCCAAATCAACTTTTCATTTTGTGAAAAGGATGCGATTGAAAAGAAGGTCATCAAAAAAAGGTAAAAGAGCCTCATAGGAACGATTATTAACATTTAAACTCATTGCTTAAAAAGACAAGAGTGAGATAATGAATTAATATCTCACTCTTGACTTTAAAAGAACATTCTACCGGGATTAATTGGTAGCAGGTCTGGTAAGAAGAACTGACCAGCCATTACCACCAGGTGTATCACCGTCGAGGTCAACTGATAGTAAGAGATACTCAGCACCGTTGACAGTACCGTAACCCATTACATCATAAGTATTTGTTGTGTTTCCACCGTTTGGAGGATTAGCGCTGTTGGTATTTTCACCACCATAATAACCTTTATAGAAACCAATAAAGGCTGCATATGGAGCACCATTGGTAAGAACGATTCTCTGGTGACCGTTGCTTGTTAATTCATATGAATGGATAGCTGAACCAAATGCTGCACCATTTCCACTGGCTGCAATTTGTTCATCTGTGTAACAGCCACTTGGTACGCCTTCATTCGGGCCCATGTATCCATCATTCCTTGCTGATCCATTGGTTTTATATTCATAAACACCTCCAGTACTGAATATAAATTCATCATCAGTCATACAAGTCCAGTCTTCACCGGCATTTGCACCACCAGTACTAAGGAATTCAACAGGAACGCTCCACCAGTTACTCATGCCAAGGCCAGGACCTACAAATACTGATTTAGGAGCATCGGCTGCAATAACCCATGTGCCTTGTAAAGCTGCATCGGTCAGTTCAGTTGATGGCGCCAACAGGATTCCTGAAACAGAGGCCGATCCGGCACCATTGGTAACGGTTAATGTTACTTCATAGATGCCTTCAGTTGCGTAAGTATGAGTCGGACTGGCTTCGGTTGAAGTCTCACCATCACCAAATGCCCATGCATAGGTTTGTGCTTCGGCTGATGCATCGGTGAAGGTTGCAACCATTCCATCGACTGAATAAGTGAAGTTAGCAGTCGGAGGGGTACCTTGTGGGATATCGGGTTCATCATCTGGATTATCATAATGAACAAGAACGAATCTCCAATGTGCAGGAGTTTCACCGGCCATATAGCTTGTCCTTACAACAAGTGTATCAGTTGAGCCTTCGGTAAGTTTTTCAATGGTATAGGTAACTTCGTCCTGAGGAACTGTTACTTCAGAACTGGTAGCTACTTTAGACAGACCAATGAATGCACCGGTACCGGTAAGGGTTAACTGATCACCATCAATTGCCCAATTATGTGTTCCACTGCTCCATGCAGATACATCAATGCCATCAACATTCACCATTGTTGTACTTGCTGCACACATGTCATCAACATCATCAGGATAAACACTTCCTTCAGCCCAATAGTCACCTGCATCATCAAATTCAAGTGTACCATCAGCTTTAAATTTCCAGGTGTCATTCAGCATACAAGGACGAACAACCAATGCTTCATTCAAACCAAAAGCCCACCAAATAGTTCCGGCAGGTTCATCCGGACCAACTTCCAGTGGGTAACGCTCAGTTGTTACATCACGGATTAATCTCCAATCTTTTTCAGTATCACCGGCAAGGATTGCCTGAAGTTCATTAGCATCTACAATGTTAATTGTTTGTGTAACAAAATCAGATCCACCTGAATTTGTGGCAGTTAATTTAACACTGTATTCACCTGCAGCGGCGTAAGTATGTGTTGGATTAGTCTCAGTTGATGTTTCACCATCTCCAAATTCCCAGCTTAATGAAGTCTGGTTTACTGAAGTACTTGTGAAATGAACTGTCATCGGATCAGTTTGATCAATCTGATAAGTAAAGCCTGCAGTAACTTCTTGTACATCATCATCTTTGTCCTTTTTACATGATGTAACAATGGTAAGAGCCAAGAGCGCAAAAAGCGCCCAGCTTAATTTAAATGTCTGTTTCATGGTTTTTTAGTTGGTTTTTTAATTGATTTACTTATAACTATGTTACAATAGTTTCTGATTAAAATAACAAACCCTGAGGTAATGAATTATTACCCGTTAACACAAAGATAACGAGGATTAGCCCTTATAACAAATATTACGGCAATAATATTTAAAAATTGCTTAAATTTTCTCGTCTGGCCTTAATTTTAATGTAAAAACATCAATTTTGCCCTGATCTTTATTCATAAGAACATTGTTATAAGGTCATTCAAAAGAGATATCTTTACATAAATAAAATTACAGCAGATGAAATACAAAACTCTTACGATAGTTGCAGGTTTGGTACTTGCAATAAGCTTAAATGCGCTTTCACAACAAAAGAAAAAGTTTGTGATCAATCCAACAGTAAAGAAAGTTACAGTATATACAACCGCTGCCAACACTGATATGAGATTGGCACAAATCGCAGCTGAAGCTTTCAAACCTTTCGGTCAACCAATGGAAAGCCAGGTTTGTGTTTTTGTCGATCCTAATAAAACATTTCAGGATTTCATAGGTATAGGAGGTGCAATTACCGATGCATCAGCTGAAACTTTTGCCAAGTTACCTCCTGAAAAACAGGAAGAAGTGATTACAGCTTATTATGATAAAGAAAAAGGAATCGGTTATACACTTGCAAGGACTAACATCCATAGTTGTGATTTTTCAAGCGGAAGCTACACTTACATCAATGAAGGCGATGCTGAATTAAAAAGTTTTTCAATTGATCATGATAAAAAATTCAGAATCCCACTTATCAAGAGGGCAATGGCTAAAGCAGGCGGTAGTTTAACTTTTTACGCAAGTCCATGGAGCCCACCTGCTTTTATGAAAAATACCAACAACATGCTCCAAGGTGGAAAACTGCTTCCTGAATTTTACCAGCCATGGGCAAATTATTTTGTGAAGTTTATCCAGGCGTATGAAAAAGAGGGAATTCCGGTTTGGGGTATCACAATACAGAACGAACCGATGGCTAAACAAACGTGGGAAAGCTGCATTTTTACAGCTGAAGAAGAGAGGAATTTCCTGGTCAATAATCTGGGACCTACCATGCACAAGGCTGGTTTTCAGGATAAAAAGATCATGATGTGGGACCATAACCGCGATCTTATCTACCAAAGAGCCCAGACATATTTCAGTGATCCGGAAGTTAAAAAGTATGTTTGGGGGTTAGGATTCCATTGGTATGAGGATTGGAGCGGTGGAGTGCCAATGTATGATAACCTGAGAAGAGTTAAGGAAGCATTCCCTGATGTTCATTTGCTGTTTACCGAAGGCACTGCTGAGGATTTTAATGCTTCAGAATATGAAATGTGGTCACTTGGTGAAGAATATGGTGAATCAATGATCCATGATTTTAATAATGGCGCCGAAGGATGGACTGACTGGAATATCCTGCTGGATGAAGTGGGCGGGCCGAATCATGTAGGCAATTTCTGTTTTGCACCAATCCATGGTGATACAAAAACAGGTGAGGTTAAATACACTAACTCATATTATTACATTGGTCATTTCTCCAAATTTATCAAACCAGGGGCAAAACGCATCATTGCATCTCCAAGCAGAAGCCAGTTATTATCAACCGCATTCCTTAATCCTGACGGAACTGTAGTTGTGATTGTAATGAATAAGACAGAAAAGGAAACAGATTACTATCTTTGGGTCGATGGACAGGCAGTACCAGTAAAAAGTCTGCCCCATAGTATAGCAACATTGGTTTTTTAAGTTAAACGTTTAATAATTAGTGGCTTTCGTTAAAAGCAAAGCGATATACCATTACAGGTTACATATTCTCCTTACTGTTTCATTTATTGTAAGGATGATACTGGCTTTCTCAGTTGAGTTAGGCAATGATGAAGTTTATTACATCACTTATGCACTTTATCCTGACTTAAGCCATTTTGATCATCCACCGATGGTTGGGTGGCTTATCCAGTTGTTTACTGTTAATCTTGCATTGGATGCAGAAGGATGGATCCGGATGGCTGCTGTTGTCCTTGGCACCCTGTCAACAATAATAATCTATAATATAGGTAAAGAAATTGGTGATAAGGAGACAGGTTGGTACTCAGCATTGCTTTATACCATCTCAATCTACGGATTTGTTATAACCGGTATTTTTATGATGCCTGATAGTCCTCAGGTTTTCTTCTGGTTGCTGAGCATTTGGTTAATTATTAAATTCCTAAATAGCGAAGATCTAAAGATCAATGAGGTTCAAAAAACCGGGACAAAAACACATATCATCAATTATTCCAGGCCTTATCTGTTCCTGATGGCAGGATTATCTATCGGGTTCGCGTTGTTATCAAAGTATACTTCAATTTTTATTTTATCAGGATTATTCTTTTGGTGCCTCAAGCACAGGCACTACTTCAGGAAATGGCATGTTTGGGCAGCCGCCCTGATTGCTTTAGCTTGTTTCTTACCAGTGATAATATGGAATATTAATAATGAATTTATTAGCTTTACCTTCCATACTGACCGTGTTGAAGTAAGGGATCAGTTGTTTCGCCTGGATAGCTTTGCTAAAGAACTGACGGGGCAGATACTTTACAATAACCCATTTAATTTTGCTATCATCCTTGCTGCTGTTATTGCTTTTTTTAGAGGAAGACTCCAACCGAAGCAAAATACCGGATTATTGCTGATCCTGATCTCGCTGCCACTGATATTGATATTCCTGGGTATTTCGCTTTTCAGGTCAACACTCCCCCACTGGAGCGGACCTGGATACATTACACTTATTCCTTTGGCTGCATTATGGATAAGGAATAAGTACAAGGCTGGTTCAACCGGTAAATTTTTCCCCAAGCCAATCGCATTTGGTGCTGCTTTCCTGGTAATTGTCATCAGTATTGCAATTATTCAATTGAATTTCAATGTTTTCTTTAATAAGGGTATCAATCCCGAAACAGGGAAAAGAATTGGCATGAAGGATATTACACTTGACATGTATGGCTGGAAGCAACTTAGCCAAAAATTCGACCAATTATACCAGAAAGACAAAGCACTGAAAAATATTGACAGTAATACGGTAATCATTTCACATCGCTGGTTTCCGGCAGCAAACCTTGATTATTATGTTGCAAGGCCTGCCGGGCTGAAAGTGATAACCATGGCACCTGTGGAAAGAACACATAAATATGCATGGATCACGAAATACAGAGGGGGGTATATGATTGGCATGGATGCATATTTTATTTCTTCGAGTTATGATTTTATGGATCCGCATACACTTTATCAAGAGTATTTTACAATTGCAGAGCCAGATACAATTCCAATTTACAGACAAGACCTGCTTGTGAAGTACTTTTATGTCTGGAAGCTCAAGAATCTTAAAAAGTTGCCTCCTTCAGAATTTTTGATTCAAAATAATTAATCCCTATATGATTCAGATTATTTTTTTTCTGAAATTGTAAGACCAAACCAAGACTTAACCAAGAGTGAAATAAGAGCCATTAAAAAAGGAACTAAATTATTTTTAGTTCCTTTTTTTTAACGAGATCATCACTTTCAAGTGTTTCAAATCATTTTAGCGGGATCTACCCATTGATCAAATTGTTCATTAGTAACCAGTTCTAATTCTAAAGCAGCCTGACGAAGTGTAGTTCCTTCAGCATGGGCTTTCTTTGCGATTTTAGCTGCATTTTCATAACCAATATGCGTATTAAGTGCAGTTACCAACATAAGCGAGTTTTCAAGATTTTTCTTGAGGACTGGCAAATTAGCTTCAATACCAATTGCACAATGATCATTAAATGATACACAAGCGTCACCTAATAAACGCGCTGCCATTAAGAAATTAAATATCATAACCGGCTTAAAGACATTCAGCTGGAAATGACCATGTGTGCCGCCAACCGTAATCGCAGCATCGCAACCGATTACTTGTGCGCAAACCATTGTAAGTGCTTCATTTTGTGTTGGATTAACCTTGCCGGGCATAATAGACGAGCCGGGTTCGTTTGCCGGAAGAATAAGTTCCCCAATACCGGACCTGGGTCCGGAAGCTAACAGGCGGATATCATTGGAAATTTTCATTAAACTGACAGCAAGTGTCTTCAATGCACCCGAAGATTCCACAATTGCATCATGTGCTGCCAGTGATTCAAATTTATTCGGTGCTGTCACAAAAGGAAACCCAGAAAGTTTAGTAATGTGTTTTGCAACCAGTTCAGAATATCCCTTTGGAGTGTTAATTCCCGTACCTACGGCAGTTCCTCCTAATGCTAATTCAGCTAAATGAGGCAAGGTATTTTTAATTGCTTTGATTCCATGGTCAATTTGTGCAACGTAACCTGAAAATTCCTGTCCGAGTGTTAAAGGAGTAGCATCCATTAAGTGGGTTCTGCCAATCTTTACAATATCCATAAACTCGCTTGATTTCCTGCCGAGTGTTTTCTTTAGCAGTTCTGCACCGGGAATTGTCGTCTCCATCAGCATCTTATAAGCTGCAATTGACATTGCAGTCGGAAAAGTATCATTAGAAGATTGAGACTTGTTAACATCATCATTAGGATGTACCGGACTTTTTCCTTCTCCGAGGGTTCCACCATTTAATACATGGCAACGATTTGAAATAACTTCATTGACATTCATGTTCGACTGCGTTCCTGAACCGGTTTGCCAAACAACCAAAGGAAACTGATCGTCGAGCTTTCCTTCAAGTATTTCATCGCATGCTTTAGAAATCAGGTCAGTTTTCTCTTTGGAAAGAACACCTAATTCATGATTAGTTAAAGCAGCCGCTTTCTTAAGAATTGCAAAGGCTCTTATGATCTCAATTGGCATTTTACCATCACCAATCTTAAAATTTTCCAGAGATCTCTGGGTTTGGGCACCCCAATATTTATCGGCCGGAACCTCAATGTTGCCCATTGTGTCATGTTCAATTCTTGTCTTCATGATCTTTCTTATATGCGGTTAATATTTGATCTGCATTTTGAGGTGGATCTCCCAATGCAGCTTTATTTCCATAAGTTATAACAGGTCTTTTTATGAGCTTTGGATAATTGGATAAGATCTCTAACCAATCATCTTCTGAAATTTCTATGTCTTTTAATTCATCCACATAATAGCTCTCCTGCTTACGAACCATTTGTGAAGGATTTAGGCTTAAAAGTTTAAATAGTTGTTTTAAACTATCTTTATTAATTCCCTCTTCAATATAAGGTATTATTACTGGCTCAATTTGGTTCTCCTTTAAATATTCAAGTGCAGCCCTTGATTTTTTACACTTGGTATAATGGTAAAAGTAAATATCCATAATTAACAATATAACTTCCTGAAAAGTAAAATTCATCAGCCTTTTACAAATATAGAAATAATAATAAAAAACGGGAAGCCTTATTGAAGCTTCCCGGGAAACGATATTAAAAGGAATTTAGGGGGCTAATCAAGGGGACCATTTGATCCCATTCTTCTGCTAATAACAGTCATTATCCTGCTTACTGCGATCAGGGTATTAAATCCCTTTTTCTTCAGCGCAATTAGAGAAGAAATCTTTTTTAAGGTCGGTTACTTTTATCTTCTGACCATTTTTATAGGTTTCCAGTGGTTCATAATCTTCACTCTGGCCTTCATAAGTTATACCCGTAATCTTGATCTCAGTGCGCCTGTTGTCCTGGTGTTCAGCCTCGGTACATTCTACCCCGTCCGAACA
>DATGZB010000034.1:0-4466 GCA_035297395.1 Lentimicrobium sp. | reverse complement strand
CGAAGCCAGGATTAACTCCCGGTGCAGAAATTGATGGCCGGCAGATGCGTGTATCCGGGTGCGGGAGCTTGCACCGTCATGGTTTGTAGCAGGATGCTGCAAAAACCATGACAAGTTTATTAATGCTACCGTCCGTGTTAGCTGTAGGGGGATATGATTTCTCTAAAATAAATTAGATCTACTCTTTGATTATTTTAAATGAATGACTCCTGTTATCATACGAAAATCGAAGGATATAAAATCCTTGTTTAAAATAGGACATATCCAAGTATAATTCAAAATCAAAAAGTTCAATATATTTTCGGTACAATAGATTCCCTTTTAAATCAAACAATTCAATGTTACAGTGTGAGATGGGTTTATCGGGGAATATCGATAAATCATTTTTAATCCAACCCGGTGAAATGTGCAATTTATCTTTAACTGGATTTGGATAAAGATGGATTTCTTCAAACCCATCGATTGAGAGGGGCGAATGAAAGTGAATTTCAATGATTCCACTTTCTCTATTGTTAAAAACAATTTTAGTTTTCTGACCAAGGTCATTTTTTGGATTATTCCAATCATCAAAAGATGTCCATGTGCCATAATGTTCATCTATCCCTGAATTAAGCTTTATATTATAAAATCGGATCTTTTCATCTGTTGGGTATTCTTCTTTACGTTTTACGTTATAAGTCTCATATACTATATAGGCAGTATTTAATTCATCTTCATTGAGTATATGCAATCCACTTGAATATCCATCAAAATATGAGGTATAATTATATCTTTTATTGTCAGATGAGGTCTGCATAATTACTGCTTTAAGTTCATCGCCTTGATTAACCTTAATCAGAGAATCATGGAAAAATTCTCCATTCCCAAAAACATACCAATTGCATATAGCCCAATAATCACCTCCTCCGGCCGGGCTAACACCCCATTGAAGCACAGGTTGTAGTATTCTACTCCATGTTCCCCCTCCTCCCAAACCTGAAAATATGTATAAAAGTTGTGAGTTGCTCTCTTTCGGCTGAGCAGGAACTTTATAATTAGTCGAAAATATTATAGGATTTAACATTATACAATATGCATAGGTGATCCACCCATCTGATTTTATATTTAAATTATAATTTGATTCAAGGGATTTTTTTCTAGTAGACAACACATAATTTTGAATGACTTCATTTTTACGTGAATCAACGACCTTAACAGAATCTCCATCGATAAATAATGCTTGACTGTTATTTATATAGTGTACTTTGGATTTACTAGTAGCACCAAAGGGCGTAAAAACAGCTTCTTCAGAATTATTCCCAATCTTATGGAAAGAATTATGATAAATTATTGAATTTGTTATCAAAGAGGTGATTATATAAAGTCCAAAAATGTACATTCTGATAGTTGATAATAAGAGGCTATCTCATTGTCGAGATAGCCTCATATTTTGAGTAAATGGTTAAAATTCAGATGGTAAAATACAAAAATCAGTGCAAAACTACAAGGGGAGCAGTAAGTTTTATATTCCCCAACATTACTGTTACTAAATAGTTACCATTCTTTAAATTTTGAACCGTAAAAGTAAATGACTTTGACTTTCTCTGAAAGGTGTTGTAGACCTTCCCCATATTATCTGATATGATAACCGTCGAAACGACATTGTCCAAGGCCATAGCTGAGTTATTTGAGCTACTCTTATCAGGTTCATTTATTGTCAGCATCACTTCGTTTGATGCAGGATTAGGATTTAAAGATAAGAAGTATCCGCACCAACCATAAACTGAAACATAATGAGTGTCATAACTGCCACTTTGACCACAATCATTGTCTACTCCTACTGATACATAGCCGGATGAATAAGCATCCCCAGTCATTAGCGCAAGGTATTCCGTACCATAACCTGAAATATATGTCCAACCTTGTGGCCAATCCCAGTTGATAGAAGTCGCACCTTCAAGTGATGGAATTGAAAAATAAACATATGACTCACAATATGCTTCGGTCGGACCACTTATTTCATAATCAGAACTACTGTACGAACCAGAGTGGACATTAAAATCTAGTGAATAATTGACACAAGCTGAAGTAACATCCAATGTAATAGTTCCATTTCCATTCGAACTATAATTAAATGTTGCAGGATTTACATCGTCATCCGAATATAAATAAATGTTTGAGGATGGAGTATCCCACACGATATTAGCTCCGGATGGAACGTTAATTGCATAGTAATCCTCACTAGAACAGAGTAATGCGCTACCACTAATATAAGAATCCAAAGTCCAAACGTTATTTAAGGCATCACTTTGTGGACCATCCCCATAAATATTATATGGTATAACATAAAATGAATATGAAGTATATCTGTAAAGGTCGCAAATTGTCATTGCGGTTGAGCTTGTACTATTATAGAATACGCCATTCTTATAAACTTTATAACCTGTGGCTCCTGAAGAAGCGTTCCATTCAAGGCCAATGCTCCCGGCTGTAATATTAGTAGTATGTAAATTTGTAGGTTTTGGAGGCGTAGGTACTGAATAATGGATAGTAAGTTGCACGTTACTAAAACTGGTTCCATAGTGAGCTCCCTCATATTGATTATATGCTCCAATGCTGATATATTTGTTTGCAGAAGAAATTGCGCTTTGGATATCAGAGACAAGATTCGCTAGTGAAGCACTATAGGTTGTTTCTGTTGTGATAGAAACACCTGTTATCAAAGTACCTGAGCTTATTAAGTTATATTCATCTTCATCATCCAGCAATTCTGGCCAATCCCAAGTTAATTTGGTAAACCTAATTGAACCATCATTATCTCCGTAATTATATCCTGCCATGAAACTTAACCGAGCACTGTCTATTGTTGCATATGATGGTATAGTGCCAATATAAAACTGTAAACCATGTCTGTTAAATTTATAGCTATATTGGCTTATGTACTCATATCCTACTTTATTATCAGTGTTATGAGAATAAGTGTTGTTTGAGTACTTTATAAGATTTAGAGAAGCATAAGGGCTAAATACCCCTGGAGATTGTGCATCAATCTTTGGATTAATTAACAAATTAACCACCATAAACAAAAATGCAAATGCATTTCTAGAATACATCTTGCTGCATAAAGTTGTTTTCATAGCTGGTTGAAAGATTTTTTAGGTTAGTAAAAAAATTTAATTCTGATATCAAAGTTCAACAATCAGAGTATAATACATTTAATTCCATTAATGACATAATCGGACATATCAGGACTTATTAAGAAAATCCTTTCTAATTGGTCTTCCGAAAATGGTATAAATTCTTTGAAGATCTTTGGGTTTAATTAAGCCCTTGCTTAAGTTAATATTGGCAGATTTCAACCATCTATATAACGTTCTGACACAAATACAGTACTCATTAGCTAATTCGCTTCGGGTCTTGGCTTTAATTTCAGGAGTTTCCATTGTATGAAAATTAATCCATATAAATTCAAAAGCAGGAATGCAAAGTGATCGCTTTTGAGGTATTTTTCATAGTTTATTCTTTGATAAACATTGAACTGAACTATTTAATGTTTAATGGGAATATGGGTGAATTTGTTACCCTGTATTTTAATATATATTTCAACAATGGCTCAATTTATATAAATTCTAAATAGTATTGTTTGATTTGTCTCATCTCAGGATGTTTTGAAGCTGGGTAAATGTGAGCTCTTTTTATTAAATCATTTCCATCTTCTGCAGGGGTGGGCGGCAAAACCAAATCCCTCTTTTGCGGTTTTTGAATTGTTAAAGCAAATTTTCGATTCGTGCCGTAATCGCGTACAATTTGATGGCGCCAGGAAAATTGTCACAATGCAGGAAGCTGGTCGAAGTCAGCTGATGCGGTTTCGACAATTTTTATCGGAGCCAGTATTTGTCACGAAGCAAAAGTTTGATGATGAGAAGATGAGCGTATCAGGGTTTACATTGCCTAGAAAATTGCGTTTAGACTGGATTGCAAATACCGCAAAGCAGAAATTTCTCTTGTGAATATTTTTCTAATCATTTGATAATTCACTGTAATTATCACTGGGACATCCCTTACAGCTAACGGCCCGGCAATAAAATTCGTTTGCGATGCTGAGTCGACCGAAGGCCATAGCCAGTATTTTTCGTGAGGATCACCCATTTCATATGGCCGAAGGGAGCGAAGCATGGCACGTGTTTTTGCTGTCATGGTACAAATTGGTGCGTTCGCGGTACAAACTTGGGGTGGCTGTGATTTGAATCTGTCAAGATAAACCTGGTCGAAGCCACCTGGTGCAGTATCGCGGTACAAACTGGTACGAAGCCACTTCCCAAGTCACGGTTGCAGATGTTACGGGGTGGCAAATGCGCGTATCCGGGTTTAAGGCCACGATAATCTTTCTTAGAAGCAGGATTAAACGCAAAAACCGTGACAAGCAAATGATTTTTATTGTCCGTGTTAGGCTTTCGAACCTTTATTTTGGAGTCAGGAAAGAATTT
>DATGZB010000033.1:0-1589 GCA_035297395.1 Lentimicrobium sp. | reverse complement strand
CTTTCATCCGCCAGGCTCGTAAAAACTTCTCCTGGTCTGTTCAGCCTGCTGAATTATGAACCGCTGCTGCTGGATACGAGAAAACTGAATGGACAAACTGAAAGTGCTGTCATTACAATGAGAACAAAGAGACTGTTGTTTCGATTTTTGTAAACTCAATGTTTACCAGAAAGCAAAATCATTTTGCGTTATGTTATCAAAACTTCTTGCTTCAGGAAAATTTGATAAAACTACAAAGGATCAGCTCCGTCGGGCATCATTCAGTATCATGCTGAATATTGCTGAAGGATCTGCCCGATTTACAAAAAGGATAAAAGGAATTTCCTGATTGTCGCCGGAGGAAGCGCATTTGAATGTGATGCTATCCTTGAATATCTCTATGAATCAGGAAGTATCAGCAAAGAAATATTCCTAAAGTACGAAAGCATTCTGGAGGAGATTTCCCCGATGCTGTTCGGTATGATAAAAAAACTGGATGAATCCAGACCAGTTAATCAATTCTTTAGTGAAAGCAAATGTGAAAACACTATAGACTCGTTCAATGGCTGAATTCCTGGAGGAGGGGTCCTTTTTCTGTTTTTGATTATTTCAACAAGAGCTGCAATAGCCGGGGATCTCAGACAATGAACCACTTACAGAAAATTGTGAGTGTTTTGTTTAATACGCCAGATAGACGCCAGGTTTTGGATTTCTCCTTGATATCTTTATGCCTGAAATTGGTATAAGGCTGACTCCAATGTTAAGAATACTATGACTTCCTTTTCAAAAGACGAGGCAGTAACATAATGATATTTATCATATAATTCACTTTGTAATATGTTTAATTCAGGTTTAACTTGCGTTGATCCATATCAATATTATTACTCTGCTGAGCGGTCAGCTTACGGAGCTGACCAGTCAGCATATGGAAGTTCAGCAAATCAAAGCTCCGATCATGGGCATTGGAAAACAGTTTGTGACAGCATATAATCGTCAAGGATGGTAATTTGTATAGCTTATTTTTGATGATAGTTTTGAAATAAATAATAAATTAAAAACTAAAGAAAAATGAGAATTTCTGTTATCGCATTGTTCTTACTGGTAGCTGTTACAGGCTGTAACTTCAGCAAATCTGTAAACAAAGATTTAATGTCAGGATTATTAACAAAAGGGGACGGGATTTCATGCAAAGAAACCTATCTCACAGTTAATAATGAAAAGATCAATAGGAATCAATTCATTTATGGAGAAACTTTTGTTGTTAATTTCAATGGAATTGAAGGATTCGTTAAAGAAAATGAATCTGTTTTTGCAGATATGTCACTGTTGGTTTTAACTACTGCGGGAGATACAATGCTTTTTGCTGATGATCTTTACAGTAACTATCCTGATGGAATAAAACTGGATCCGCTTCTTCTTACCTCGGCTGTTACTGTGGCAGCACCAATGAAATCAGGCAAAGAATACATACTTCATGTCAAAATAAGTGATAAAAAGGGAAAGGGAGTATTTTCTGCTGAGTTAGAATTTAATGTAATGGCTAATGATAAAATCATCACTGAAAGTAATGGTCCTGATTATGATGAGATTTATATCTACTCCGGTGATCA
>DATGZB010000032.1:0-92367 GCA_035297395.1 Lentimicrobium sp. | reverse complement strand
TGAGCAATGTAGTCGCCGGCATCGGTCGCGGACAGTTGAAAGTAATCAACGAACGCGTCGCCGCCCGGAGAGCCAATTTTGAGAGGTACAAGCAGTACTTTGAAAGCCTCGAAGCAAAGGGTTACCATATAGGATTTCAGGGCGAAAAGCTATCAGCTGTCAGCTCTCAGCTCTCAGCGGAAAACAAAGAACAAAGAACCCCTCGACCGGGCTCGGGGACCACAAAGAACAAAGAACATATCCCAGAACCCAGTACACGCCCCGATTTATCGGGGACCCAGAACTCAGAACATTATTTTTCAAACAGATGGCTAACGACTATCATTATCGATCCTGCAAAGAACAAAGGCTTAACCCGTGAAGACCTGCGCTTGGCCTTTGAAGCAGACAACATTGAAAGCCGCCCTCTATGGAAGCCTATGCATTTGCAACCGGTGTTCGCAGATTGCCCATTCTTTAGCTCTCAGCTGTCAGCTATCAGCTTTCAGCTAACTTCAGGATTCAGGAATCAGGAATCAGGAATTCGGAATAAAATGCCCAGCCTATCGGGGCAATTATTCAACCACGGCCTGTGCCTTCCGAGTGGAAGTAATTTGACGGAAAAAGAATGGGGGAGGATATTTAGTATGCTTGACACAGTATTTAAGTAGTAAGTAGTAGAGACGTTGCATGCAACGTCTGTACCACGTTCATGTGAAGGTCAATTTATCTGCTTTCCTGCAAGTAAAGGCACATGAATTATGTAGCCAATCATTTTGATCAGTCGAGTATAAGGGAAGGGAAATAATCAGAAGCGGTTATTCAGGGATCAGGAATGTACCTTCACATTCGCCTCTTTAATAACCATGTCTGCAAATTCGATTGTTTCTTTGGCCAGCTTTTTAAAAGCTTTAGCTTTCAGGTACGCTAATTCTCTCTCTTTATTTGTCATTTCAGAGAAGATGTTTCTCAAAGCTTCTGGTCCGTTTTCTTCAAGATCAAACTTCCAGTACCAGTAGTCTCCGAGGAGATGCCACCGGATGTCACTTGCTAGATACCTCATAATATTAAGATTTAATGTGCACTATAAATTTAGTTAATTAAAGTAGTAATGTCAAGTAGATATATGGTTATTTTTTATGAGTAACGATTCGCAACTGCCTGTTTCTTCTTGTTTTTTCTTGTTTCGCATAAAAGGAAGGCAAAAGGCAAAAGGCTAAAGTAAAAAGTTGTTCAAAGCCTTCGGCGTTCAAAGGTGGTTCAAGGCCTTCAGCGTTCAAAAGTGGTTCAAAGCTCTGCAAATAAAGAAAACATAGAAAAACAAAGGAAAACAAGGAAAAACAAGGAGAAACAAAGAACTTAGGCAAACAAGGAAAAACAAAGAAAAACAAAGAAAAACAAAGAAAAACAAGGAAAAAAATGAGGTCTCTCACTTCATTCGAGATGACGATTATATTTAAATAGGAAAGGGATAAAGGAGGGCGCCTGGATCCATTGTATAATCGTCCGGAACTATTTATCATTCGTACGGGATGATTTATCAAACGTTATATGGCACCAGAAATAATTTACATATATTAGGCGAATTAAATCAATTAAAAGCATACTATGAAAAAGATCTTTACCATCCTGGTCTTTACCTTATCGCTGAGCGGGCTCGCACAAAAACAACATGCTTACTTACGTCTGGATGTTCCTGAATTGACTGGTCAGACCAACGATGGCCTTGTAAATGAAGCAGCCGGCAGAGAACTTTACCAGCTTTACGATACAATAACAAACTGGACTTCAACCGACGGGGTTCTGCATTACGCTTCTCAAACACTCGACTTCGTGTACGATAACCTGAAAAAGGTAAACAGTACAGAATTGTACTGGTATAACAATCACTGGGTGCTTAATTATAACTCGGGATGGTCCTATGACGGGAATGGCAGGCTTAAATTGGCTGTTACCTTCTACGGCGCAGATACGAATTCGAGGGTAGTATACGACTATGATGTGAACGGAAATCTTATTTTTAAGGCTGAGTACAATAACCTTGGGGAAGATACACTTACACTGGTATCAAGGACCGACCAACAGTTCAATACCAGTAATAAGCTGGTACAAAAGATCATATACAAAATCACTGGCGAAGATACAACAAGAACCCGCACTTCGTATGAATATTATCCTGATAACAGGACGAAGGTAGTTACTGAAGAGACCGGGAATGGAATAGCATGGGTAAATAATTGGAGGAATGATTATACATACAATGCCGATACAGCCACTATAGTAACATCGCCCTGGCAAAACGGAAACTGGGCAATCTCAAAACGGGTGATTCAGGTTATCAATCCGGATGGCGAATTGACTTATTATTTATTGCAAAACTATTCTGGCGGGAATTTTATAAATAACGGACTGCACTTATGGACCTATGATGAAAATGGCGGATTGGTTAATTACTTAATAAAAGACTGGATTGAGAATGCATGGGTTGATGTTTACCGTCAAAATTGCATAAATGATGACAGAGGAAATTTGATATACAGCCAGGAAGAATACCTTGAAGACAATCAGTGGATATTGTTCTGGATAATGAGAGAAACGCATGACCAGAATAACTTCCTGGTAAGCCACTCAGATCATATAGTTGATTATCAGCCTGAATTTATCGACAGCACCCATTATTATTTCCAGACGGTACTCGGTAAACCGGAGCATCCGCTGGCATCGGTGAAGACATACCCGAATCCGGTGAACACGCAGTTCACCATAGATCTTCCCCTCATGGCCGAACAGATTGAGCTCTATACTATTTCAGGTAACCTTGTACGAACCCTCCCTGTTAATGAGAGGATCTACAACATCGCAGACCTGCCCAAAGGCATCTACCTGCTGAGGGTAAAGACGCCCAAAGGCTTCATGAATCAAAAGATCGTTAAGCTTTAGAGCTTGTTTCTACTTGTTTCTGCTTGTTTCTACTTGTTTTATCTTGTTTAGAGTTTAGGGTTTGAAATGTTTAGAGTTGTTCAGGGTAGTTCAGGTTAGTTTAATAAATCATAAATCAGCTTAATCAGGTTAATCAGCGGTTCAGACATCTTAGCCCTGAAAGGGCAAAATGGGGAGGAAAGCCCCTCTCACTTGAGGAGAGGGGTTGGGGTGAGGTGAAACAGTTAGGCAAAAAACCTGCTAAACAAAGAAAAACAAGGAAAAACAAAGAAAAACAAGAAGAAACAAAAAAACCTTCATGTACTGTCAATTCCTGAAACCGCTTATCGACTATTGTCTTAGCTTAATTCTTTTGTTATTGAATTCGCCTTTATTAGTCTCAATAACAATCATTAACACAATCGCAACAAACGGCAATCCCTTCTTCCTCCACACCCGTCCGGGAAAAGGGGGTAGACCTTTCAGGATGATCAAATTCAGGACACTTTTAAACAATGGCAGCGTTGACGGTTCACCTGTTATGACACGCTTCGGGCTTTTCCTGCGGAAGACATCATTGGATGAATTGCCGCAATTAATTAATGTCTTGAAAGGAGAGATGAGCCTTGCAGGACCCCGCCCGCTGCTTACGGAATACCTGGCGCTGTATAACGAAGAACAATCCAGGCGTCATGATGTGAAACCCGGTATGACCGGCTGGGCGCAGGTCAACGGAGGGAATGCCATTTCGTGGGATGAACGGTTTAAACTGGATTTATATTACGTTGAGCATGTGTCGTTTCTACTGGATATGAAGATATTTGCGATGACGGTTTTAAAAATCCTTAGCGGAAAAGAAGCCGCCAGGGGCGGAGGGATGCTCTGCCCGAAGTTTACCGGGAATCCACGGCATGAATAAGAATGCTTCAGATTGGCAAGGAATATTTTTATATATTCGTTTCGTTCCAAACGAATCTATAAGTCATGAAACCGGTTCTGTTAACACTGTTGTTTTGTTTGCTTATAATGGCCGGCTATTGTGGAAAAGCCGATTCCCTCACTATTAAATCCGAACTCAGGAAACTTGATAAATCTGCGCTTTCATGGCAGGATAAAGAGGTAAAAGCCCGCGAACTGATCAGGTTGTCAGCCGAAGCCGGATACCCCGACGGAGAGATGCATGCTTCATACATCCTGGCCATGAGTTTCTTTTTCAGGCAGCAATACCAGGCAGCCTTCGGAGTGCTCGATTCATTGCTGGGCAAGCTTGATTCGAACGCTGAAGATGTGAGGGGCCGGAAGGATATCGAAAACAAGAAGGCAAGGGTCTATACCTTCATGGGTACGATTTTCGATGAGATCGGCGATTATACAAAGGCGATGGACTGGTACCTGAAATCGCTTAAGTATGTTGAGCTGCAGGGTGATGCATTCCAGAAAGCCGTGCTGTACAAAAACCTTGGCATGACGAACCTTGTGACCGGAAATGTGCCAAAGGCAAATGAATACTTCCAGCGGTCGTTGGCTATCTGTGACAGCACCGGTGATAAAAAGACCGAGTTTGATATCCTTAATGCGCTGCAGGAGTTTTATGTGGAGAAAAAGAATTACGACAGTGCCTTGCTATACGGCTACAAGCTGCTTGGCATTGCCCGCCAGGTTGGTGAGGATTATTCGGTGGCTCTCGCTAACTACTCGCTGGGCAACGTTTATAGAGCATCGGGAAGCATGGCGCTGGCTGAGGCTTTCCTGCAGGAGACACTCACAATTTCAGAAAAGAATAACTTCAGGCCGCTGATGTCACAGTCATTGCTGGGCCTTTCTATGATCCAGACCGGACGCGGAAACAGGAAGGCAGCACTGGATATGGCTCTGCGTGCTTATGAAATTGCCGAACCCACCCAGGTGCTGACTCTAAATATTGCCACAGCTGAAAGGTTATACTCGTGTTATGCTGACATGGATGATTTCGCAAATGCTTATAAGATCAGCCTGAAATACCAGCATTACAAGGATGAGGACAACTTAAGGAACAATTCGAAAGCCGTCACCGAACTCCAGGCAAGGTACGATATGGACAAGATCAACAATGAAAAGAGGATGCTTGAGGGTGAGCTTATGCTTAAGCAGTCTCGCCTTGAAAACCAGAAGCTTTCGCTCTTTGCCTCAGTGGTGGGGATCCTGCTTTTGCTGGCATTGCTGGTTATGCAGGTGAGGAAGTACCGGCATGTAAGGGAACTTAATTTTAAACTGGAGAACCAGCAGATGGTTATCAATGAACAGGCAGTGCGTCTTCATAATGAGCAGGAACAACTTCTTAAACTGGAGATAGAGCATAAGAACCGGGAAATGACCTCTATTGCGCTCGCGCTGGCACAGGAAAATGAATTCAAGCAGAACCTGATTGATGAATTAGGCAAATTCAAACAGGATGCAACACTGAAGAAGAGCGAGTTACAGAACCTGAACAGCATCATCGGGTCGATTAAGCAACAAATGAGCGGCAACTCATGGGAAGAGTTCCGGACCTACTTTGAGAACGTTTATTCGACCTTTTACAATAATATCGAATCGGAGTATCCACAGCTCAGCCAGAATGATAAACGGCTCTGTGCGATGCTTAAACTGGGCCTCAGCACGAAGGAAATCTCCTTACTGACATACCGTGAAGTTAAAAGTGTTGAATCGGCCCGTAACCGCCTTCGCAAGAAATTCAAGCTTGATCCGAAAGAGAACCTCCCCCAGTTTCTTACGAGGTTTTGATCTAATCAGCTCACTTTGCTCTCTCAATTAACAAGGCAAAAGGCAAAAGGCGAAAGGCAAAAGCTCAAAAAAAAGGGCTAAAGGCTAAGGCTAAAGGCTAAAGCTCAAAGTAATCTAAACAAGAAGAAACAAAGAGAAACAAGGAAAAACAAGAAGAAACAAAGAGAATTGATTGGGCTGCGGGGGTAAAATGGGGGTGGTTGACGGGTACTGCAATGTTTTTTACAGAGTGGTTTATTTTGAGAAGCCTCATTGCAGGTTTACATTTGCTGCCGCTAACAACAAAATCTTGGAAATGAAAAAATCTTTACTATTATTCGTTGTGATTCTTCTGGTCACTGTTGTCCAGACAATGGGACAAACATGGCCGAAGTTCAGGAATTCTGATAACCTGAACGGTTACACTGCTGATCCCGGACCCTACACAGATGATGTTTTATGGGAATACTGGGAAAATACATTTTCTGTTGTATCCTCACCGGCAGTAGTAAACGGTAAGGTGTATTTCGGATCGCTGGACAGCCTTGTGTACTGTCTTGATGCAATGACAGGAAGTGTTTTATGGACATACCGGACTACCGGCCCGATCTATTACAGCTCACCGGCAATTGCCCATGGAAAGCTATATATCGGATCGTGGGACGGAATTCTGTATTGTCTTGACGCAGAAGCCGGCTCACTTGTCTGGAATTTCAATACTGGCATGCTGAACGGATTTAATTCATGCCCCTCGGTGGTGGATGGAAAAGTTTATTTCGGATCAAACAATTCGAGGGTTTACTGCCTGGATGCAGAAACAGGCACAGAAGTATGGTCGTACCTGACGGGCATGTCGGTATGGTGCTCTCCTGCTGTCGTGGATGGAAGGGTTTACATCGGTTCATTCGATAATAAGATGTATTGTCTGGATGCAGCAACCGGCGATTCCATATGGGCTACCAGTTGCCCGATGATCATCTATTCATCACCAGCCGTGGTGGACGGAAAGCTTTATTTCGGAACCATCGTTGGCGGGGTTGCTTATTGTCTTGATATCAACGACGGTTCGGTGATCTGGCAAAGGGCATTGTATGGTGCAATATTCGCATCTCCTGCTGTAATGGATGGAAGGGTATTTTTTGGTGTTGACCAGGTGTCGCAGGGTTATAAGGGATCGTTATACTGCCTTGATGCCGCTACCGGCGACAGCATATGGTGCAACGCCCATTATAATAACGGAACTATTTACTCTTCTCCGGTAGTGAATGACTCACTGATTTTCTACGGGTCGTGTAACTTCAGTCTGTATTGCGCCAGACAGTCAACAGGTGAACTTATTTGGGAAAGTGAAAATTATTCAAAAGTCCTGGCATCTCCCGCTGTTGTGGAGGACAGGATCTATTACTCAACCGATGACGGCAGGGTTGTTTGCCTGTCGGGAAGTGTAGGAACCGATAAGCATCAGTTAACAGCTTCATCGTTGAAAATTTATCCGAATCCTTCAGTGGGAATCGTAAAAGTAGGATTCACAGTGAATGAACCATCAACTGTAGCTATTAAATTATATAATGCCTCGGGTGAAAAGGTACTGGACATTTCTGCGGGTGAGTATCCTGCAGGTGAACACACCATCAACCTGAATGCTGACAATAAGACTGCCCTGTCACCAGGTGTTTATCTGTGCTCTGTAACTACTAACCAGACTACCCGGGTTGAGAAAGTGATTGTTTATTAAATAACTGGTGGACAGAAATGGAAAAAGAGCTCGTAAAGAGCTCTTTTTTTTGTGGAAAAGTGGGATTACTTTTCGGGGCAAAAATGATTAATAATATCAGCTCTCCGGGGGGGAGAGGGCAGGGGCAACTATATGAAGAAAACCGCCTGCACATTTTTAATCTTTTTATTCAGTTTATCGGGATTCACACAGGGGTGGGTTCTGGAAAATCCGTATCCCACATACCAGCACCTGATGGCTGTTAATTTTCCCTCAGCATCGGTGGGTTATATTGCCGGGGATAACGGCACCCTTATGAAAACCATAAACGGAGGGAGTACATGGACACAGGTAAACCTGCCGGTCTACCTTTATAATTCACAGATAAGGAATGTGAATTTCGTAGATGAGGAAACCGGGTTTATTGCCCTGGCAAAGAAAGTATACAAGACAGTGGATGGCGGGCAGTCATGGAGTGCATCACCGCAACTGAATACAGGAACCCTCCAGGGCACCTTTTTCCTTGACCATAATAAGGGATTTGCCTTTGGCAGCAACGAATCGCTTGCCAAGACAACCGACGGCGGCAACAGCTGGATTGTGCTCTCCTATTCGCCGTTGACAGAATTGCATTATTCATACCTTGGTTTCGCCGACCAGAATAACGGTTACGTGATTGCACAGGATTGGTATTATGAAGAAGCGGTTGTCAGGAAGACCACCGACGGAGGTTTCAGCTGGACGAATTTGGCTCTTCCAAGTGAAATAGAATATGTTTCAGGACTTGAAGTGCTTGGAACGGGTAATTTATGGATTGGGGCAGGCAATGCATTCTGGTCACCACAGACAGGCTATATTGCCCGGGCTTACCACTCAACGGATGGTGGTTTAACATGGAGTATGCATATCCTGGGGCAAACAAACTCGAATGCCGGTGGAGTGCTTGATATTAAGTTCTTTAACCAAAATGAAGGCAGGATCGTAAACCTGAACCATATCTATACAACGCATGATGGCGGCAATACTTGGATTGACCATGCGGTTGGTTCAAATGTGTGTATATCATGCTTTTCGCCTGCCGCATGGACAGACCAGAATACCGGTTTTATTGCAGGTTACTCGCCGGCACTGATTTATACGACAGATAACGGGGAGACTTATGAAGATCTTATTTCAGGCGGGACTCCACTTTTTGCCACAACTTATTTTAAAGATACATTACATGGTTTCGTTGGGGGATCGTACAATGAAAATGCCATGATCAGATATACGAACGACGGAGGCATCACCTGGCAGGATGCAGGATTGGCATTGCTGGCGGATGAGGAGGTCAGTGACATTATTTTCTCAGATAATGTAACAGGATGGGCCTTTTATGAAGATGGCGCGCTTAAATCAACCAATGGAGGGATTACCTGGGCAATTCACCCTGCGGCAGCTTTCAGTCTGGCAGGGAAGAAAGCCTCTGTACAGTCTTCATCAACTTATTATGTGGCAGGCAGCAACAGCGGATATGGCGGTATAATTTATAAAACGGCCGACCAGGGCAATACCTGGAATAAGGTATTTGACGGGATTTTCAATTACGACAAGGTAAGCGGGTTTCAGTTCACTGACCAGATGACAGGTTATATGGCGCTAAAACCGATGACTGCCGGTGCTTCCGGAAAGCTGTTGAAAACCGTAAATGGGGGCACATCGTGGACTGACCTCAGTTTCGGGGAGCAGTCGGAAATACTGGGACTCTCATTTGCCGACAACCTGAATGGCATGATCACTCTTTCAAGCAAGAAAGTCATGTATACGCATAATGGAGGCGCAACATGGACCAGTGCGGCAATGCAGTTTCCGGCAGCGGTGACCTATGTCAGGCTTTTTGACCAGCATAACGGAGTGGCAGCCGTTAAAGGCCAGTTTCTTTATCTTACTTCAGACGGTGGCGAGAATTTTGAAACTGTTTATCAGGGTACTACGATATGGCCCTATGCTTCGAGCAATGCCTTCTTCCTGGACCAGGAACACGGATGGGCATCGGGCTACCAGGGAATGATCATGCGCTACAGCGCCACCTGGACAAACACAAACTCACCAGATCTGACACAGGATGAGCTTTTACAACCCTTCTTCAATCCGAACCCAACGCGGGGTTCGATCTATGTAACCGCTGAATCAGGCGGAGTCATCTGCATTTACTCACTGAATGGCACCAGGATCATCACAACTGAAATAAACGGCAACACAGAAGTCAGTATCAGCCACCTGCCCGCGGGAATTTATATGGTAATGCTGTCAACAGCGGAGGGTGTGAGGGTACAGAAGCTTGTGAAACTATAGTATTCCGGATTCCGGATTCAACCATTAAACGGATGAAGTTGCGGACCCATGTGTCCGCTCATTCGGTCACCCACGATCCCTTCGTTCAAATGGACCGCATGGGTGGACATTTGAGTTCGCCCCTACCTCCGGCTATGTAGGCGCGATACAAGGAAAAACAAGGAAAAACAAGAACAGACAAGAACAAACAAGAAGAAACAAGGATAAACAAGGATAAACAAGGATAAACAAGGAAAAACAAAGACCTTGAACCTTTTCTAAAGGTAATTGTGTGTTAAAACCCCTCCGAGATAGCCTGTGACTCCGATTGCAACTGTCGTAAACAGGTATAGGATACCGGTGATCCATTCCCATTTTGAAGAGTGGAGGTCTTGCATCCTGGTGTAGGTAGCAATCAGCATGGTTACTACGCCACCGGTCAGTGAAATGAATGCCCAGGTTTCATGGAGGTCCCTGATATTGCCTGCGGTCCCTGACGGATCTTCCGTCATATAAATACCTGTCAGCACGGCAGGTATAGCAGCCAGTGTACCGATAACAAGGAGGTACAGGGCTCCTTCGGCATAGAATTTCTTTTCTTTATTAAAGAGAGCCATAAATTCAGCCACGCATCCCACGATGATCAGTGCAATTGGAAAATGCACCAGCAGGGGGTGGATGTGTGAAGTGGTTAGGGTAAGATCCATGCAAGCTTAAATTTGATCAAAGGTAAGAAATTAGTTCAAAGCCTTCGGCGTTCAAGGTTGTTCCCCGCACATGCGGGGTTCAAGTTGTTCAAGTTACTTTTGCCATTCGCCTTTTGCCTTTTGCCTTTTTCCTTGTGTCTGGAGAGGGCAGGGTGAGGTGATTACTTTGAGCTTTAGCCTTTAGCCTTTAGCCTTTAGCCTTGTGTTTTTGGTTGAAGTGCACAATCCATAATTTAATTTGTTAGGTATTAGGGATTTCAAAAAAAAATTGTACTTTTGCACCCCTGTTCTGCCGGCTCGCATTATGTTGTTGGAAAATGCGTAGTTCCTGTCTGGCAGGGCATGTAATTAACGGAGTATTAACCAGGTTCCTGATTTACTAACTAAATTATCTGCGTTTATCAGGGCCACAAAGAAAGATTAAATGACGAACAACGAATTGAACGTCAATAATGATGAATTATTAAACTCAGAACAGGCAGCAGAAGAGCAGATCAGCGACATTGATCAGCAGGCTGACATCTCTGCAGGCAAGGATTCTGAAACAGTGATCACTTCAGAAGAAGAAACGGTTGAAAAAGAAGTGGCAGTTCCTGTAGCTGTTATTGATGAAGATGATGAACCCACTGTTGAAAAACTGAAAGCAAGCCTTGTTCCTCAAGTTTCACTTGAAAACTTTGACTGGGACGCTATCGGCAAGAAACATGAGAATTATTCAGCCGATGAAAGAAACAAACTGGAAAACCTTTACGACAAGACTTTAAGCTCGATCGTTGAACATGAAGTGATCGACGGTACTGTCGTGGCCATGAACAACCGTGAGATCGTGGTCAATATCGGCTTTAAATCCGATGGTGTTATTCCCTCGTCAGAATTAAGATATAATCCGAACCTGAAAGTTGGTGATAAGATAGAGGTTTACGTTGAAAGCCAGGAAGACATGGGCGGCCAGCTCCTCTTATCACACAAAAAGGCCCGTATACTGCGTTCATGGGAGCGGGTAAACCAGGCCTACGAAAAAGAAGAAATTATCAATGGTTATGTGAAATGCCGCACTAAGGGCGGTCTGATCGTCGATGTATTCGGCATTGAGGCCTTCCTTCCCGGTTCACAGATCGATGTTAAGCCAATCCGCGATTACGATGTTTATGTTGACAAAGTAATGGAGTTCAAGGTGGTTAAGATCAACCAGGAGTACAAGAATGTGGTTGTTTCTCATAAGGCACTCATTGAGGATGAACTTGAACATCAGAAAGCTGATATCATCAGCAAGCTTGAAAAAGGCCAGATCCTTGAAGGAACCGTCAAGAACATCACTTCATACGGTGTATTCGTTGACCTTGGCGGTGTTGATGGTCTTATACACATTACCGACCTTTCATGGGGCCGCATCAACCATCCTGAAGAAATCGTTCAGCTTGACCAGAAGATCAGTGTTGTTATCCTTGATTTCGATGAAAACAAGAAACGTATTGCACTTGGTCTGAAACAACTTACCGCCCATCCATGGGATTCACTTGATGAGAATATCAAGGTTGGCGATAAAGTTAAAGGACGTGTAGTGGTTATAGCTGATTACGGCGCATTTATTGAAATCGCCCCCGGCGTTGAAGGCCTTATCCACGTAAGTGAAATGTCGTGGTCACAGCACCTTCGCACTGCCCAGGATTTCCTTAAAGTTGGCGACGAGGTTGAAGCTGTTATCCTTACCCTCGACCGGGAAGAACGCAAAATGTCACTCGGCATTAAGCAGCTAATTCCTGATCCATGGACAAACATCCGTGATAAGTATCCTTTAAACAGCAAGCATGTTGCAACAGTCCGCAACTTCACCAACTTCGGTATCTTCGTTGAACTTGAAGAGGGTGTTGACGGCCTGATCCATATATCTGACCTTTCATGGTCGAAGAAGATCAAGCATCCTGCTGAATTCACGAAAATCGGCGAAAAGATCGATGTTATCGTTCTTGATGTTGATGTTGAAAACCGCAGGTTAAGCCTGGGACACAAGCAGCTTGAAGAGAATCCGTGGGATGTTTTTGAAACCGTATTCTCGGTTGGTTCAGTCCACAAAGGAACCATTACTGCTTTAGGTGATAAGGGTGTGGTTGTTGCATTACCATACGGTGTTGAGGGATTTGCTCCACTTCGCCATATCGTTAAGGAAGACGGTTCACAGGCTAAGGTTGAAGAAACCCTTGAGTTCAAGGTGATCGAATTCTCAAAGGAGAACAAAAAGATCATCCTTTCGCATTCACGTATCTTCCAGGATGCTGCTGCTGAAAAGAATAAGGAAGCTGCCGCATCAAAAGAGAGTGCTGAAACCACAACCAAGCGTGCTGTCAAGAAACTTAAAGATAATCTTGAAAAGACCACCCTTGGTGACCTTGAAGCGCTTGCTAACCTTAAATCCGATATGGAACAGTCAGAAAAGGCTGCCGCAAAGAAGAAAGCGCAGGAATAAAATAACACATTATCCCTGGCCCTTCTCCTCAGGGTTCGGCAATAGCTCACCAACCGGAGAAGTGGAACTAACAGGAGACGAATTGAAAAAGATCCCCCAAAAAGGGATCTTTTTTATTTCTCCCTGACCTCGCAGCCTATTGGAAAGGCAAAAGGCAAAAGGCAAAAGCTTAATGTAATCACCTCACCCTGCCCTCTCCTCAAGGAGAGGGTCTACGCCAGGATTTAAAACATACTGAACAACCTTGAGCAAACTTGACCAATGTTGAACTACTTTTGAACCACATTGAACATTGAACATCGAACTTTGAACGAGGAATGGAGACTGGAACATTGAACATTGAACATTGAACCTTGAACAGGGAATAGGGAACCGGGAACTAAATCTTTTGTTGTACCTTTATACTCAATTGAATCAAAATGAAAGAATTCTCGGTAACGGTACTGGGCAGCAGTGCGGCGATTGCAACGAATGACCGGAACCTCACCTCGCAGCTTATTAACCATTTTAATCGTCTCTTTCTTATCGATTGTGGCGAAGGGACGCAATTCAGGCTCCGGCAGATGCATGTCCGCACCAACAAGATACACCATATTTTCATCAGCCATCTGCATGGAGACCACTTTTTCGGCTTAATTGGCCTTCTTTCAACTATGCATCTTTTCAGAAGGACAGAAGAACTGACAGTATATGGTCCCCCGCGTTTGCAGGAAATCATCGATATACAGCTCGAAGCTTCGGAAACAAAGCTTTTTTACCCTTTGAAGTTCAAGACAACGCAGGCTGAGCGTGATGAAGTAATTTATGATGACGGACGACTCACGGTAAGCACCTTTCCGTTAAAGCACCGTGTACCGACTACCGGTTTTCTCTTCAGGGAAAAGCAGCAGCCGATGCATATCAACAAGCAGGCCGTTGACCGTTATGGTGTTCCACTGGTTTATTACAATTCATTAAGGAAGGGTCTCGATTATATTACCGGCGATGGTGAGGTCATACCTAATAATTTACTGACATTACCGGCTGATATTGCCCGTTCGTATGCCTACTGTTCTGACACAATGTATAGTGAAGATACGGTAAAGTACATTGAAGGTTGCGACTTGCTTTACCATGAAGCAACTTTTGCAAACGACCTGAAGGAGACGGCGGCTGAGAAAATGCATTCCACCAATGTACAGGCAGCAATGATCGCAAAAAAAGCAGCTGTAAAAAAGCTCCTGCTGGGGCATTTTTCAGCGAGGTATGAAGATCTTGAGCCATTACTTGCTGAAGCAAGGAAGGTGTTTGGAGAGACATACCTTTCGGAGGAAAGTGTGGCAGTGTATATTTAAGTTTTCAGGCACTCTTTGACTGGTAAAGCACCCCTGAGAAGAGTTTAATGAGTGTCTTCTTGTCATAAGGTTTGGCCACGTAATGTGAGCAACCATTTGCGAGCAGTTTTTCCCTGTCACCCTGCATGGTATAACCGGTTACGGCAATAATCGGCACATCACGGTAATGTTCTATTTTCCGGATATCCTGGGCAATGTGTATTCCGTTGGGTCCGGCGCCAAGGTTGATATCCATCAGGATCGCATCGTATTTCTTTCCCCTGATCTTATTCATGGCAATGTACCCGTTCTCTGCCATGTCGATGTTGCAGATCTCCCGCAGGTAAAGGGCTGCGAGCCTGCGGTTGATCTCATTATCTTCAACAATGAGCACTTCCGGAACGCTTCCACGACCCAGGCGCAAGGTGCTGACAGGTTCCGGTTTTTCAACCGGGAGGGTGATCTCTTCATTGACCACTGCAGCAGAAGGAAGGGAGACATAGAAATCGGAACCTTTTTCAGGGACACTTTCCACCCACACTTTGGCATTGAGGAGTTTAGCGATCTTCATGACCAGCGAAAGCCCAAGGCCGCTGCCTTCAAATGTACGGGACAGGCCTTCACTTACCTGCCTGAATTCTTCAAATATCAGTTTATGATGCTGTGGCGCGATCCCGATGCCTGTATCACTTATTTTGATCACCACATCGGAATTATCTTTCAGTCCGGCATAAACACTAATGGATATACCACCATCAATGGTAAATTTTATGGCATTGTCGATCAGGTGGTGAAGCAACTGCCCAAGCAGTTTATCATCAGCGATGACATTTATATTAGGAGGCAAAGCTGTCCGTATATAGAGGCCTTTATCACTGGCTATTGTATAAACACCCCTGAGCAAGCCCATAAAGGTGTTCTTTATATTAACTGCCTTAAGGTTAAGACTTGTGCGGTTGGATTCAATAGCGGAAAGATCCATTATCGAATTTAGCGTGGTCATGAGCCTGTTAGCAGATTTATAGATGGTAGAAGCCATGTTTTTGAGCCTGTTATCTTCAAGCTCCTCCTGCAGTATCTCAGAAAATCCGAGAATCCCTGTCATGGGCGTCCTGAGCTCATGGCTCATGTTGGCGAGCAACGATGATTTAAGGCGGCTGGATTCTTCTGCATCATTCTTTGCCCGGATGAGTGCTTCCTCTGTAGCCCTGCGTTTGGGATCAGAATCGCCATCTGCTTCATGGTTAGCCAATGCAAGGGAGGAAAAGAGCCTTGACTGGAAATAGATCATAAAACAGAGGTTCATGAACTCGTAGTGACCTGTGATGCGCGTATCATGGTAAGCACGAAGGGCCTCCTCAGGCGTATATCCGTTCTGTTTAGCCCTGGAAAGCAAAACTGTTTCATTGATGTTCTCGGCTGTGAGCTGAATCAGGAAGATATTATTTAAACCAAAGTCCGTAAGGTTAATGCGTATCAATGCAATCTCATGCCCGCATTTACAGTTCTGACTGAATGGCTCTTCATGGACTGGCATTTTTCCCAGGTCACTGATCGTCTGTATACAGCAGTCCCAAAGTGCGGTTTTTGCGGTCCCGGGAATTCGGTATGGAGAGGTTAGTTCAGGCGGTACAAGTGCATTTCCCTGGCTGTCGGTTATGACAATGCTGGCCTTAATTGTGTTGCAAAGAGAGCGCTGGATATTGCGGATACCGTCGGTATGAAGCGCATCAAGTTTTTTTCCTGAAGCCGGCTGTGCCGGATGCTGGTTGATCATTATGATGTTATTGATAACCGGTGAGTCAATATGTCAGCTTTCAGTAAAATTATGAAATATTAAAGAATGATAAAAACTGTAAAAAAAATTTATCAACAATAAAGTGCTGAAAAGTAGCACTTAAGAATACAGTTATATTACAATTTATTTACCGGTTTCCAATTGCATCAGATCTCTAAGTACGACTGAAGCACAATAGATACCAAACATGGCCGGCATGTAGGAAATAGTGCCTACAGTTGATTTCTTGTTCAATTCACCTTCAAGGGGTGCTACGGCATCGCGGGAAACGACTTCGGGTGAATAGACTGCTTTGAAGCCTTTCCATATTCCGAGTTTATGAAGGCGTTTGCGCATATAATAAGCGAGCTTACAGTTATAAGTATCATCAATATCACTTACACGTATTTGTGAAGGATCGAATTTTCCGCCTGATCCCATTGAACTGACAAGCGGCATTCCAAGTCGCAGTGTGTGGTAAATAAGATAAACTTTTGGAGAGAGTGTGTCAATGGCATCGATCACATAATCATAACCTTGTTGCAGGATCTCAACCATACGGTCGTCTTTGATATACTCAGTAATAACGGAAAGGTTTAATGCAGGATTTATATCCAACAGGCGCCGGGCGACTACTTCTGCTTTCAGTTGGCCATGGGTGCTTGTTAATGCCGGAAGCTGCCGGTTCCGGTTTGTTTCATGAATGGTATCACCATCAACAATGGTAAGTTTCCCAATACCTGCCCTGGCAAGCTGCTCGGCTGCATAGGAACCCACCCCGCCCAGTCCGCATACCAGCACATGCGCCCTGTGAAGTCTTTCGATTCGTTCATTTCCAGCCAACAAGAGGGTGCGCTCCTGCCAATGAGGGATCATACCTGGTGTGTTTTATTTGAGCGACTGTAAAAATATTTCAACCGGATGTAATGCCTTCCTTCCGGTGCCATCAAGGATCTGGTGACGACAGCTTGTTCCGGGTGCAGCTATTGTAACATCTTCATCTGTTTTCCTGATTTCAGGGAAAAGTACAAGTTCACCTATTTTCATAGAGACTTCATAGTGCTCTTTTTCAAAGCCAAAAGAGCCAGCCATGCCGCAGCATCCTGATTTTATCTCTGTTATCTGGTAACCAGCAGGCAGTGAGAGCATTTCGCGTGTTGAAGCTGTGGTAGCAAGGGCTTTTTGGTGACAATGGCCGTGCAATTTAATGAGCTTTTTTTCGTCCCTGAATTGATCCTTACGAATCCTGCCGGCTTTTACTTCCCTCATGATGAAATCATCAAACATGAAGGTACAATCAGCAAGATTCTTTGCCTTTTCTTTCTCTTCACCTCTGGTAAGGTCGATATATTCATCCCGGAATGTGAGGATAGCGGAAGGCTCAATGCCGACCAGCGGAGATTCAGTTGTAACCACTCCTGAGAGGAGTTTAATATTTTGCCTGGCTAAATTCTGTGCCTTCCTAAGAAGTCCTTTGCTTAGGTAGGTGCGACCGCTTTCCTTATGAACAGGTATCCGGACCCTGTAACCAAGCTTGTTAAGTGCCCTGATTGCGCTGATACCTATTTCAACATCATTGTAATTGGTGAATTCATCTGCGAAAAGGCAGACCAATGGACTAAATTCATTTCCCTTAGCAACATCCTTAGCAATAGCATCATTTCCTGAATCTTTAATATTAATGATCCAGCCATTTTTCATGTTCTTTTTTGCCCAGGACCTTAAGGTGTTCCTGTGAAGTAGAGGGATATCACGTTCAGTTGCAAAACCTATTGTTTTCTTTAAAAGTCCTGAAAGTGACTTATTTTTCAGAATCCGGTTATAGATTTGCGGCACTAGGCTTCCCAATCTGTTAAATGCTGTGATATGGCCTATCAGCCATGAACGCAGGGGAGTCCCGTTAGCATCATAATAGTGTTGGAGGAATTCAGCTTTATATTTTGCCATATCAACATTCGAAGGGCATTCAGCCTTACAGCCCTTGCAGGAGATGCAGAGGTCCATTACTTCCAGGATCTCCTTATGGTCATATGGATTGTCTTTTTCATTTCTCGTAAGCATTTCCCTCAGGATATTGGCACGGGCACGAGTGGTATCCTGCTCATTACGGGTAGCCTGGTAACTCGGGCACATGGTGCCGGCAAAGATCTCGGACTTGCGGCAGTCGCCTGATCCGTTGCATTGCTCTGCAGCCCTGATAATTCCCATTGTATCCGAAAAATCGAATACCGTATCGATTTCTCTTGTAACCTGCCCGGGTTTATACCTTAGGCTGCTGTTCATTGCCGGCGTATTGGTTATCTTTCCGGGATTGAAGATGCCCTCAGGATCAAAAACATGTTTGATCTCTTTAAGAAGCTGATAGACATGGTCGCCATACATCAGCGGGATGAATTCACCCCTTAGCCTCCCATCACCATGTTCACCGCTCAGGGAGCCCCTGTATTTTTTGACAAGTTTGGCAGTTTCGAGTGCCACTGTGCGGAAGAGCTCAGTATCAACAGGATCTTTCAGGTTCAGTACAGGTCTCAGGTGAAGTTCACCTGTTGCGATATGTGCATAATAAACACAACTCAGCCCGAGCCTGGCCAGCATGGCGTTCATATCGGCCATGTATTCTGGTAATACTTCGGGAAGCACTGCCGTATCTTCAATGACGGCAACCGGTTTGCTGTCGCCTTTGATATTCGATAGCAAGCCTAATCCTGCTTTTCGCAGGGCCCATACCCGGTTAATTTCATTACCATATACTATAGGGAAATGATAGCCATAACCATGGCTGCGCATATCGGTTATTAATAATGAAGTCGCTCTGTCAATTTCATTGCGGTCGTTAAGGGCAAATTCAACTACAAGGATGGCAGCCGGTTCGCCCTGTATGAAAAAGCGGTTACGGGTTTGCTCAATATTGTCTTTAGTGCGCTTAAGTATAAAATGATCGATGAGTTCGATAGCTGCCGGTTTGTGTTTTAAAGCTGTCAGGTTTGCCTTATAGGCCTCCTCGAGCGAGTGGCAATGGATACAGACCAATGCTTTTTCAGGGGGAGGGAGAGGTACAAGGTTTAATTTTATTTCAGTGGAAAAGGCAAGTGTCCCTTCAGAGCCTGCAAGCATCCGGCAAAGATTGAATGTTTCCCCATTTTCAATGAATGGCGCAGTATCCAGCAACAGATCAAGGGCATAGCCGGTATTCCTTCTTTCAAGCCCCGGATCAGGGTAATTGTCACGGATTTCCCGCCTGTTATTCTCATCCTTCAGAATTTCGCCTGCTTTTTTGTAGATCGTACCCTCAAGGTCCGGTTGATTTGTCTTTTGCCAGAATTCAGAAGATGTCAGCGGACTGAAAACCACTTTGGTGGTATCGCTTAGAAGGGCTGTTATTTCAATGGTATGATCGCGCGTACTTCCATAAATAAGTGAGTGTGACCCGCATGCATTATTGCCCACCATTCCGCCGATCATACACCGGTTGGAGGTTGATGTCTCAGGTCCGAAAAAGAGGCCAAGGGGTTGAAGCACTTTGTTGAGTTCATCAAGCACGACACCCGGCTGGACACGAACCCAGTGCTCCTCCTTATTTATCTCGAGTATTTTGTTCATATACTTAGAGACATCCACAACAATACCTTTCCCAACAACCTGTCCGGCAAGCGAGGTGCCGGCCGTCCTGGGGATTAATGATATTTTCATCTTCCCTGCAAAGGAGATGAGTTCCTTAATATCTTCTTCATCCAATGGACGTGCTACCGCCAACGGAAGTTCACGGTAAGCTGAAGCATCCGTTGCATAAAGTACGCGCATAGTATTGCCTGTGAATAGGTCGCCTTTGAGCTTCTTTCGAAGTTCTTCCCATTTATTGACAGGAACTACGAAATTATGTTGTTCAGGATTGTTCAAGATTTTCTCCTTGTTTCTTCTTGTTTCTCTTTGTTTCGCCTTGTTTCGCCTTGTTTTGATTGTTTCGATTGTTTCGATTGTTTTGATTGTTTCGATTGGTAATATTTATCTTGACAGCAGATTATTAACAATTTGCAGCTGATAGCTGATAGCTGACAGTTGACAGCTGATAGCTGATAGCTGTATTACAAGCAAAGGTACTACAATACCCATAAAAAAACCGCATCACTTCTCAGGCGACGCGGATTAGATTGAAAACAGGATTTATTAATTACCCTTGTAATAATTAGTACTCTCGAATATCTTATCAGCTGATTTGGCTATGAAACCAGAGTACAATTTACCATCGCTATCCGGGTATCTTTTTGCAAATTCATAGTAGCATGAAGGGATTTCGTACTCTCCTTCAAGAAACTGGACTGGCAATTTACCAGCCATTGTGCTTGATTGCTCAAGTAATTCCTGTGGAGTTCCTTTAACGCGGCCACCTGAATCATTAATCCTGAAACCATGTTTTTCAACAAAGGCATTGACATCTTCAACGGTGGTCGTTTTTTTAAGGTTGTTAACACTGACAGTGAAATGATTGGCACGGAAACCATATACATATACCCATGCGGCATATTCCGACTCTTCACGAAGTTTAAGGTAAACTTCATAAGATGGTGTTCCCCAAAGTCTTCCTTTAAAAATTAGCTCACCCTTGCCCTGTAATTCAGCAGGAATTGAATCCAGCATTTCTTTCACGGTATTCTGCAGGAAAGCAGAAAATTCTTCAGTTCGCAATTCGCTGATGAAAACACGGGGTGCATCTTTAAATTCTTTATGTTCGTAATGGTGTGCATTCAGCTTTTTCTCCTCAAAGTTGTAGGATCCTTTGTATTCATAACCTGCTTCTATGAAGTTACGGGCCATTACATCAATATTTACCCTCGGATCTTTAAACGTACGGAATGCAATATGATCATTGACGATCTCTTCGCCATTTTTGATAAAAAGATCATACACCTCTTTTGCTGATGGGTTTTGACTTATGTAATCCGACCATAACCTGTCGAAAATTTCTTGTGCCTGTTTCATGGGGTTTTATATTTTATGTATAAAAACAAAACAAGCCCCAAAAGTTCAACTTCAGGGGCTTGTTTTTGACGAATCAGGAGGCAGGTTTCAAATATTCCTGGTATTCATGAAAGTGACCAGGCTATAGACCAAGTGATAAGGCTATCAACCTTATTGTTTTTGAATCATCTTACCTTCACGTTCTGCGGCTTTCTTAGTCCATTCGGGCAATACAGTCCTGATGAACTCATCCTTATGCTGGTTTAGGGATGTCATGTCAAGTCCTATGAATGCCTGTGCTTTTTCGCGGTTTGAAAGATCGGGCATGGCAATAGGAGTCTTCACACCATGAGCGATCAGGATTGAGTTCAGCATGAGCCTGCCTTCCTGGGATTTTTGGATTGAAGTTCCCAGTATCCTGAGTGCTTCAGCCGGTGCATGGAATCCTGTTGCATTACTTGCCACCACATAATCCCATCTCCATTGTGCCTGTCTTATTAGCTGAAGTACCGGCTGCATTTCCTGTTCGGTAGCTCCGTTGTCCCAGGCGGTCTTTGCTTCAATATGCAAAGTTGCCAGGTTCTTTTCGGCAATACGTCTTAATTCATAGACCTTATCCTGCCTCTCTTCAACATCTTTCCTGAGTTGTTCTTCACTATCACGGTGGCAAACGATGCATGATCCCGAGATATTTGCCAATGGGCTCTGGATTTTATGATCGGTGAATTTCATTCCTCCATCCCTGCGGTAAGGCATATGGCAGTCGGCACAGGCAACTCCACGATCAAAATGGACTCCCATTGTGTATTGCTCATAGTCAGGATGTTGGGCTTTCAGTATCGGAGCCTTACTGAGTGCATGTACAAAATCAACATGTTTTACGCTGTCATAGTACTTTTCCATTGCTTCTGCACCCATTCCCTTATCCCATGGGAAAGTAAGATACTTACCTTCACCTTTGAAATAGTACTCCACATGGCACTGGGCACAAACCAACGACCTCATTTCCTGGTGGGTTGCTTTGGTAATATCCTTCCCGGATCTTTGATAGGCTTCAATAAGGGCAGGCCTGGTGATGCGCAGGTTCATAGTCTTTGGGTCATGGCAGTCCTGGCAACCAATGTTATTGACAACCTCATGTCCGAGATCAGTCCATTTTGCTTTGTAGAAATTTTCAACCCCCATGGTATTCATAAGCCTTGGAACATCAGTACTCTTGCAGGTCCAGCAGGTTGCAGGCTGGGGAACATCAGTCCTGAGTGTTTCCCTTATATCGTTTATGGCATAATAATGTCCGCGTGACTGTTTGTACTCACGTGAAAATGCATATCCTGCCCAGAGGATTACCATTTCAGGCTGTTCATTGAGCGCATCGCGTGTTGCACCGCCTCCGTATTTACTACGAAAAGTTGTGTCGAGGGTATTTACGTATGACTCATACTCTCGAGGAAAATTCTGTCCCCAAACCTCGTTCCTTGGCTCCCAGTCAGGGATTTCGCTTACCATCTGGAAGTATACCTTCTGCTCACTCCTTCGCTCTATAATTGAGGAAGCAAGGAGTCCAAGGATAAACACTACAATAACGGTTCCGAGAAAGATAAGCCATGCCAGCCATGGCTTTTTCCTTGTAATTTCAGATACTGGTTCCATGCAAATATTTTTTAAGTTAGGATTGGTAATATTTTTGGTTATTCTGTTTTTGATGATCCGGATGGTTTTTCTTCAAGTATGCCTTTCATCCAGTCAGGTACGATAGATTTCATTCGCGGCACAAGTGAATAGGGCGTTGAAGCAAGACTGTTAACTGTTCCGTGTGGGGTTTCGCGATGGCAGTCCCAGCAACGGTGGCCGGCACCTTCAGCGTGATTTTCTCCGGTAACCTGAATAAGGCTGACATAATCAATAAGGTTCTTGTGGCACCTTATACAATTTTCCTGTACTACATTGATCCCTGCTTCCTTAATTTGAATAACCTGCGGTTCCCTCCTGGCAGTGAAGATCGTTGCATGCCTCAGACCATCCTTTGCTTTGAAAAAGTATGTCCTGAAGATATTATCATGAGGCACATGGCAATCATTGCAGGTAGCAGATTCTTTATGGCTGCTGTGCATCCATGTGGCATACTGTGGGTTCATAACATGGCAGTTGATGCAGGTTTGAGGGTTATCGGAGAGATAAGAATGGGCTCTTGAGGTGTATATCAGTAGGATGAGGATACCGACCAGGGTTCCAGAAAGAATGATGACAGGCAATCGCCAGTTATCCGGCGGACCAAAGAACTTTATGACTTTTCTCATAGTTTGTAGTTAAGTGCAATGAGAAACAAATATATGAAAGTGTATTGCGAAAACAAAAAAAGATAGCAGATAATCGGCTTTAAACCCGCTCTGACTTCATTATCTGATGATCAATAACTTCCGGAATTCTATTACTTCATTGTTATTCAGTAATCTTACAAGATATAATCCGGGAGTCCAATTGCTTACATTAAGGAATTCCTGGCCTGCTTTACCAGTGATGGGAACATTCCTGACTATTTGACCGGAGGAATTTGTAAACTCAAGAGTTCCTTTTTCAAATCCTGACTCATAATAAAAGTCAACAATAAGGTAATCAGAGGCGGGCTGGGGATAGAAACGAAAACCTGATCCGGTAACACCTTCATTAGGGAAGTTATGGTAAGGTAAAACAGGAATATAAGATGGAGTTATATAAGGTTCATTGTAGGATCCTTTTATGAAGTGTTCTTTTATATTGGATACATAAATTGATGTGAAGGCATCGGATATTGAGGAAAGCAACTCTTTTTGTGCCATGGAAAGGGAATCCTGGGGATTTTCAGTTAGAGAATCATCCAACTGCATTAAAGCTGACAGATTAGCAAGTGAGGATTTCTGATCAGGGTGTAACTCTATTGCTTTGTTAAGCTGCCAACTGGCTTCTTCTTCATTACCGGAAGTGTGTTGTATAAAAGCTTTTGTAACTTGAATTGGAATCTCTTCCCAATCCTGAAGAATTTCACCACTCTTTGCAGCTATCTGGCCGGGATGTTCCATCCATGACTTGTTTAGTTCTATTGCCAACATGCCTTCGAAAATTGCTTTACTATTATTGCTGGAGATTTTAAGCAATTCAGCCGTACTATATCGATCTGATAAACCGTTCAATCTTTGCAGCATATAATCGGGCATTACAGGATTCCTGTCAAGAATGGATTGCAGTATAGCAGTATCCCTGAGAACACCCGGATTCCTGACGAGTATTTCAATCAAGAGTGTATTCGGAAAGTTGTTGTTTTTTATCAGTTCCGCCAGGCATTCACTGGATAATTTGGAATCAAGCTTACGTAATTTCTCATATAGGAAAGGGGTACTGTTCTGTGTCAGAGATTTAATCTCATTTATAAGACCGGGTGTATTACCTCCGTCAGCAACTGCAACGTAATTAGATAAATAAGTGATATAATTCTTCTTCCAGTTCGTTTTAATTTCTCCGATATTTGCTGTATCTACCTCTAAATAAGGAGGTAAATATGTACTGTCACCCTGCAAAGTAAATGCAGACCCTAACAGCCGGATATTCCCGCTCATCAGTGGAACTTGCCCTCCTGTTTTATAATTATCAAGATAGTGGCTATAAATAACAGTTATTCCTTCATTATGAAAATCACCGGTTTTCTGGACCTTATTATTACCAAATCTATTGCCTGCCGGTTCCATGATGTAATTTCCCGGTACACCCTGATAGTATGCGATGCCGGAAATGTTGCCTAACGTATCATGAGTGATGGCTATGCCATAATCATTCTTAATAAAACTATTAAATAATAAGCGGAGGCCATTACTGCCGTCGTCACTTTTGTTTTTGTTTTGAACCAGAACAGCATAGGTTAACTTCTCAAATCTGTTAGCTGATACCAGATTATTTAGTTCACCGGTGTTGTTTAATACAAGGCCGGCTAAATTCGCATTGATGCCAAATGAGGGGAAAGATTTGAAAATATTATTATTTACCTGATAGATTGTTGTATTATCCAGATATAAACCCGTAATTATTTTGGGGACTGGATTCTCATATACCAATGGCTTTATTTCAAAAGCATTATCGACAGCTCCGATGCTGCTGTATCCTGATAAGTAAGCACCTGTTATATTATTTTTATAGGTAACACCTTTTGAATAAAATGAATAGCCAGGAGTAGCTGTTGTCGCATTAACACCTTTGTAAAGCTGATAAAATAATGGCTTAGTGGAAGGGCCAATAACCACTGAATCAGCTTTTGAATTATAAATCCTGAACGAAGAGTTGTAGGCATTAATTCCAATCCCCCTATCCTTAGCTGGTAATATGGAATAAGGTATATCGTTCCTGAAGATGCAGTTTACGAAATCAATACCCATGTTATTATCCATGCTTACAAATTCAGAAAATTCTTCACCTTGCCAGGGTGGTTCTTTTAAAGAAAATTCAGTCAGGATAAATTTGGAAGGATTCACTCCTTTTGTTGGCTTAAGAACAACAGGTTGGAGAATATTCCTAAAATTAGCCTGATTGGAGTATATGATCCCACCTCCTTTTAGTGAGTCAACATTTCCATCTTTATCCATAGAATAGGTCTCTATTCCCCTGAAGGCATTTTCAATAACTGAGCCATACAGCATAGTGATTTTTCCCTGCGGATTATCTGAAGAATAGTCATTATTCCCGAATAGTTGTATTCCCTGCCAGAGTGTCAGGCAGTTATTGGTAAGTGTTGCCTGGTTAAGGATTAATTCGGCACCCGGCATTACTTTTATTTTCCTGCCTTCTCCAACTTCTATTTTGCCGGTCATTGTTAGTTTGCTGTCAGGCATAAGGATCAGATCACTCAACAAATTCTTACCTTCCGGCCAATTTACTGTGCCGCTTATCACTTTTTCTTCCTCAAGCGGAAGGCAAATATCTGTCTCCCATAACCCACGACCAAAAGTGCTTACGACTAACTTCTTTCTTTTATAATTAATATCCAGGTCAGAAACTATGGTCAGTGGTAATCCTTCGCTGAAGAATTCCCATCGGGTCATCAACGCATCCCTGTAGAAAACTCCTGCATCAGTTGCGGCAAAGAAGATATCATATCCCGCGCCTTTATAATATTTCAAAGCATTAACCGGCAGGTTAGGTAATCCTTCCGAAAAATTCTCCCACGTTCTGCCACCATCGTGTGTAACATAGACTCGGTTATTTGCCCACATTCTGTCAAGTGCGAGGTATATTACAGCCGGATTATCAGGATGGATAAGGATATCAACACAGGAAACCCACCGCAGATTTAGTGCTCCCCTCGGGGTAATATCCGTCCATTTTTGTCCTCCATTGGTCGTAATCATAATTTTTTCCAAATCTGTTTCACCCCAGGCGGGATTTTCAAAACTTACACATATGACTCCGGGGTGTGATGGTGAGACTTCAAGTGCCTGAATTTTATGGGTATTGTCAGGCCTGAAATTGCTGATCTTCTGCCAGGTTTCAGCACCATCAATTGATTTCCATACGTTTTTTAATCCGGCATATAAAATCTTTGGATTCACAGCATCCATAGCAACAGGAATATTATTACGTCCCTGTTCAGTGGTGTCAGGCACTCCCTTATAATTAAAGGTTACACCTCCGTCATTTGATTTAAGCAGAAAAATATTTTTCCTGTTAAGTTTAGGAGGGTAAGTTACAAGGTAAACATTACGGGCATCGTTATAATCAACCAGTCCATCATAAGCGTCCCCTATATGCGCCTCTTTTGTCCATTCCCCGGTATCATAATTATAAAAACAGAGGTTCCCATCCTGGGGACCGCAAAAAACCATATTGCTTTTATCACTGATAGCCAGATTATAAAACTGTGTACTCTGCATACCGCTGCGGGTAATATCATACCATACTTCAGTGCCATTGTCTGAGCGGGTTACACCCCCGTCATTGCCCATAAACACTATATCACTGCTGTCTCCTTCGAAAACTAACAGTTCTCTGACATCTTTATGGTAACGATGGTTCCGGTAATCGATATAATGGGCACTGTCGCCCTCAAGTCGGTATTTAAAAAACCATATCCCTCCAAGGTAGAATTGGTCAGGATCAGTAGGCGAAAACTGCAATTCCATTTTCCAGTAGCCCACATAAGGAATATATTTTATCTTAATGTTTTGGAAATGCGATCCATCCCCATGATTTCTTAAAAGCCAATGATCATAATTTCCTGGTGTTACAGTGTCATATGATTCCAGGAAAGCCAACATATCAAATGGCGGCTCCTTTGAGATGGTAAGTGCAAGCCGCGATATCTTATGATACCTGTTTAATGCGATTTCAGTAGTAAGGTCCTGCCACGTCAAACCACCATCAGTACTTTTTAAATATAGACTTCCAACCGCATAGATTAAATCAGGATCAACAGGAGATTTTACAATGTCAAACAGCTCTTCGCCTTCTTTTGAAAAAACTTCGTGCCACGTATTGCCTTTATCTATGGACCTGTAAATTGAAGTTCCCTGACTGAATTCCCTGTTTATAACAGCTATAAGCGTATCTGGCTTGGTATCAAGATATTTAAGGTCCTGCACTACGAAACCTTGCTCAATACTGTTAGCAGTTAAACTGGTATTCTGCCATGTTTGTCCGCCATCAAAGCTTTGCATTATTCCTTCACCCCACTCACGGGAGAATCCCCAATGCCCTGTTCCGATGTAAATATGCTGCTTATTTTTTGGATCAACTTCAATTGCCAATACACCGGTAGTCAAATAATTGTCTGTGAGTGATATCCAATTCTGCCCACCATCGTATGTTGCAAAGATTCCACCGGTATTACTGCCGGCATAGATTGTCTGGTAATTACTTGTATCAACCCAGAGTGCTGAAACAAGTCCCAATCTTGAAAGTACTGAATCTGTTGTTTTTGAAGGGCCCAGAGGATAAAACTGGACTGGCCTGTAGCTATTGCGATTATTTAAATGCTGTCTTGCTGATAAAATTTTCCTTATGGAATCTTTTGCTGTCTCAGATGCTATCACGTAAGACCTCATACTGCCATTGGCATCTGTCCGGTTTCCGGAAAATAATTCTGTCCGGACATAGTCTTTTGCATTAAAAGCAGGGTGATTATTGTAAGTGTTCTTTTGTGAAAATGTAGTTAAGGAAAAGCTAACGAGGATTAATGAAACCAACCAAGGTTTCCTGTTAAAGAAATGTGTATAGTAATAAAAGCGTGTGTTCATCGAATTTATCTGAAACGAGGTTCAAAGCAGTACTGATCACCGGATTGACGATACAGGGAACTAGTTGTTTCAAAAGTAATATTTTCCCCGAACCTTCTATAATCAAACACACAAAAAATAAAACTTATTTTCAGGCCAACAATTTAATAACCATTACTTTAAAATTGCTTACAGATATATTATCCAAACTTCGGTATGTGCCTGCAGGCACTTGTATGCAATCGTCTTTTTTAACCAATACGTGCTTATCTTCATTCTCAAGCAATGCTTTTCCTTCAAGAACATAAAAAATTACATTAACAGGGTTGACATGCGGTTCAATTTTTTCACCAGGCTTTAAATTAAGGTGAACGATTTCAATGTTCCTCTGCTTACACAATATATGACCGTCGCGATCAATAGGTACTTTGGGTGCTTCTTTCAGGTTGATAAGTTCCATTTTTTATTGCTTTAGATTTTTTACGTTTTCTTGATTTAAAGTACATGAGCAATCCTGTTACCAGTATTACGAGGGTTGTTATACCCATTAAAGGTACATAAAGAATGTAAAAATCACCAACAAGAAACTCAAAAATCCTGCCTGTATGGATCTCCAAAGCCAGGTTCCACCATGAAATTGGCTGGGAAGCGATAACTTCAGGCATAGCAGGTTTCAGATGAGGCGCCAGGTTGATCCATCCGGCATCATAATCCAGTATTGCGACAGGTTTATTTTCATGCATATAGACACCTGCAACAGCAACGCTTCCGAAAGGCTTACCTTCATCATTGGCAGTTGCCGGAAGGCCGGTAATTAAATCGGAAGCATATCCGGTTGCTGAATTCCATTTATAGATACCACTAAAAGAGGCAACAAGGAAATCTCCATCTCCAAGTGGTTCAAAAGCATTGATACCCATTACACTTACCGGAGGCTGGTATTGGAACTTTTTGCTGGTTGTGTTGTCATTCCGGATGTCAAGACTTATGAATCCTTCACTTGTGGAAACAATATAATGGTCTGAAAGTGAATCGTAAACGATATCCCTGAGCTTATCATGCCAAACATTCTCTGTTGCCAGGATGGTGCCCGGGATTGCAGCCATTTCTTTATTAACAATTGGAATGAGAAGGGGAGGCCTCAGAAACATGCCGGTTAAAACAGTAATTAACAGTATTGGTAATGACCACACGCCAAGCAATGTATGCCAGTTGATGGTCTTGCGGTTTGCTTTTTGAAGTTTCTTTCGAAAATTCTCCCTGAGCTTTTTTGCGAATTTCGGAAGGAAGAAATAAAAGAAGCCCGTCAGAGTCATAAATATTACTGATAATCCGACAAGATCGACAATAAGTTTTCCTGTGAGCCCGAATAATTCGCCACTGTGGATAACCCAAAATGTGCGGAACATACCAGCCTTACCTGTATGATCTTCTGTGGGCGGAATTGTCACATTTGTAATGGTGGCAACATTTTGAGATGAATTATTCAGGGGAAATTTCCAAAGCTCTGATCTTGACATTACAAAAAGGTCATCACCATTTTCAAGGATTTTGACTATTCTAAGATTCTCTTCATGTAGTTTAATCTTATGCCACTGCCTTGATTTAAAGTCCCATTCAAATAACCCAAACAGGGTACCAGCAAATAGCCGTTTATTTTTGGTATAAACCATGGTGAAAATTTTCCTGTGGTCTATACCTGATGGGAATCCCTTATTGAAATCGCTGAAATGAGTGAAGCTGTTGTTGGTTTTCCATACTCCGGTATTGCCAAACAGGAGTAGTTCATCATTATTGAGAGGCAAAAAACCCTTAACTGAAGCAAGGTTCCAGTTCTGATAATGGTAATTGCCCGGCATAAGCCAACGCGGGAAATCAAAGGATGCAAAAACCGACCTGTGGTTCATGACTATTCCTGAAAAGCAAAACAGCAAAAGGAAAATTCCGATAACCAGGGAGGGCCATTTATGGTATTTGCGTAGTTTCTTCATGAAAGACGGGGAAGTTTTTTAGATGGCTGAAAGGCAGATTCAGCTGGTTATTTAATTTTTATTGTTATTAAAGTTTAAAGTAGCAGGAGCTGCGCCTCTATTTTTTGATCATCGTAAGAACCATTTTGAATTTTTCGGTAGCATTAACAGCATGGGTGATATTGGCTGGCATAATTATGGTCATTCCTTCGGTCAATTTATTTGGATTGCCACCTATTACAATTTCTGCTTCGCCTTCAACTACACTAAGCATTGCATCGAAAGGGGCGGTGTGTTCGCTGAGGCGCTGGCCTTTATCAAAAGCGAATAAACTAACATTTCCGGTCGGTTGCTCCACTACGCGCATGCTAACGATCCCACCTGTTGAGTATTCAATTTCATCTTTAAAAATAAATGGCCTCGCGGTCATGAATTTCGTCTTTTCCATGGTATGTTTTTTTATGATGTTATATTTCTCATGTAGCGTTTGGTAAATTTTAATTCAAATCAATCAACCAGATTATAGCCATGATTCACTAAGTACTTCACCCTGGATGCTTATAACCGTTTTTTTGACAGGAATGTTCCTCTTGGCTTCCTGCCGTGCGATCATTGCTATTTGAACTAATCCGGAACAGCATGGAACTTCCATGATGACCACGTTCAGCGTATTGACTAAACTATTATCGATCATATCTGTGAGCTTCCGGATGTAAGAATCCTTTTTGGAATCAAGCTTTGGGCAGGCAATGGCAAGGGTTTTTCCCCTAAGGAATTTTGTGTGGAAATTCCCCATTGCAAAGGCAACGCAATCCGCAGCGAGAACTACATCAGCATTCTTAAAATAACCTGCCATCGGATTAAGGAGGTGTAACTGCACCGGCCATTGGCGAAGTTCGGAAGGCGCATCAATTTCAGTTATACTTTTGAAATCGTCAGTAGTATTCAGATCATTGACTTTCTGAACCTTTTCCATGTCAATCTTAAAACTCATTGCTTTTGAACCGGGACAACCACCACCGCAATCGGAAGTCATTGTTGATGCAACCTGCCTGAGTAATTCTGACGAATTACCGGCTGCTTTATGATCACTATCTTTAGGTGACATATCTATTTTATTATTCTTGATGTAATCAATTGCCTGTTTCAATAACTCGGTTTCATTGTGTTCGCGTAAGTGGTCAAGATGGGCAAGGATGGTATTCCTGCCTTTCGGAACCATTAATTCCATAACTTTTACCTCATCATAAGGCTCAGCTTCACGTTCCTCGAGCGTAATGGCACCTTCAGGGCAATGACCGATGCAGGCGCCCAGCCCGTCGCAAAATAAGTCACTAATGAGCCTTACTTTGCCATCAATAACCTGCAGTGCTCCCTCATGGCAGTTTGGAACACAAAGTCCGCATCCGTTGCACAGGTCTTCATCAATTTTAATGATTGTTCGTTTCATTGTTGATTGGTTTTGAATAGGATAGAATAGTTTACCGGAGTGTTAGTATTGTTAGACATCAATACTTGAGGCTGGTCTCACTAACCAGGTCGGACAATTTTTTATTTTTCAGGTAATCAAGGAAATCTGCTGAAAATTTATTCAAAATTGGTCCAAACACACAAATATCAAAAGGGCATTTATCTTCTTCAATACCACAGTAGTGTCCCTGGAGGGCGCCATCCATCAGTTCGTATATCTGAAGAAGGGAGATAGTTGAAGGGTCTGCTTTCATGGTAAAGCCACCACTCGGGCCTCTGGCTGAGTTGAGGTAATTATTTTTGACAAGAACTTGCATGACCTTGGCAAGATGGTTCCTCGATGCTTTGGTGCGGTCAGCAATCTGGTTGACATTAAGGATCTCCTTACTGTTCGCTATCATCGCCATGCTATGTACGGCAAGAGAAGCGGCTTCTGAAATGTTAATTATTTTTGACAATGGTATTTCGGTATTTGAATGCGCAAATATACATTGTTAATCGTTCATACTAACATTTTCGCGTAAATAATTTTTGCCAAAAACGATGCCCTCCAATTGTTGGATTCCTGTGATCAAATTTAAAAACCGCCAACTTCCTTTTGCTGGCGCCTGGTTAGAATAGCGCTTAAGTTGTATTTGAATTGCTTCAACTTCGACATAACATTGCATTGCCTTCGATTTAACATCGAAAAATGATGAAAATATTCAATGATCAGTCGAGGACAATTCAAAGTCGAGTCGAAGTTGAAGCAATTCTATTACTATTTAAATGCAAATTCATACAGGATTCATCTAATTAAAAAGCAACAATAATTGATTGCCAACAGGATGAGACACTGTTTGCATTGAAATGACTGTTATACCTGATAATGAAGGACAGGGATGTTTAAGGTAATCCTTTATTGAGCCTGGGTTGTTGCTTGTAATTTATTTGCAACATACATGGATAAATTGTGGCTTTTTAGGAATGAAATAAAATGATTGGATATTTCAACGGAAAGAAAATCTATTGGTCTGAAGACACCATCTTTTTCCTTTAGATCTTTCAAATAATCAAGCCTCCCGGACCCTTCAACCGATTCATAAATTTCAAACAAGGTGATCCTGTGGATGCTCTTATTGAGTAAAAAGCCGCCTTTTGATCCCGGTTTTGAATAAACAAGATTCCGCCGGGCAAGCCTTTGAAGGATCTTTCCAACGTGATGTGGATTTGCATTGATCATCAATGAGATATTCCTGATACTGAGAGGCCTCTGGGAAGAAGATAAGATGACCATGCTCTTGAATGCAATGGATGTTGCCTCTGTGAAAGGAAAGATTCGAGACATCTGGCAAATATTACTTCATGCAAAGTAAGTGAATTATTTACATGATAACAAAACCAAATATCATCCTGGTCGTTCTTTTAGGGTCAAAAAGAGTACCTTTGCAAAAAAATTGAAGCGCAAACATATAATATGCAGAATATCAGGAATATAGCCATTATTGCCCATGTTGACCATGGGAAAACTACCCTGGTCGACAGGATTCTTTACCAGGTAAAGCTTTTCAGGGATAACCAGGAAATGGGTGATCTGATCCTTGACAGTAACGAGCTTGAAAGGGAGAGAGGGATTACTATACTTTCGAAGAATGTTTCAGTGAGATACAAAGGGATTAAAATTAACATCATTGACACTCCGGGACACAGTGATTTCGGAGGAGAGGTCGAAAGAGTCCTGAACATGGCTGATGGAGTGTTATTGCTGGTGGATGCTTTTGAAGGGCCGATGCCTCAAACACGTTTCGTTCTTATGAAGGCTTTGGCACTGAATCTTAAACCTATTGTTGTGATCAACAAGGTTGATAAACCAAACTGTGACCCTGAAGCAGTTCAGGAAGCAGTTTTTGACCTTATGTTCAACCTGGATGCCACTGAAGAGCAATTGAACTTTCCTACGGTTTTCGGCTCAAGTAAGGAAGGCTGGATGTCAGCTGACTGGAAAAAGCCTGCCCAGGATATTACCTACCTGCTTGACACCATTATTGAACATATTCCGGCCTTCGTACCGCTTCAGGGAAATACACAGTTACAGATCACTTCATTGGATTACTCTTCCTATGTTGGAAGAATTGCAGTCGGTCGTCTTTCGCGTGGTGTACTGCGTGGAGGCATGAATGTTTCCCTGATCAAGCAGGATGGGAGGATTTTTAAATCAAAGATCAAAGAGTTATATACTTTTGAAGGCCTTGGGAAAGAAAAAATCAAAACTGATGTTTATCCTGGTGAAATATGTGCGCTGTTAGGCATTGATGACTTTGAAATTGGGGATACCATTGCTGATTACGATGAGCCTGATGCCCTTCAACCCCTGACAATTGATGAGCCTACGATGAGTATGCTCTTCACTATAAATAATTCACCGTTTTTCGGAAGAGAAGGCAAATTTGTTACATCAAGGCATTTGCGCGAACGTCTTTTCAAAGAAATAGAGAAAAATCTTGCCATGCGCATTGAAGAGACCGAATCACCCGATACACTGATCGTATACGGCAGGGGTATACTTCATTTATCGATTCTTGTAGAAACCATGCGGCGCGAGGGCTATGAGTTACAACTTGGGCAACCGCAGGTTATTATCAAAAAAATAGATGGCGTTGACCATGAGCCGGTTGAAATGCTGACAGTGCATGTTCCGGAAACATTTTCAGGCAAAGTGATTGAACTTGTTACCCAAAGAAGAGGCGAGATCGTAACTATAGAAACCAAAGCTGACAGGATACACCTCGAGTTTTCGATTCCTTCAAGAGGCATAATCGGCCTGCGAAACAATGTCCTGACTGCAACAGAGGGTGAAGCCATTATGGCGCACAGGTTTAAGGATTTTGAGCCATGGAAGGGAGAAATTGCAGGAAGAAGAAGCGGTTCGCTGATTGCGATGGAAACCGGAACAGCTATAGCCTATTCCATAGATAAATTGCAGGATCGTGGTACATTTTTTGTCCATCCTAATGAAGAAGTATACGCTGGTCAGGTTATTGGTGAACATATCAGGCCGGATGACCTTTTAATTAATGTCACAAAAACAAAGAAACTTTCAAATGTGCGTGCGTCAGGCTCCGACGAAAAGATATTTATAGTGCCTGCTGTAAAATTCTCATTGGAAGAATCAATGGAATATATCGGGAAAGATGAATACCTTGAAGTAACGCCCAGATCACTGAGAATGCGAAAGATCATACTCGATGAACACGAACGAAAACGTCAAATGAAACAATAAACATTCAAACAATGAAGAAATCACTTTATTCGCTCATCTTGGTATCAGCTTTTATTCTTAGCAGTTGCGATATCCTGGATCAGGCTGCTCAGGTAGCTATGCTGAGTAAATGCCAGTTTCGCCTGAGTACCCTGACCAATGCCAAATTAGCAGGTGTTAATGTACAAAACATCGACAGCTATAATGATCTTTCCGCATTAGATGTTGCTAAAATTGGAGCTGCATATGCAACCGGAAGTCTTCCATTGACATTTACACTTAATGTTGATATCAAGAATCCCAATACACGGTCAGCAGGTATGTCGAAACTTGACTGGATCTTACTGATCGATGATGTTGAGAGGTTAAATGGAGTAGTTGAAAAAAGTGTCACCATTCCTGCCAATGGCGGCGTTGCAACATTACCTATGGACCTGAAAATCGATCTGATGAAGGTAGTAGAAGCTAAAAACCTTGAATCTTTAGCGAATTTTGCAATGAACCTGGCTGGTTATGGTAACAAACCAACGAGAGTTACTATGAAAGCTAAACCGACCATTAATGTTGGAACCTCTTCAATTGCCTATCCGGGTTATATAACTGTAGGAACAGAATTTACCAGTAACTGACAAAACAGATAATCTGAAAATATGAGGGTTATTAAAGTAACTTAAAGGAACAATACGTTGATGGTTAAGAACTTAATTCAAGTTTTTTTCTTAATTTGTTAATAATAGCAATTTCAGTTTCATCAACACTTTCATCAGTTGCTGCAATATGAATTGCTAACCTGATGCACATATTTTTAATTCTCTGTTGGATGTTATTACCATGATTTTCCAGGAAACTGAAAAACATACCGAATGCATCTCTGGCTGAGGCGTTCATCTTTCGTAATTTGTTAAATTCTGCACCAAGGTACATTACTTCAGTAGTTCCGGAGCTTTTTATCTCCTCATCGATGAAGTTAAATACATGTTCAATTTCCTTTTCCTTAACCTCTCCGTTTGACTTGGCAATAGCATAGGCCATCCGTCCGATCTCAGTGTAAAGTATGTTTGTGTCCATTGGAGAAATGATTGAGTTACAAGTAGTAACAAACAACTTCCCTGCCAATTTGAGATATCTTAAAATATCGAAAGAGAAAGTTTTGATTATATAAATTTCCTTCAACCGGTTCACAATTTTAAAAGTTGAAGGCATAACTATTTACCCAAATTGTAGAATATTTTATGGTAAAAACGTGCCCAGATTGTGTCTGTTTTTTAAACCGTATGTTTATAGTGACCAACTATCAGGATATTTAGTAATAAAGCTGCTCATGAAGCAGCTTTATTACTTAGTAGTGTACTTAATTCGTTTAGCGGACACTGACTTTCCTGGTATCAGTTCCTATATCGGAAATAATGTTCATCAAATACAATCCCGATTTTAAAGATGATGTGTTAACCAGTGACATCTTCGCATTTACTGTGATTTCTAACACTATTTGACCAGCGAGGTTTACAACCTGGATGTTGTTGATCTTACTGTCACCTTTAACCGTGATTATATCTTCTGCCGGGTTTGGATATATAACAAGGTTCTCAACTGCGGGAAGTTCTTTTACGGATGTTGTGAGGTCACCGTTAAATTTATACATACCGCCGGTTATAGAATCCTGATTAAATCCACCGACCCATCCGGTTTGTGGGTCAACGAAATCAGTAGCGAGGAATTGAAAACCTTCCGTATCAAGGAAGAACTCCCAGGTATGGCCACCATCATAAGAGTAGGCCAGACCGGCTGCATTTGCACCTACAGTTGTGTTTGAACCGGTAGCAATCCAGGTAGAGTCAGTTCCGGGAACAAAAGTAAAATCGTTTGATAGGGTTGGGCCGGTGGCCTCAATTTCGGTCCATGTTTCACCTCCATCGAATGATTCGGCAAAAGTCCCGGTTGTATTTTGACCTTTATCCTGAGCCAGACCATACATTGAATTTGCAAAGCGGACATCAACGTAAGTTCCTAAACCGGTTGAAAATGCTTCCCATGTTTGTCCCCTGTCAGGGGTCCTATATACTCTTCCAAGGTTGGTTCCAAACCACAAAGTATCATTAACAGCTGAGTAGTAACCTACAACCCCCCACTCATTTGCTAAGGGATCCGGAATAACGTCACCGGGTACCTGAATCCAGGTTTCACCACCATCAGTGGTTGTATAAAGTTCAAAATCCCCGCCAACCGGATCGCCCTGGGCAAAGCCTGTTGAGTCATCAAAAAAATGAACCACATTAAGAAACGAACTGCTATTATTATAGCTTGCAGTAGTTTGCTCTTCCCATGTTTCACCGCCATCCCGGGTTACATAAATCCCCTGGTTTTCTAAACTGTCAATAATATACATAGCTACGTAAGCAGTATCGGCGTTTAATGCAAATATATTGGCAATTGAAGTACCTTCAGCCCCTGTAATTGTATCAGCTTCCCATAATTCACCACCATTTACGGTACGAGTGAATTCTTGATTTGCCGCATTTGGATCTTCTCCGTCATATGCGGCAGCCCAGACAACCGAGTCGTTTAGAGCATGGATATCAGTGATTCCTCTTGAAGGAGTATCGAAACCGGATGATTGAATCAGCCATTGTGACATAGCCGAAGAAGAAATGATTACAGTTAAAATAAATAATGTAGAAAACTTTTTCATTTTTATAGAGTTTTGTTATACCTTGTATTTGTCATATCGCAGATTATCAGCAATATACATATATGTCAACATATAAAGACTTTAATTGGTTTGACCTAACTTGTTATATAAATCTTACATTGAGGCAGCTTACATGCAAGATTTCAGGTAACAGATTAATTGTTAATTTTGCACACTCAAATAGAAAAACGAGGAGTACTTTATGTTCGAGAATTTAAGCGATAAACTTGATAGAGCGTTTAAGACCCTTAAGGGGCAAGGTTATATAACTGAAATAAATGTTGCAGAGACTCTTAAAGATGTCCGGAAAGCTTTACTTGATGCGGATGTTAGCTATAAAGTGGCTAAGCAATTCACTGATACAGTCAAGGAAAAAGCATTAGGGGCACATGTGTTGACAGCTGTATCTCCCGGGCAATTGATGGTAAAAATTGTTCATGACGAGCTGGCTGATTTGATGGGAGGAGTCAATGCAGAGATTAACATTAAAGGATCACCTGCAATTATACTTATAGCTGGTCTTCAGGGTTCAGGTAAAACTACATTCTCTGCAAAACTGGCTAACTACCTTAAAACCAAACGAAATAAGAAGGTGCTGTTGGTAGCAGGTGACGTATACCGTCCGGCTGCTATTGAACAATTGAAAGTATTGGGCGGACAGATCGATGTTAAAGTCTTTACCATCGAAGGGAGCACTGATCCGGTAGGAATAGCGAAACAAGCCGTTGCGCATGCGAAAGAATACGATATAAACACTGTGATCATCGATACTGCCGGACGTCTGGCGGTCGATGAGCAAATGATGAAAGAGATTGCTTCAATTAAACAGGCCGTTAATCCCCAGGAAACGCTTTTTGTTGTTGATTCGATGACAGGACAGGATGCTGTCAACACAGCAAAAGCTTTCAATGACAGGCTTGACTACGATGGCGTGGTACTTACTAAACTGGATGGTGATACGAGGGGTGGAGCAGCTCTGACCATTCGTTCAGTTGTCAATAAACCGATAAAATTTGTTGGACTTGGTGAAAAGATGGACGCAATAGATGTATTCTATCCTTCACGTATGGCCGACCGCATTCTTGGCATGGGTGATATTGTGTCACTTGTTGAGCGTGCCCAGGAACAGTTTGATGAAGAACAAGCAAAAAGACTCCAGCAGAAACTCTTAAAGAACCAGTTCAATTTTAATGACTTCCTGTCGCAGATCAAACAGGTTAAAAAAATGGGAAATGTTAAGGACTTGGTTTCAATGATTCCCGGTGTTGGCAAAGCTATGAAGGACATTGACATTGATGATAATGCCTTTAAAGATATAGAGGCAATGATCTCATCTATGACACCTTATGAGCGTGAAAACCCATCAGTACTTAATGGAAGCAGGCGGAAGCGAATAGCGCGGGGGAGCGGAAGGGACATTGCCGAAGTGAACAGACTGATTAAACAGTTTGAGGATACCCTTAAGATGATGAAGCTCGTATCAGGAGGAGGCGGTAAAAATGCACTAAATGCGATGAGAAATATGCAACGAATGTCTTCAGGAAGAAAACGCTAACCTAATAACCAAAGATGAAGCTAATTGACGGTAAAAAAATTGCAGAAGAACTTAGAAACACACTGGCAGCACAAGCCGCTGAGATTATTGATGCAGGTGGAGAACCACCACATTTATCAGCAGTGCTTGTAGGAAATGACCCCGCAAGTGAATCATATGTGAAAGGAAAGGAAAAAGCCTGCAAAAGCATTGGATTTACTTCAAGTGTTTACCGTCTTCCTGAAACTACAAAAAGGGAAGAATTACTCGAAGTAATAAATTTCCTGAATAACGATGATGAGATAAATGGATTCATTGTCCAGTTGCCATTGCCTAAGCATATTGATGCCGATGAAATACTTCAAAGAATTGACCCGGCCAAAGATGTTGATGGATTCCATCCTGTCAACATTGGGAGGATGGTATTGGGGTTACCCTCTTATTTGCCCGCAACTCCTGCCGGCATAATGATGTTAATTGAAAAAGAAGGAATAATAACTTCAGGAAAGCACTGTGTTGTTTTAGGCAGGAGTAATATTGTAGGTACGCCAATGAGTATTTTACTTTCCAGGAAAGGTATTGATTGCACTGTTACTTTATGCCATAGCAAAACAAAAAATCTGGAAGAGATTGCATCTCAGGCTGATATACTGATTTCAGCTATTGGTAAGCCAAAGTTTGTGAATGAGAACATGATTAAAAAAGGGGCAGTAGTTATTGACGTAGGAATCCATCGTATTGAAGATGATTCCCCTAAGGGATATCATATTGTTGGAGATGTTGATTTCAACAGGGTCGCCTCAAAATGCAGTTATATTACCCCGGTTCCGGGAGGGGTTGGACCAATGACTATTATCGGATTACTTAATAATACAATGAAAGCTTACAAAAAGGAGATTTATAAATAACCAAATAATCCACCTCATATGCATTTGATCTGACAGGTATGAGGATACTAATAAATCTGGTAATATTTTTCCTGCTCATCAACCAATCTGCCTCAAGCCAGCAGGCTGGATGCACTGATTCACTTGCAAATAATTTCAATCCTGAAGCCGTAATAAACGACGGTTCCTGTCATTATGCATTCAAATCCATCAAACCACCGGTTATCATAGGGAAATTACCGGCGACTGTGACAGAGAGTTCTGGCTTATTATATTGGAAAGAAAGTTATTGGACCCAAAATGATAGTGATGGTAAAAATGAATTATACAGATTAGATAATAAAACAGGAGAAATCATTCAGAAGGTAAAAATTCTGAATGCTGCAAATATAGATTGGGAGGAGATTACACAGGATGAAAACTTTATTTATATCGGTGACTTTGGAAATAACCGTGGAAACAGAAAGAATTTAACGATATATAAAGTAAATAAAGCTGATATTCCTTCAGAAAATGATACTTCGTTGTATGCATATGCTATTAGTTTTGCTTATGGTGACCAGATTGATTTTACCATTAAGAATCTTAAGAATGATTTTGATTGTGAAGCAATGATCAGTTCAGGAGACAGTCTTTATCTGTTTTCAAAAAACTGGGTGCATCGCACAACCCGCCTTTATTCTTTACCAAAAACACCCGGGAGATATACTATATTCCCATTGGATGAATACAATGTCAATGGGTTAATAACTGGTGCAGCATTGGATGAGATAAATAAAACAATTGTTTTATGCGGCTACTGGAATTATTTCCCTTTTATCTGGATACTTAATGATTTTCAGGAAAATAATTTTTTTAGCGGAAATAAAAGAAGAATTGAACTTGTGGAACTTTTTAGTACTCAAACTGAGGCAGTAGCTTACATATCAGATCAGGTTTTTGTTATATCATGTGAAAGTACTCCATTGCAAAATGCTAAGATTTTCAGGCTTGACTTGAAATTGATAAAATAGATCGTTTCCTGGTTTTGGAAGAATGCTTATTTTTACCTTGCTTAGGAAAATTATGAAGGCCATTAAGTTTCTTGCTCTTTTTACTATCATTCCTACCATGATATTAGGACAGGTTAATGATGAAAGCAGGGCTGTAAAATTCCATGAAAAAGCATTAAAGTATTATCATGCTTCTGCATATGATAATGCTCTTGATGAGGTAAATAAAGCCATAAAAGCCGATAAAAACTATATTAAGGCATGGTTACTTGCGGGGGATATTCATTCTTTAAAAGGTAGCAAACAGCAAGCAATTGAAGATTACAAAAAGGCTATATCAATTGATTCAAACTTCTTTATTCCGGCTTATTATATCCTCGCAAACCTTCTTTTTGATGAGGGAAGATATGCAGAAAGCATAATGTATTATGGTAAGTATGCTAACTATCCAAAGATACGTGAAGCCGAGAAAGCAAGACTTGATAAAAATATGGAAACAGCGAAATTCAGGATGGATGCTTTTAAAAATCCTGTTCCGTTCAAACCTGTAAATCTTGGTTCAAATGTGAATTCTAAAGGCTATGAGTTTGTTAACTATATAAGTCCTGATAATGAAAGGATATATTTTACCAGGCGTATGGTAACGGGTGACAGGAGGGATGAACAGTTTTTTTATTGCAGAAGATTAACTGATTCAACCTGGACAGAAGCAATTGATATTGGTCCGCCTGTAAACACAGAGGGTGATGAAGGTGCCATGGCAGTTTCGCCAGATGGACAATATTTATTTTTTTCGGGATGTGAAAGCATAAATGGATTTGGAAGCTGCGACTTGTATGTATCCCGCTTAGATGGTGATACATGGGAAGAACCATTTAATCTTGGTCCGGTGGTTAATACACCCGGGTGGGAATCTCAACCAAGTTTTTCTTCAGATGGCAAAACACTATATTTTGTGAGCAACCGGCCGGGAGGATATGGTGGAAGTGATATTTGGATAACTCATTTACTTGATAATGGCGAATGGTCGGAGCCATACAATGCCGGGGAAATTATTAATACTAAAGAAGCAGAAAGAGGCCCGTTCATTCATCCTGATGCAAAAACACTTTATTTTTCATCAAACGGTCATACAGGAATGGGACAAGGGGATATATTTTTCTCAGTTTTAGATAATGGCAGGTGGTCACAACCTGTCAACCTTGGTTATCCGGTAAATACAAAAGATGATGAGATCACCCTGATTGTTGATAACCAGGGTAATTATGCATACTATTCATCAATGATGGAGAATGGGTTTGGTTTGCAGGATATTTACATGTTTGAATTGCCAAAGGCAGCTAAGCCTGAAAAAGTATCATATATAAAAGGAAGAGTTTATGATAGCATAACCAGGCAACCCCTGATGGCAGCAATCCGTCTGCTTGATCCCGTATCAGGTGATACAATTATCTCGTCTAATTCCAACATTCGGGACGGAAGTTATCTTTTAGTTATCCCTTCCGGAAACCAATATGCATTAAATGTTGAAAAAGATGGATATTTATTTTATTCTGCTCACTTTAACATGATAGGGGAGAATAACTTTATTGATCCGTTTATTAAGGATATTCCTCTTAAACCTCTTAAGGAGGGAGAATCAATTGTCTTAAGAAATATTTTCTTTGCCACCGATAGCTTTAACCTGTTAGATGCCTCAAAAGCCGAACTCGATCATTTAGTGAGGCTGCTGGTGAACAATAAAACCCTGCATATTGAAATAAGTGGACATACAGATAATGTTGGCAGTGAAGAGTACAATAATGACTTGTCAACAAAAAGGGCAAAATCAGTTTACGAACATTTGGTAAAATCAGGAATAGTCCCTTCACGACTCCGCTATAAGGGATATGGATATTCGAAACCTCTCTCAGATAACACCAGTGAAGCAGGACGTGCTTTGAACCGGAGGACCGAAATATATGTGACAAGTTTGTAACCAGCTGTCTGCCATTATTGAATTGACTATTTTTGCCGCGTCAGTTAAACTTATGTCACATTTCAGAATTCACATATTATTTCTTCTCCTCGCAATTCCCTGTTTATTAAAATCTCAGGTTATATTTGAATACAGCGATACTTCGAACTTCATTTTTACATACATACCTTATGAGAGAACTATTAATAATAAAGTGCTCAACCAACTGGCTTTAGCTCATCTGAAAATACCTGAGAAAACCTCGTTTAATTATAAATTAAGGCATAGAATTTCAGTCAGTTACAGACAGTCTGATTCACTTTATATTCTTCTTGACGTTAAACCCCTTTCAATAACAGGAGATACTCAGCTGAAAGATTTTAACCTCGAAAAGTTACTGGTACCATCAGCTTATGATGTTAGTATTGAAGTTAGTAACTCTCATTCAGGAATGATATTGAACAATCGCAGAACAGTTGTTATGGAGCAAGGCATGACTGCTGTGGCTACTTTCCCTGATTCATTATGGATAGATGGCACTGATGTCCGGGTTAATATTAACGGAATAAGTTTTACGACGGATGATTATAATAGAATGGAAACTGAATTACGGGCTATAAGGGATTATTATGCCTCCGCAATGCTTGCTGATACACTTTTAAGAAAGATACAAAAAGCCCGAAGAAGCATCTGCACCATCGAAAATGCGACGAACACCTATATTACGAGTTTTAAGGGAATTTATTTGATTGAAGAAGCGATCAATGTTTCAACTGACCTCGTGCCAGGCAAAGATCCTATGAATGTTGCCCAGAAAATCCCTTTATTAAAATATCATCTTAAAGAATATATTGAATTTGTGAACCAAAGCGGGAATCCGGTTTTAACAGGTAATGTCTATCAGAAATTTGCATCAGCCTATATAAAGAGTATAGAAGAAGCCGGAGCGTTATCCAGATCGGTAGATTATTATAGTAGTCCATTTATTTATAAGTTATATGCAAATTCAATCACATCATGGCAGGTAAACTCTGCCTGCCTATTATTAATGGAAACCATTGTGAACCGAGGAATGAGTGGCTATAATATCTCAAAGTTAAAACATGAAATCCTGAAGGGATACCTGAATGAAAGCAGTAATTTAATAAGAGCTAACAGATATGTTGAAGCAGTTGATCTTTTGACAGGGGCAACAAAAATAAACAACCTTCCTTTTAATGACCCTTCATCTGATGGTGTTGATAATGCATTAGCTGAAGCAAGAAAAGGATTGATCAGTTCATATACCGCGATCATGCAAAAAGCCCTGGATAAGGGCTTGATCTCACTTGCAGAAAAATATCTTGCAGAAGTAGCTGATTACACAACAAGGTTCAAGATGACCAATTCAGAAAAAGGACCTTTCAAAGAAATATATCTCAGAATGGCTGATAGTTATATTTTTCTTGGAATTAACTCAATATCAGAGATGAATTATGATAATGCTTTAAATGAGTTCACTAAAGCTGTAGACTTGTTAAACGGCTACCAAAGTAATTTAAAAAATAAGGCAGAAGAGGGATTATTAATGGCAGTAAGATCTATATACGAATTAAAGATATCTCAAACAGAAAGGGAAATTATTGCGGGAGAGTATAATAAGGCATCAGTATCCCTGGCAAACGCGATTCAATTTGCTGCGAAATATCCATCATTTTTTCCTGATAGGATTTATCAGTACGAACTTGAAAAGAAAATTGCACACATAAAATATATAAATCTTATAAACAGCACCTTAAAAATAGACCAACAAGGGATCAATCATGAAGCAATAAGTAACCTTTGTAATGCTGTTGATCTTCTTAAAAAATACCAATTTCCTGACAGAACAATACTAGATACACTTACACTGAAAATTGGATTAAGATATTTGAATGACCAATTTTCCAAAGCCCGGCTGCATTTCTGGGCCAACAGGCCTGATAGTGCATTGAATACCGCAAATGAAGCATTTGCTATGTCAATCCGCCTTGATTTGAATTATTTGCCCACTGTCAAGGAACAGTATGAAAAAGTAGCAGAGCTTGCTGGTGAAACATGGTGCAACGAAGTCAAAGGAGAATACAATTCAATGCTTAACAAACTAAGGTCATTGTTCATGGAAAACAAGATCAGCCAGGCTGTGTTATTGGCAAATGAAACAAAAGAACTGGCTTTTAGTAAAGCTTCATGCGGATTGACCACTTCTGAAGTTAATAAGGTACTTGCGAAGTACAAACAACAAATCAGATGGAATGAAATTACAGGAAAAGCATTTGATTTAATCGAACAAAAGAAATTCATTGAAGCGACTAAACTAATCCAGCAGGCTGAATCAATTTACGAATATTATCGACTTGATACTACAGATCTCGTCAATATTGGTTTTTTTGAGCTGGCAATGAAATCTGATGATATTTCCCTAATTACCTTTGCGATTAACCATTTAATTAATAAAGGAGAACTTGACCAGGCAATCTTATTACTGGATAATTTGCGGCTTGCGGGAGTTACTGAAAAACAGACTGGAAATCTGCAGGAAATGCTTGGCCGAAAACTTGCTCAAAGGGATATAATTGATACTCCCCGCTTGAATGTGAAGTTGATGATTAAAACCTACACTAAAGAAAACGATTGGTATCGCCGATTTGAAAACGTTTACAAATATTATGCAAATCAAGGATCCAACACGGAAAGTAAATCAGGTAAATTTAAAAACAAAACATAAGGTAGATCATAAAAAACGCCAAGGCTGAAAAAAATTTAATTTGAGTGCTTATATTTGTCATAATTATTTCTTTACCTATAGTCTAACTTAAATCTAATCATGAAGCTGTTATTGATCAGTAATTCAACGAATCCGGGGGAGTCTTATCTTGGTTGGTGCCAAAATGAAATCGGGGAGTATTGTAAAAAATACGGGGTTAGTAAAGTTCTTTTTATTCCATTTGCAGGAGTGACATTCTCTTATGATGAATATGAGCAGAAAGTACAAAACGTTTTTAGGGCTTTGGGACTTGATCTATATTCAATCCATAAGGAAACGGATCCAATAAAGGCTGTAAAGGGAGCTGAAGCAATAGCAGTCGGCGGCGGTAACACATTCCATCTTGTAAGGGAGATGCAAAAGCTCGGTCTTATGAAGGCGATTGCTGAGAGAGTGCGCCAAGGTATACCATACATGGGATGGAGTGCAGGATCGAATGTAGCTTGTCCAACATTGAGGACAACCAATGATATGCCTATTGTGGAACCTGAAAGCTTTGATTGTATGGGTTTGATTCCATTTCAAATAAATCCTCATTATTTGGATGCACATCCTGCTAATCATGGCGGAGAAACCAGGGAGCAGCGAATTGAAGAGTTTCTTGTTGCCAATCCTGATGTTTATGTTGCAGGATTAAGGGAGGCAACCTTGTTGTTATATGCTGATGAAAAGCTTATATTAAAAGGAAGGAATCCTTTGCGGGTTTTTAAATATGGAATGCAGCCAGTTGAGAAACAGCCGGGAGATGACATTCAATTTTTGTTATGATTTTTTAAAGATCGCATTTGCGGTCTGATGGTAGCGAAACCTTAGGCAATCTATAAAAGGATTGTATTTATATAACATAAATTCCATCATAATGGTATTCAATTTACCACCGCTACCTTATGCAACAAATGCACTTGAGCCGGTAATCAGCGAAAAAACAATTAGTTTTCATTATGGAAAACACCATCAGGCATATGTACTTAATCTTAATAATCTAATCAAGGGAACCCGGTTTGAAGATTATACGCTTGAGCAGATAATTCTTGAAGCAGAAGGACCAATCTTTAATAATGCGGCCCAGGTATGGAATCACACCTTTTTCTGGGAATCGATGGCGAAAGGCATTACTACTCTTGATAAACTTTTAATGGATGCCATAAGTGAAGAATATGGATCACTAGATAAATTCATTGAGCAATTTACTGAAGCTTCAGTAAAATTATTTGGATCAGGATGGGTCTGGTTAGTTATAGATGAATCGAAAAAACTAAAAATTATCCAAACCTCTAACGCCGGCAATCCAATGACAGATGGATATACGCCACTTTTAACGCTTGATGTATGGGAACATGCATATTACCTGGATTATCAGAATCGAAGACCTGATTTTATTAAATCATTCTGGAGTATTGTTAATTGGCAAAAAGTATCAGCCAGATTTAGTGTGCTATAGGTTAAGCAAAAGACTCCTTTTTAAATCTTTTAAAAACAGGGTCATTAATTTATTTTTCTAATACATTTATGTATTTTTGACAAGTTTATTCGGGAGATAGTCACAATTCTGATACAAAACAACTTAATTCTTTTGCTATAGTTTCAGAAATTTATATACTTTTATATATCAAGTTATAAATTACCATTAAACAAGTAACAAATTAATAATCAGGCGCAAATGAAAAAACTTCTACTAATTATTTTTGGAGCATTTTTATTTATCAATGCTCAATCTCAGGTTATCTTCCAGGAGTCATTCAGTGGTGGTTCTATTCCAATCCCAGGCTGGATGATTTTAGGAAATACCCAGAATTTTGATAATCCTCAAACGGCTGATGCTGGCGGAACAGCTCCAGAACTTGTAATTGACAATACACCAACCTTCCCTAGCACAACAATGCGTATTATTTCACCACAAATAAATACAACTGGTGCTACCAAGCTTATTATCAGGTTCAAACACATGTTCGCAAAATCAGGTGGTTCAACTCCTTTTATTATTGGTGTTGATACACGGGTCAGTGGCGGCTCATGGAATAATGTCTGGAATAAATCAGCAACCGCAACAATCAATGCCGAGGGTGTTACCATTCTTGTAGATAATGCAAACGTTGGAGCATCCAACTTCCAATTTTGCTTTTATATCACTGGAGCAAGTACTAACATGAGTCACTGGAATATTGACGATGTTGAAGTAATCAAACCACTTGCACTTGATGGAGCTATCTCATCAGTTGACCTTCCCGCTTTATTTAATGATATACAGCCAATCAAAGGTAAAATTGCAAATCTGGGAAATACTGCCATCAATACCATTGATGTTAACTGGAAAGTAGATGATGGTGAAGTACACACAACATCGCTAACCGGGTTGAATGTAACGACTGGTTTATCAGCTGATTATCTTTCTGCTGATTCATTGGACCTGCCTGAAGGGGAATACACACTTTATGTATGGATATCCAACGTAAATGGCATCACTACTGATGATGACCCATCTAATGATATGATAACGAGAGATCTGTCTATTCCTGATAGGATAATATTCTATAAGCCGTTATTTGAAGAATTTACCAGTTCCACTTGTGCCCCATGTGCAAGTTTTAACAGCACTATTTTAAATCCGTTCATTGCATCTCATACTGATGAAGATTTGACTCTTGTAAAATACCAAATGAACTGGCCAGGGTCTGGTGATATATATTATACCGCAGAAGGTGGACAAAGAAGGTCTTATTATAACGTAAGTTATGTGCCCGATCTTTACATTGATGGAGCTCAGGTTGCAACAACAGCTGCTGGTGTAAATGGTGGTTATAATGCGACTTCCGGTACAATGGCGTCAGTTGCTATTGAATCTGTTCATAATATATCAGGTAATAATGTAATAATAGATTGTAATATTATTCCTTACCTGGATTATAATAATGTAAAGGTTCATTTTGCAATCATTGAAAAAGTTACAACTCAAAATGTCGGTTCAAATGGTGAAACTGAATTTCATCATGTAATGATGGATATGGTGCCTACAGGTAACGGAACATCAGCTAACCTTGTAGCCGGTGAAGTGCTTAACTTCCAGCATAATGTTGACATGTCAACAACTAATGTTGAGGAAATGGATGACTTGATGGTTGCTGTTTTTATTCAGCAGAGCGATAAAAAAATTGTTCAATCAGGATATTCAGTTGAAACAGGTGCTATTGTCTCCAGTAGTGTTTTAAATAATGCTGTGAATGTTCCTGTAGGTGAACCAATAACCATTAGTTTTTCACAACCGGTAAGGATGATAGGTGGAGCTCCATTAACCAATCAGAATGTTGCAAATATAATCCGGTTTAAGGAAGTCGATCATTCAGGAGCTTCTGTTGGATTCCAGGCTACAATTAATGATGCTAAGACACTTATTACAATTACACCTGATCCCAATTTGAAGTTTAATCAGATGTATTATCTTGAAATACTTCCTGTAGAGAATTTACTCTCTGTTCCTACTGTAAGTTATGTCATAAACTTTACAACTTTACTCAATATTAATGTTATTGACACTCCTGTTGTTGATTTTAAACTTTATCCAAATCCGGTTAACAACCAGTTATATATTTCAAATCTGAACAATGTCAGGACAGTTGAGATCTATAGTATAGTGGGTAACCTTGTAAAAAGTGTTGAACTTTCAGTGAATTCAGGAACACAATCTATTAATGTGAGCAACCTTCCTGCAGGACTTTATATCCTTAAAGGAAAAGGAAATGGATTTGAAAAAGCTATGCGCTTTGTAGTATCAAGGTAAACAGATACATTATGTTACAAAAGAGAGGCGCCCACAGTGCCTCTCTTTTTTTTACAATATTTCTTCTTTAATACTTCCCAGATGTCTTGAAAACCAGAAAGCAGTAATAAGGCAAAGCAGAACGGCACCACTCAGGGTAGCCTGAAGTCCAAATATTTCTGTGATACTGCCGGTTAGAAAGCTACCAATTGGCGTAAAGCCCATAAAAGACATAGAATAAAGTGCAACGATCCTTCCACGCATATTTTCATGGACCATGGTTTGAAGCAATGTATTGCATGAAGCGAATAGAACTACCATTCCAAAGCCAGTGATGACTAGCGAAGCCATGGAAAAATAAATATTTCCTGATAATGTAAAAGCCCCAAGACCAAGACTAAACATAAATGAAGAAACAAGTATAATTGTGGGAAAGCGTCTTACAGAAGATTGGTTGGCAAGCAATAATGCACCAGTCAAAGCCCCGGCACCTAAGGCACCTGTCAGGAACCCAAGTGTTTGCGAGGTACCATGCAGTATATCCTTTGCAAATACTGGCATAAAAACCTGGAATGGTAAACCTATGAAGCTTATTATGATTACCATTGTAACCAAGACTTTGATATAGGATGTTTTATACGCATACTTGAGCCCGCTCACCAAATCAGAAAATATAGAGTTCCTTTCAGCGCTTTTTTGAAAAGGTAAGATCTTAAGTGATAACAAAGATGCGATAACAGCGAGATAACTTAATCCGTTTACAAGGAAGCACACCCCTTCACCTGCATAAGCTACCAGGAAACCTCCAATCGGGGGACCTATAAAACGTGCTGAATTATACATGGTTGAATTGAGTGCAATCGCATTTGGCAAATCTTTTCGGTCATCAATAATATTTACAAGGAATGCATGCCTGAATGGATTGTCAATAGCATTTGCAACTCCACTAATAATGGAGCCGGCAACAATAGAAAAAACAGTAATGTTACCTGTCATTATCAGAATTGCCAGCACCAGGGATACCAGCATAGCGGTTGTCTGGGTCAGCAATAACACAAGTTTACGGTCAACCTTATCAGCAAATACACCTGCCAAAGGAGTAATAAAGAATGATGGAATTTGGGCTGCGAAACCAACTACACCCAGGAGAAACACTGAATCAGTCATCCTGAAAACCAGCCACCCAAGAGCAATACTTTGAATCCAGTTACCCGGAAGTGAAATGATCTGTCCAAAAAAGAATAATCGGAAATTCCGGTGGCGAAGTGATCTGAAAGTCTGGTTTTTCAATGTTTCCACCTTTTATGTGACCAAAGCCAATCGACAGGATTGTTGACTATATCCTCCTGAAGAAATGTGGAATATTGCTCCAGTATTGAATTGTACTCATTTTTATCAGAAGCTGATAAAGGTAAAAATTTCACATTATAATAACCCCTGTTTACTTTCCGGATAGAAATATAGACCACTTTGGCATTCGTTGCTTTTGCAAGCTTAGCACCTCCTGTGAAAAAGGTTGTTTTTTGATTCAGAAAGTTAAATTCTTCAGCGTTTTCATTCTTAGCCGGTGACTGATCGCCAATAAAAATATACAGCGCTTTATCGTTTTTATGACCCAGGATATACCTTGCAGCATTTGACATGGCGAGAAGTTTCATTCCAAATCGATGTCGTACCCTGGTCATAATGTGTTCAGCCATCTTGCTCCTTAAAGGTTTGTAAAGTGTAAAGCATGGAAACGGATATAAAGATGGGATGATGCTCATCCATTCCCAGTTGGCAATATGTCCGGTAAGTCCAATAATATTATTGCCATCCTTATAATATTGTAAAACAAGTTCAGGATTTTCAACTTTAAATCGCTTCCTTAAGGTCGTGCCAGGTAATGAAATACTTTTTAAAACTTCAATGAATACATCAGAAAAATGCAAATAAAATTTATCAGCAATGTTTTTAATTTCTGAGTACTTGAGATCAGGAAAAGAACGGCTTAAATTCTGAATAATAACACTCCTCCTGTATCCAACTACTTTTCTTAAAATCCAGGCTATTAAATTGGAAAGAACATATAACCAATTGAATGGGAGATAGCTGATCAGGCGTGCAGTTATAAATAAGAATGACGAGAGCGATCTATTAACCATTTCTTTCACTTCAACTTTTAATATTGAGGAAGAAAAGTAAGTGATCCGGAGGCGATTCGAACGCCTGACCCGCAGCTTAGAAGGCTGCTGCTCTATCCAGCTGAGCTACCGGACCGCTTTATTTACAATATCTGAAAATCAGGTTTCGTGTTAAATAAAGGACTGCAAAGTTACTAAAAAGTCTGAAAGATGATACAGCGTAAGAAATTAATCTCGTTTATCAGGTTTAGCTTAGTTTTTTAAAGTTACTTTTTGTCCATTTTGAAATAAAATGTATAATTGCATCAGGATTTCAATTAATTTTACAAAGCAATCTTGATGTGCTAGAGCCAAAACCATGAGACAGTTAATGTTTTCGGATTTTCAGAATAATTCCGACCATAAAGTTTACGACTGGACAGGTAAGACTATTTTGATAGCAGAGGATACAGATTGCAGCTTCCTTTACCTAAAAACAATCCTAAGGCATACCAATGCCGAAATACTATGGGCATCTACTGGTCATGAAGCAGTAAATCTTGTTAGGGAAAACAAGCATATCGATATAGTTTTAATGGATATTAACATGCCTGGAATCAATGGCTTTGATGCAACAATTGCTATACACAGCATCAGGCAAGAACTGCCTGTTATTGCTCAAACTGCCTATGTTTATGACAATGAAGTTGAACTGTGTTATGCATCAGGTTGTATTGATTATATCTCTAAACCGATCAATAAACAGAATTTGCTGGAAAAGATGAGCAATTTCCTGGGTGCCGGTGTTCCTTCACACAAGGGTGTTTACATTCCCTAATTAACAAAAACAACTTAATTTTTAAATAAATGACAGAAGTAAGATCTGTCTTTTGGTGCATTTATTCCCTGAAAAGTTTACCATGTATTGCATTAATAAAGCATTTTTACGCTGTTGATGCATATTTGACTAGAGAAAATACATTATTTGTTGAAATTAATTTTGGTAATTACCAATCCTTTTGTACTTTTGCACTCCTTTACGGTGAGATGGGTGAGAGGCTTAAACCAACAGTTTGCTAAACTGTCGTAGGGGATTACCCTACCGGGGGTTCGAATCCCCCTCTCACCGCAGAACACAAGATATCATTATCTCGGATAATGGTTCTGTAAATGAGTTCTTTCGGGGCGTAGCGCAGTCCGGCTAGCGCACCTGGTTTGGGACCAGGGGGTCGATGGTTCGAATCCATTCGCCCCGACAGTTTGATCAAAGAGTGTTGAAACGTTAAGTTTCAGCACTCTTTTTTTATCTGTATTTTTGCAATCTTATTAATTTCTTATTTCAACCCCCTTAATAATCCACAAAAAAATAGTGATGGATTTAAATTTTTAATGGGTCTTTTTAGTTGACATTTAGCAACTAAAAAAATAGCTAACTGTTTAAGAAAATACAAATGCAACAAGGAAATAGATTCACATATGCAGAATAAAGAAAGATATAAGGATACAAGACCTCAGGAAGACACAAAAAAATATGCTTGTCCAAATGATTGTGAAGGAGATAAAACCTACAAGAAAGAAGGCACTTGTCCGGTTTGTGGCTCTTTTCTCGAACCTATGGATGTGCTAGTAGCGAAAAGAAGTACCAGTGAGAGAGAACGATTCTATTGCCCGATGCATTGCGAAGGAGATATTACTTACGATCACCCCGGAAGATGTCCCGTTTGCCATATGTTCCTCGCTTCCTCAAAAACAGGTTTGATGGTCAATCCAGCTACGGGTGAACCCGTCAATGCTCCCAAAAAGACAAGTGATAACATACCGTTACCCCATGACAATTCCTCCCAAAATGCTTTATCGAAGACCGATGCAGTTAAAGAATCAGTTGAACCAATAATACAATCTCAAAGTAACGGTTCTGATAAAAAATATGAACTTGCAAAACCCAGGTATTATTGCCCCATGCATTGCGAAGGGGATAAAACATATGAGAAACCAGGTGACTGCCCCGTTTGCGGAATGCACTTAGTTAAAGAAGAAAGTTTTTCAACCAATCTGAGAGAATTTACTTGTCCAATGCATCCCGAAATACGGCAAAATGGACCTGGAACTTGTCCGATTTGCGGAATGAATCTGGTGCCGGTTCAGTTACAGCCAGAAGACACTGAAGATGACGCATATAAGGTGATGCGCCAAAAATTCTGGATAGCAGTTGCATTCACTATACCTGTCTTCATTCTTGCCATGGCTGATATGTTTCCGGGAGTAGGCACATTTTTCATGGAACACCGTAAAGTGACAGGATGGATTTCATTGATCCTCACTACACCAGTGGTTTTTTATTCTGGCTGGCAGTTTTTTAAACGGGGTTACAGTTCTGTGGTGCGTCGTTCCCCAAATATGTGGACGCTTATATCGATAGGAGTAGGCGCTGCCTATATTTTCAGTGTATTTGCCTTAATTCTGCCAGGCATATTTCCTGACCAATTTAAAGATATGCATGGTAATGTCCATTTATACTTTGAGGCCGCTGCTGTTATTTTGTCTTTGGTTTTATTGGGTCAAGTGATGGAATTAAAGGCACATTCAAAGACAAATGCAGCAATAAAAGCACTCTTAAATTTAGTGCCTCCTGTTGCATTAAGAATCAAAGATGGTAAAGAAGAAGAAATTCCATTGGAACATGTTCAACCGGGGGATATTTTAAAAATTAAACCAGGAGAGAAGATCCCTGTTGATGGAAAAATTGTTGAAGGCGAGGCTACCCTGGATGAGAGTATGATTTCGGGAGAATCATTACCTGTTGATAAATCCTCAGGAGATAAGGTAACAGGTGGTACTATCAATAGCAAAACCACTTTCCTGATGACGGCAGAAAAAGTAGGGAAAGATACATTGCTGGCCAGAATAATTGAAATGGTGAACGAAGCCGGCAGGTCAAGAGCTCCAATACAAAGGTTAGCTGACATTGTGGCTAAGTATTTTGTTCAGATAATTATTGCTGTTGCCATCATCACTTTTACTATATGGGCAATCTGGGGACCTGAGCCATCTTTAGTTTATGCTTTTGTCAACGCTGTTTCAGTACTTATAATTGCATGCCCTTGTGCATTGGGGCTTGCGACACCCATGTCCATAATGGTTGGAACAGGTAGGGGAGCCCAATCAGGAATTTTAATCAAGGAAGCCAGTGCCATTGAAGAGATGAATAAAATTGATACACTCATCATTGATAAAACTGGCACCATTACCGAAGGAAAACCAAGTTTAAAAGGTTATCGTTCATTTGGAAAATTCAGTGATGACCAAATACTTCAAGTCGCAGCATCTATAGATGTTCACAGTGAGCATCCTTTAGCAGATGCAATTGTGAAAGGTGCCAGGGAGAAAGGTATTGAGCTGCAAAAGGTTGAGAAATTCTTATCAGTTACCGGTAAAGGTGTAAGTGCAATCTATGAGGGTAAGAAAATGGGTTTGGGTAATAAGAAATTACTTGAGGACTTTAAAGTTTCCCTGAACGATGAACAAAATCAAATAATTAAAGAATGGCAATCGTCAGGACAAACGGTAATGTTTCTTATTCTGGATAGTACAATTGAAGGTATTGTAAGCGTAAGGGATAATATAAAAGCCACCTCATATACTGCTATCCGGGAACTTAAGGAAATGGGTGTGAATGTGATAATGCTCACAGGCGATAACGAATTAACAGCTAAAGCTGTTGCTGAAGAACTCCATCTTAAAGACTATAAGGCCGATTTTCTTCCTGATGATAAATTCAATAAGATAAAGGAATTACAAGAGGCAGGTCATTTGGTTGCAATGGCAGGTGACGGTATTAATGACGCACCCGGTTTAGCACAGGCAGATATTGGTATTGCTATGGGCACTGGAACAGATATAGCCATGCAAAGTGCTGAAATTACGCTGGTTAAAGGTGATCTTAATGGCATCGCAAGAGCAAAGAGACTTAGCACCGATGTAATGAAAAATATTAAACAGAATCTATTTTTTGCGTTTGTATATAATGTTCTTGGCGTGCCAATAGCTGCGGGAATTTTATTTCCCTTTTTCGGAATACTTTTAAGCCCAATGTTAGCGGCAGTTGCAATGAGTTTTAGTTCAGTTTCAGTAATAGCTAATTCATTGAGGCTTAGGAACAAATAATTACTTATTTTTGCGCCCAGATGTGGGAAAACAAAAACCTGGTTATATAGTAACTGATCTTGAGAATTAAAAGAAAAGAGAATAAGTACAAAGCTGCTTTTATTCTTCTAATATTTTTAATACTACTTTACTTACTGTTGCGAGGTGCCCTGCCGCAATATTCAGGAAGAATTCCATTATTGGGAATATTTTTAGTCACAGAATTTCTTGTTTTTAACTTTATCAGGGATGCAAGACCTGTTTTAATTGAGAAATTTAAGAATATCCTTATTATTCTTTGGTGGTTACCAGTATTCCTGTTAATAATTTTTCTGGTCATTGCTGCCTTTATTCCACTAATGGAATGGAATAAGGTATGGTTAGTTTATCTGCCCGGAGTAGGAATTATGGCGCTTCTGGCTAAAACTATCTTGTTTGTTTTTCTGATCCCGCCTCTGGCTATGGAAATTTTCAGAAGAATTTTCCATCGGAGGATGCGAACTTCAGGATCTTATTTTTATATCGTTAGGTTTTTAAAAAGGATGGCAATTTTATTAGGCAGTCTGGCTTTTGTCAGTTTAGTTATTGGTAGCATTCATTGGGTTTCAAAGTTTAAAACGCGTGAAGTAGAAGTTGAGATAAAAAACTTACCTGCACCCCTTAAGGATTTTCGCATTGTACAGATATCAGATATTCATCTGGGAAGCTGGGTAACTACAAGACCTCTGGAAAGAGCAGTTGAGATGGTAAATGACCTTAAACCTGATCTGGTACTTTTTACCGGAGATCTTGTAAATTTCAGTGCCAGGGAAGCAAGTGGTTTTGAAACCGTTCTTTCGAAGATAAAGGCTCCTTTTGGGATATATGCAATACTGGGTAACCATGATTACGGGGATTATATTTCATGGCCGGATTCAGCGTCCAAAGCAAATGATATGGTTAAGTTGGAAGATTTTTATCATACTATTGGTTGGAGGTTACTCAGAAACGAAAACACCCTAATCAATGTGAAAGGTAGTACATTAATACTGGCAGGAGTCGAAAATTGGAGTGCAACAGCTCGGTTTCACAGGTATGGGGATATGAAGATCACCATGAAAGATGCCCCTGATTCAGATGTAAGTATATTAATGTCTCACGATCCAACTCATTGGGAGGCTGAGGTCATTAAAAAATATAAAAGATTTGACTTGACTTTATCTGGTCATACACATGGAATGCAGCTTGGCTTTGAAGGTTTTGGAATAAAATGGAGCCCTTCACAATATGTATATAAGAACTGGGGAGGCTTATACAGCAATACAAGCAATGGCGTAAAACCAATGCATTTGTATGTTAATTTAGGTTTAGGGCATATAGCTTACCCGGGAAGGGTGGGAATACTTCCTGAAATTACATTGATAACGCTTTCTGACTGAAGACTGAACCAACTGCCCACTCTTTCATCAATCAAGTGGTTGCCTTTGTAATAGCTGAACTCATTCTTGTGTTTATCGTAAACATAGTCGGCAGCCCAATGTGAGTGATTTAACTGTATCTCTTTTAGCGCTTCAATGATGAAGAGCATTTCCTCATCAGACATTGTCGGATGTAAAGATAATCTGATCCATCCAGGTTTTTTTGACAAATCGCCGTGATTTATAAGCTCAGTAATTTCTTTTGAGTGTTCATAACTTACATCCAGAAGGTAATGTCCGTATGTTCCTGCACAAGCGCACCCACCTCTGACCTGAATACCAAATCGGTCACTTAATAACTTAACAACAAGGTTGTAATGTATATTTTCAAAATAAAAAGAGATAACCCCTAATCGGTCGGTTTGGTCAGGAGCAAGTATATGAAGTTTATCTATTGAATTCAGTCCATTAAAAGCAATTTTAAGTAATTCTTTCTCCCTTTTCCTAATATTGTCAACTCCCATTTGTTCTTTTAATTTTATACAAAGGGCTGTCCTGATTGCCTGAAGAAATCCAGGGGTGCCACCATCCTCACGGGCTTCAATATCATCAACATACTTATATTCTCCCCAGGGATTGGTCCAGTCAACGGTTCCACCTCCCGGCTGGTCTGGTGTGCGGTTATGATAGACTGATTTATTAAAGACCAATACTCCTGATGACCCTGGACCGCCTAGAAATTTATGAGGTGAAAACATTATGGCATCGAGACACTCCATTGGATCACCCGGGTGCATGTTTATATCTTCATATGGAGCTGATGCGGCATAATCTATAAAACAATATCCACCGTATTCATGCATCAGTCGGGCAAGTTTATAATAAGGAGTCCTTACACCTGTTACATTAGAACATGCAGTAAAAGCCCCAATCTTCATAGGCCTGTCTTTATAAATCTCTAATTGCTGCCTAAGTTCATCCGGATTGACCAGCAAATCTTTATCAGGTTTTAATACAACAACATCGCTTATTGTTTCAAACCATGAGGTATGATTTGAATGATGTTCCATATGAGTAACGAAAACTACTGGCTTGGATTTTTCCTTAAAACATTGGTTGTCTGTCAACTGGCCGCACATTTTGAGGCCCAGCATGCGTTGGAATTTAACAATTACACCTGTCATTCCGAACCCGGCTGTAATTATTAGATCATTAGGCCCGGCATTTACATGTTGTTTTATGATTTTATGTGCAAGGTGATAAGCCTTTGTCATTGATGTGCCAGTCTCACTCGTTTCAGTATGGGTGTTACCGATAAAAGGCCCTATCTCACTTGATATAAGATCTTCGATTGGTTTATATAATCTTCCGCTGGCAATCCAATCGGCATAAATGAGTTTTTGAATCCCATATGGAGTCCTATATTCCTGAGTGTTACCAATGATATTATTTCTGAATTTCTTAAAATGCCGTTCCATTTTATTTCGCAATTTCAGCAGCAAATGTGCGAAATAAATAACGATTCTCCAAGGCGCTTAGTTAAGTTAACTCACTTGTTGCATCAAATCAGATTAATACATAGGAAAGCGGTTAAAACCTTTATGACCCTAATAGTGCAAGCCAAAAAATGGCAGGATGTCGGGAGTTGGTCGGTAACGCTTCGGTAGGATCTCGTAGAGTTATTGGACTTTCTGGATATCGCCTTGCGAAATTTGCATTGAGGTGATTTCAATAGAACCTCCTTCAGGATACAAGCTTATCCAGTTATTGTCAACTCTATACCATTTATCCTGACTGCTGATTCTAACCATATAGTTAACAGTTTCGTCACTTTCAAGGCTCTTAACAACTATACCACCGCTCTTAATATCATCTTTCCCGTAATTTATGAAAATCTTGGGTGCTTTTTCCGATGTCTTCTTAGCTTTAATAATTATATAATTATTCTTTCGCAATTTCATGTCAACTGGCTTGAACTTGAATTTTTCTTCAGCCGCATCCGTAAGAATCATACTGTTAGTAATGAGGCTAACCATGGCATTTTCCTCCATGAGTTTTCGGATTTTTTCAATCATTAATCCGGGATATGTTTCTTCGGGACGTGCTACAGATGCCTTTTCATATTCCTCAATAGCTTTGTCAAATATATTTGACTGGTACGCTTGGTCACCAGCGGAAATATTTTTATTATAAGCTTCAAGACTATATTTCAGCCTCTCGATCAGTAAATTATGTATCAACAGCAACCGGTCTTTCGGAAAATCTTCCAATGGTTTGAGCGCTGATGCCTTCTCATACATTAAAATGGCAGAAGTGAAATCTTCTTCTTTAAATAATTCGTTACCTTTTTCAATTGCATCAAAATACTCTTTGTCAATCTGGGATGCCATTTCATATTCAAGTCTTTTCTTCTCAACTTCTTTTTCAGCTGCGATCCTTACTTCCTCGTCCAGCTTTTCTTTGGCAATCCGTTCTTCCTCAGCCTTTTTATCTGCTAATGCTTTTGCCTCTTCAGCTAACCTGGTCTCTTCGGCTAACCGGGCTGCTTCGGCCAATCTGTTTTCTTCACTTATTTTTGCCTCTTCAGCTAACCTGGTTTCATCTGCCAATCTTGCTTCTTCCTTTAGTCTAGCCTCTTCTGTTAACCTTGCTTCTTCTTTTAATCTTGCTTCCTCAGCCAATCTGGATTCTTCGTTCAATCTTACTTCTTCAGCAATTCTGTTAGATTCAGCAATACGGTTTTCTTCAGCTTTTTGATCTGCTAATATACGGGCAGCCTCTGCTGTTTTTAAACGGGCTTCTTCAGCTTCTTTGAGAGCTTGTTCAATTGAAGCGTTTATCGCATTTATTGAATCCTGTCGATGCTTTTCTGCCATTAATTTATCCTGCTCGATATCATTGGCAGCTTTATTCCTGATTGATTCGCCAACCCTTTCCAACATACTTTTAGGATAATTATCAGAAGGTTTGAGTTTGGAAGCTTCGGTATATTTTGAGCTGGCCAGCACAAAATTCCTATTCATGTAAGCTTCATCAGCTTCACTGATTATTCTGTTATAGTTTTCCTCAAATACCTGCTGTTTTTCCAATATAGCGCCGGATTCTTTTATCCTGTTTGTTGCATATGAGTCTTGGGAATTCAGCGATTGAGCCTCTTTGTATTTTTCGATTGCTGATCGATAATCTTTAAGGTTAAATAATCGGTCTGCTTCAGAATTAACTGATTCATATTGCCGGAGCATTGCTTCTTTTTCAGAAGCCTTTTTCTCAGCATTGACCATTTTTTCTCTTGTTACCCGGTCATCTGGCTTAATGAGGAGTGCTATAGAATATTGCTCTTTGGCTTCAGTATAATTTTCATTCAAAATATACTGATCACCTTGGCTAACTGCTTTGTGATAATCAGCTTCATCTTTCGGATCGATGTAAACTTTCCTAATTTGGGCTAATTTATCCTTAGGATATTTAGCAGAGGGATCAATTGAAAGAGCTTTCTGATATTCTTCTTTTGCTTTTGCATAGTCCTTTAATTTCATGAACTCTTCACCACGTGTAATTGCTTCCTCAAATTGTAGAAGTTTCGCCTTGTCAGTTACCTGGCTAAATGATTCAAAATGAGCAATAAAGCAGAAGGCAATTATTATTAGAAGGGTATATTTATCAAACTTCATCAGATAAAGGTTAGCTAAACACATAATAACGATCGAACGAAAGGATTATTTGATTTCAGTCACTTGGGAATCAAATATTTGCCCGTCTTTCATAAAGATTCTTCTGTCAGCCATTTCTGCCAGTTCCTCATTGTGGGTTACGATCAGTATAGTTTGGTTAAAAATCTTTCTCAAATCAAAGAATAAACTGTGCAGTTGTCTGGCGTTTACCGAATCAAGGTTCCCTGATGGTTCGTCGGCCATTAGCACTGAAGGTTCATTGATCAAAGCCCGGGCAATGGCTACCCTTTGCTGTTCACCTCCTGATAATTCAGATGGCTTATGGTCCATTCTTTCACTGATACCAAGAAGATCCATCAGATCCATCGCTCTTTTCCGGGAGGCCTTAATATTCTTCCCGGCAATGAATGCAGGGATACATATATTTTCAAACGCTGTAAATTCAGGAAGCAGATGATGGAATTGGAATACAAACCCTATTTTCTGATTCCTGAAGACAGACATACGGCGATCATCAAGACTCTTAATATCAGTTCCGTTGATTAATATCTTCCCCTTGTCAGGTTTTTCAAGTGTGCCGAGGATATGAAGCAAAGTAGATTTTCCAGCACCTGAAGCACCAGTCAAAGAAACAATCTCTCCTTTATTTATTACAAGAGAGACTCCTTTAAGAACTTTAAGATTTGCAAATGATTTCTCAATGCCAGATGCTTCTATCATACGAATTAAAATAAACGACAGATGCAAAGGTAAAGAATTAAATTAATGAGCTAAATCCTGACTTTTGTTCAAAAAATAAAGGAGCTGCCATACAGCAACTCCTTTACAATTAACTATTTAAAATGATAATTATTTAAGATCACTATCAATATCCCTGGATTGATCCATTGATGATTGGTTACTCATGTCATTGTCATACGTGAATGGTATGACAACGCTCTTATCATCATCAGTATGGATTGTAGCCTGAATATTATAAGTGCCGTCTTCCGTTAAAGCCAGTTCAGCCATATGATGGTCTTTCTTTTCACGAAGATCTGTTGTAAAGCTTTTCTTGCTTGGAGTTGTTACTTTCATTTCTATATCCTTTGGATTTATCTCCTTGCCAGTTTTTTCATCAATAACCTTTACAAATACTTTACTCTTGTCTTCATTCATTGAAGTTGCCTGTCCGGTTTGATTTGATTGAGCACGCCAGTCATCCCTGCTTATATCAGTACCTTGGTTATCAGCTGTTGAACTTTTCTGGGTAGTTGAACCTGTTGTACTTTGCGTACGATCGAACTGGGAATTTGTTCCGGAAGTTCCGGAGGTTCCTACTGTGCTAGTGGTTCCTGAACTGCCTGTTGTACCCGATGGGTTAGTTGTTCCAACTGACCCTGATACACCTGAGCCGGTAGTTCCTGTAGTACTTGATGAACGGATTGTACCTGAACTAGTACCTGATGTTCCACTTGTACCTACTGATCCAGAGACGCCCGTACCAGTGCCTGATACGTTACCTGATCCTGAAACTCCGGTTCCTGATCCTGCTGCATTACCTGATCCTGATACTCCGGTTGACCCGGTTGTCGATCTCATTGTACCTGAAGTCGTACCAGTTGAACTTTGGTTTTTATCCCAACTGCTCTTATTGTGATCAGTACCCGACTTGTTATAATCCGTACCTGACTTGTTGTAATCAGTACCTATTTTATCTGATTTGTTGTAATCAGTTGATTTCATATCGGTACCACTCGTGCCGGTATTTCCTTTAATTGCATCATTATTATTTATATTCTTAGAATCATAACGGTTGTCAAATTCAGTGCTTGTGGAGCCATTTTCTTCCGGCATTACCCATACTTGAATTTTATAACCTTGGGATGATTTCTCGATTGTTGGGCTAGAATTTAAAGAAATCTCTTCATCTTGTTGGCTTTGAGTGGAAGGTACATTGCTTTGTGACTGTGTTGAGCTCTGTTTACTCTGATCGGAACTCTGCGTCGTCGTTTGTGCAACGGACGTGAAATAGAATCCGCACACGGCGGTTGTTATAATTGCAATCAATCTTATGTTTTTCATGGTTTAGTCCTCCTAGTGATTTTTTATTTAGTTTGTATCATTAAGATTACAAAGATCAAACCAATTTTTTCATTTGAAGTTATATCCTTTTTTCTTAATGTTCCATAATTCCCACATAGTGAAGCTAATAAGTGAAATATTAAGCTAATGAAATCTATATGTAAAAAAAATAAATGAAAATCTAACTAAATCTTAACATCTTTAATAAAGATAACTCTTCTTCTTTCAGTCGGTTTTCATGCTTCTTACATACATTTCGTGTATTACCCAAATCATTAGCTACCATATCATACATCAAGTTGATTTTTCTTTTTAAATCCGTCTGGTTTATCCATGGGCCTAATTCCCTGAGCGCCCTGATAGCACTTACTGAGCCAGCCCACGTGCGAAAATCCTTTGCCGTAAAGTCACCACTTGAAATTTCCTTTAGGTAATTATTCACCATACCTGAATCAATTCCTGAAACTATTCCCTCCTCATTGATATATCCAAATAATTGTTTTCCGGGAATCTCCCTGCACATTCTAACGATATTCGAAAGCCTTTTACTTTTTATGGATGCATTGGTTTTTATTCCTTTTTTACCAATGAAATTGAACCTTATGGTTGTTCCATCAATTTTAACATGTTTGTTTTTTAGAGTTGTAAGGCCATATGAACCATTAAGTTTTTCATAAATGGAATTGCCAATCCTTATAAATGCTGTATCTAAAATAGATATGACAAGTGCAAGAACTTTTTCTCTCGTTAATCCCGGTTTCTTAAGATCAGCATCAATTCTACTCCTAATCAAAGGAAGTTTTAGACCAAAATCGAACAAACGAAAGTACTTGGTATGACTGCGTAATACATTCCAGGAAGGATGGTACCTGTATTGCTTGCGATTTGCCTGATCAAATCCTGTAACCTGCAGGTGTCCCTGAGGATTTGCGCAAATCCACACTTTTTCCCAAGCTGGTGGAATTGAGAGGTTTTTTATCCTTAAAAGTGTTTCAGTATCCGTTACTTCTTTATACTTGAAATAATATTTAAACTTGTTGCCTATCCTTTTTCTTTCAATTCCTGGGATTGTATCATTCACATAAATAAGTCTTGCTGCTTTAGCACTTGCCTCCTCACTTTTTAGTGCTGCTTTAATTTGTCTGTTTGATATTCCCAACTCAGATAGCATGAACTCTTTTTTAATAAAAACAAGACTCCTGAATGTTAACCTTAACTAATCAACAATTCAGGAGTTCTCTATAATCAAGTTAGATTATGCGGTCTGCTGATCGAGGACAAAATCCTCTTCTGCTACCTCAAGCATTAATTCGGCATCCACTAATTCTACGAGCCATTTATAATGCTTCTTCATTATGAGTCGAATCTTAGTAAATCCCATTACAGGATAGATTAAACGAGCAGTCATTTCAGTTAATTTTAAAGTTATTATTACTGTTTCTTCAGATCTTTTTAATTCAGCTTCTTAAATGATTGATTGAGGATGAGGCTGATTTTCAAATTTCTTAAATCAAGCACATTAAAGCGTTATATTGGCAGGAATAAAAATTATATTATTTCCATATTGAACGAAAATGTTTGCTTTCTATAAAAATAAACCAATGATTAGTGAACGATTAGGCTCAGGAAATTTCTGACTTTAAAAACTGATTATGTGAATGCGAAATTTTTTGTCATTGTTCGATGGAATACTATTGAATTCTGTTATTTGATGAAATTGCGTTCACTTGTAATCCTTGTAATCCTTTCTTCTTTATCAGGCTTAAGGGCTTTCAAAATAATCAAAAAATCGATTAATAACAAGAAGTGTATACTGTCTGAACTCTTAAAAACAAGTAATCCAATTGCCCAAACTGCAAAGAGCAATAACGCGAAAATATAAAGGAGGGTTTTCATTTTTACAGTTATTTAAACATTCAACTTTATTAGTCTCGAAAAGCGGGCATTTACCCGCTTTAGTTCTTTATTTTTAATAAGTTGCATAGTAATGCAACAAGCAAAAAGACTTTTAGTTTTTAGGTGGACTGATCCTTATATAACCTTGTTGTTTCTGAAGTTGGGGCAGAAGGATATCAGTGTTTTTAAATTCTTTGTTTGATGGTTTATTATTTTTCAAGAGATTATCGAGCCCTTGTTCAAATGATGATGTTATGAACTTAGCTCTGTTTTTCTTCGAATAGATCATTAATATTTTTGTTTCCCCCACATATTCATTCTCATATCTTGCTTGTTGCAAGGACTCACTTAATGAATTAAGGATTCTCTTTATTTCATCCATTTCTTTGTTTGGTGCGGATGTTTTAGCAGTGCTATTAACTTTGATACTTTTGTTCATGATTGATAGGATTTAAAATAGTTTATAAATAGATATTATTTTTAATCTTACTGCATTTTATTGTCACCAGTCAGCATCAATCAGGCAGCTTCTTTTGTTAGTCTGGCACTAAGTTCAGGACTGATGAATACAAAGATGCTCGACCCTCGGATATTAATCGTTATATAATCCTTAGCTTTCGTTTCATCATTCAAACCTGTACACCGCCTTACATATGTAATTGTAAGATTTTTAAATAAGGGCAAAACAAGTGAAGAAAGTCAAGATATGAGGGTAAATACACTTGACTGCGAATGATGTAACATTTCATGAAAATCGTGTAACGCCATTGAGGAGTTTCATATTCACTTTTGTGTTATGATTTTTTGAATTAAGTTCTTAACTGATACCCAACAGCTTCACAACCGTAACTAGGCCAGACTGAGTCAGAAAAGTAAACTTTAATAATAGTGATTTATGAAAACAAAAAAGGTACAGATTTTCTTAGCCATGCTCATTTCTTTCTTCATGTTGTCATGTAATAACCAGGGAAGCCGTGACGATCAAAATGGCAATGGTGATTCTATACAAATGAATGATAATGCCGATAACGATGGCATGCTTGACAATGACCAGGATAAGGATCAGGATTTTATGGAAGAAGCTGCATATGGTGGATTAATGGAAGTTGAACTTGGCAAATATGCACAACAAAATGCTGTTAATCCAAGGGTTAAAAATTTTGGAGCAATGATGGTAAAAGACCATTCAAAAGCTAATGACGAATTGAGAGCACTTGCAGCAAAGAAAAATATAGTCATACCCAGTGCATTAGATGATGAACATACCAGAAAAGTCAATAATCTGAAAGAAAAGAAAGGTACCGATTTTGACAAGGCTTACATAGATGAAATGGTTGAAGATCATAATAAAGATACCGACAAATTCAAAAGACATGCTGAGAATGGTGTTGACCCGGATATTAAGTCTTTTGCCGCAAAAACACTACCTGTTTTATTGATGCATCAGGATTCTGCAAAAAATATTAAAGATGCACTGAAATAAGCCCGGATGGTGATAATAAATTTTAGTACTGTCTATTACTCGTAAAAACTAGTCGTGGTGAGTCAGGGAGATTACAGAAAAGACTGTAAATACTCAATACAACTAAACAGAATCAATAACTTTTAAAATTAGCATCATGGAATTTAGCAGCAAATTAATAAGTCTTCACGATCATCTCTTTTATTTCGCTTACACATTAACAAATGATAAAGAGGAAGCAAAAGACCTGATACAGGACACCTATCTTAAAGCACTTATGCATCGTGATAAATTTGCCGATCAGACAAATTTGAAAGCATGGACATTCACGATCATGAAGAACACTTTTATTAATAATTATCGTCGCAATAAGAAAGCGAATACAATTGTAGATAATTCAGAAGACCTGTATTATCTGAACATACCAAAGAAATCCGATTTCGGATCTCCGGAGTCAGAAATTTCTACGAAAGAAATTAAAGCCGGCATTTCGCGACTTGAAAAAGATCAGCGTATGCCATTTGAGATGCATGCAGCCGGATATAAGTATAAAGAAATAGCTGAAAATCTTAACCTTTCAATAGGGACCGTAAAGAGCAGGATTTTCTTTACAAGGAAAAAACTAATGGAATCACTTAAAGAATTCCAATCATAATTCTGCCCGATCATTAAATTTAATTCACCAATACAGAGAGGCTATTAATTAAGGAATAGCCTCTCTTTTTCATTCAATTAAGTTAATTGTTATAATGACTTCTTTTTATAAGAATACAAACAAGAGAGCTAAATTTGAAATCCATAAGGCTCCCTATCCAGTACATCAGACCATTGATCTATAATCCTTCTATATTGTTTACCTACAGTACGAATTTTACGATCCAGGTCATATAAGCCCAATTTATTAACATTTCCGTTGTCCTCTCGTAAAGCTGTATCCCAATCAATCTGATCCGTCAAACTATACCAGGTGAATCCGAGTAATGGAACGCCATCCTGCTTTAATTGGTAAGCATTGGTCCATTGTTTTTTAAGCCACTCAACCGAAAGAGGTTCAAGAATATTTGTTTCAGTATGCATTACGGGTAGATTATATCTTCTGAAATATTGATGTGTAATCACATGGTAACCAAATATTTCACCGGAAGCAGAAGTGGAGCCATCAGCTTTTACCAGATGCTCATTAGTAATATAATAATCATTACCCATTATGCATCTTATTGTTGAAGCATTATTCATAAACCAATGATATTCGTTTTTAGTCATTCCATTTTCCAATAAGTATTCATACATAGGCACACTTATGGGGTGTCCATAAACCAAGTCGAGTGATAAGAATCGTTTTTCATTGAGTAATTGGGCCAGTGGCATACAAGATGGTTCCTCAGGATGATAATATTCAGCTGATTCACTCTGGATAAAAACTGCTTCAGGTTGAACCTTCAGAATTGCCTTGGATGCTAAAATATTTGCCTTGCAGAGATTCTTAAGCGCTGTTACAAAATATTTGTCTGCCGCCAGCCTTTCATTCCACCACCCATATTGAGCAGAGAATGTTGCCGCAATATAAATTTCATTAATTGGTGTATATATTGTACACCATGGAAACCTTCTTGCAAAAGCTTCAGCATATTCAGCAAAATAGTCAGGAAAGGAAGGATTTTGAAAATTACCCATCCAATCAGGAACACCAAAGTGGCATAAGTCTACAATAGGCGTTATTTCATGAGATTTTAATGCATTGAATGTTTCATCCGCAAAACTCCAATCAAATAATCCCGGGCCTTTACTGGCAATATAAAAGGGTGGACCATACCTTAAGACATTTATACCCAGTTCCTTAGTAAGAGCAAAATCAGTTTGCCAATATTGATAATGGCTTGATTTTTCCATTTCATCTACACGTTTTATGCTTCCATCAGGTAATTCAATAGTTGGATAACTGTTTTCAATTCCAGTGGCAAACATGAATTTTCTCATATTCAATGGGTATATTTTGATAATTATTAAAGCTTATAAACCGGTTGATTATTCACGATGAAATTATAAATAGATACTTCGAGTTTTGGTAAAATTATTCCGCTTTCACTCCTTAAAGCGGAATATGAAGGTCTCCTCGCTTTCATTGGCAACATTATCGATGGAATTGAATGAATTTTCTTATTGGTTAATCCGGCTATACCAATTGCCAACTTTGCAAAGTCATAATAGGACACTGCCTCCGGCCCTGAAAGGTGCCAAATCCCTTTTTCTTTATCGATTAAAAGGTCTAAAGCTGTATTTATCATATCAGGAAGATAAGAAGGAGAGACAATGACGTCGGATACAAAATAGTGGTTTTGTTTTTGTTCACTTCCAAAAAGGACTTCTGAAAGAAAATCTTCACTATCCATTGGATTCATCAATAATCCACTTCTGATGATCAGAGCTTCGGGATTTAAGGACAGAATGCTTTCTTCAGCGATCTTTTTTGACATTCCAAATACATTCAATGGATCAGTTGGATCAGCTTCAAGGTACGGATCAGACTTTTTGCCATTAAAGACCTGATCGGTAGAGAATGTTAACATTCTGATTTCTTTTCTTGCACAAATACTGGCGAGAATTTTTGGAAACAGCGTGTTTTCTTTATAGCAATGTATGGGAAATTGTTCAGCTTCATCGATTTTTGATAAACCTATTGTATTGACTACTGCCCAGGGCTTTATCTTTTCAATTAATGAAAACATTTCATTCTCATTAAAAAGTTTCCTAAGGTCTGTACTTACCTTTATTGCAGGTAGCCCTCTTAATTTACATATTTGTTGAAATGAGAATGATAATGGCCCGTCACCTAAAATTATAATGGGTTTGACATCATTAAAACTGTGATATTCTTCTTCAATTAAAGACCTTAAATTATCAGGGGCTTGATATTTTATCCTGATATTCCTGTTCCACCATCCCGCGATATCAATAAGATCAGTTGCTTCATAATTTGTGTTATATGATTTTAACAACTCAGTAAGTGCTGTTGGACGTGGTTTCCCTGATCTGATATCGAAAATACCTGATTCATAATACTCACCTTTTAATTGAAGTAAAGAATTCCAATCGAAGCTCCCAAGTAAGGACCAGGCTGTTATTGCCTTTATTTCATGGCCCTTGTTAAATAGTTTTATTGTAGCCTGATAGGCTTCATTGAACCAGCGTAATTGTTCTTCCCGTGTACATGCTAAGTGAATTTCAGTTAATGCCACCGGCAGATGATATCTGTTAAATGCATCTTCTAATAAAGCTTGAATACCAGCTAAATTGGCTTCACTTACCCTTACAACCTCAATGTCTGCATAATCATGGATGTCATTTCCTCCAATACTTAACTCGGGGTAATGGTCAGTTCTATGATCAAGGAATCGTTCACTTGTAACATAATAGTTGAATCCGCAAATATCCGGAATGCATTTATTACGAGTAAAGAACTGAAGTTCCTTTTCGCTTATCCCAATATCAATAAAATAATTCCAGAAAGTATGTTCTTCATTGAATTTTCCTGTTAATAGATCATACGTCAGCCATGTTCGTTCGTTTTCGAGTTTTGCTTGATATTCAAGGACCTTTGTACTATACACTCTGGCAATATCTTCTGTTTGAACAAGTCGGGCATTCGGATTTATTTCCCTTATTCTTTGCATCGAAAGGATTATTCCTTTGATCTCATTTAAGAATATTTTTATAAAATGATAGTCATCTTTCTTATGTGGGTACCATATTCCATACAGTCCTGAGAACCTTGCTGTTGTGAGTGGCTCATTAATTGGTGTATAGTACTCGATCCATGGATATCTTTCTGCAATATTATATGCATAATCAGCCAGTTTAAATGGGAAATCCGGTTTAAGCAGGTCAGTATGAAACGGACCACTGCCATGGTGCAGCAAACCTGCTATAGGCGTTATGTTCAATGATTTAAGCTTTTGAAGTCGGGTATCATGGAGATTAAAAAATACCTCTTTCATTTCTTCGTATTTTTCCCATAAAATGGGGTAACGAAGCTTCTTTATACCGAGTTCAGCAAATAATTCAAGATCATTTATTCTCTCTTCATGCCCACTCATTTTCAACTGATCATGAACGGTATCGTCAATTCTAACTATTGAACATTCAACCCCACCCCATATTTCAATAGAACTTCTACTGTTTTCAACTTGCTTCATTGTTTGAATTTTTCAATTCCTCCCAACCAATAGTATTTCTATTATTGGTGAGATTCAATTGGAAAAGATCTTTTTCGATCTTTACCTTCTGCATAAGGCATTTACCCACTATCTTTCTCATTTTATCATAGGTAAGGTCCCAGGAATTGGTTCTTAGGTTTGCGCTCACTTTTTTCTTCCATGTTAAATTATGACGCTGAATCAGGGCATTTTTTAATGCATATGCAAAATCATCAACAGTATCAGCAATTTGCACCAGTCCATCTTCTCCGTAAGGTTTTACAACATCCTTTATCGAGGTAGAGACAACAGGTTTTCCGGCAGCCAGATATTCAGGCGTCTTTGTAGGGCTAATGAATTCAGTACTTTCATTTTTAGCGAATGGAAGTATTGCAATATCCCAATTTGAAAGATAGGAGGGAAGTTCTTTATAAGATTTTTGACCCAGGTAGTAAATATTGGAATGTTTTGGTAATGTTTCAGGTGCAATTTTAACAACCGGTCCAATCATAATATAGTTAAAGTCAGGTGTGGCTAATGCCAATTTATCCAGTAATTCTATATCTAACCTTTCGTCAATGACACCATAAAATCCTACTCTGGGATGAGGTATATTTTTCTGATCGTAAGGATCTTTTTCTCCTTTTCCACTTTCGAAGTGTTCCTGGTCTATACTGCTGGGGAAAGGATAAATATTTTCATGTAGGTCTTTCTTATGCTCATACAAATGGTAGCCACCTGTAAATACAACATCTGATATATTCATCAGTAATCTCTCATTTTTCCTTAGATCAGGGTGTGCGCCTTTAAAACCGGATAGTTCATCCATACAATCATAGATGATAAGAGATGGCTTGATGTACTTTGTATAGGTAAGAGCCATTGGTGTATAATACCAGGCTATGAAATCAGTGATTTTGTTTATTTTTATAAATTTCAGCAGAAGTATTTCAACATACCTTCTTATTTCATCTTCTGACATTCCATATTTCAAATTGGGGGTGAGGATTGTGACATTTCCATCAATGGTTTCCTTAAGTGACAAAGTATCATAATCCCCAAACTGAGGTTCCTCAAAATAATAGACTTTTACGTCCCTTGACCATCTTGTTAAAAGATGCTGCGGTCGCTGAAAAACAAAATTCCATCTTAAATGGGAAAAACAAATAACATTTGAAATTTGGTTTTCTGTGATCCTATCAAAACTTTGTGTTATGTTTTGACCATCCAGAGTTCCCGCTAATTGATATTTATAAGTATATGGTTGATTTGCAATATTGTTTAAAGATTTCTTTTTATCTCTCTGATTCATTGATCCTCCTACCTTGCTGTTTTAGATTTCTTAAGATACTGATTAGATTTTTCATGCTTCGGATTATTGTATTCTTTGACAATCTGTAGTTCCAAATTAAAATTTTTGGATGCAGAAAGGTTAAAACCTCTGTGTTCAACCTTTTGCTTCAAAAGTGAGTCTTTAGTTTTCATCGCTGTTAATTTTAAAGTGATTGTCCTTTAATTTGCTTATTATTTCCATTTTTGGTCAAGATATTTATTCTTGAGAAGTGATTTGAGTAGAGTTCATCAAAGAGTTCCAGGGCATGATTAATTGTATCATGCATATCAAAATATTTATACTCACCTAATCTGCCGCTAATTTTAACATTCGAAAGTTTGGCGACTTCGGACCTGTATTTAAGGATTAAATCCTGGTTTTTCTGGTCATTGATGGGATAGTATGGATTTGAACCATCATCAAGAAGTGAATATTCTTTAATGATTAGCGTCTTATCCTTTGGATAATCAGAGCGTTCAGGATGAAGATGCCTTGGCTCATGAATTCTTGTATAAGGAACATTGACATCAGCATAATTCATTACCGATGTGCCCTGAAAATCTTCATAAGGGAGCACTTCGTTCTCAAACCTAAGTGTTCTATATTCTAATTTCCCATATTTATAATCAAAATACTGATCTATGGGGCCACTATAAATAATATGTGTATCAACTGGTATATACTCGCGGAGAGCAAAATAATCAGTGTTCAGTTTTACCTCGATATTTGGTGATTTCAGCAGTTTTTGAAAAATATCACCATAGCCATTTGTGGGAATGCCTTGCCAGCGACTGAAATAGTAATTTTCATTATAATTAGTACGAAATGGAAGTCTCTTTAAAATACTTTCAGGCATTTCGCGAGGATCTTTCTGCCACTGTTTTAATGTATATCCTTTGATAAAGGCTTCATATAGAGGTCTTCCCATCATTGAGATGGCTTTCTCCTCAAAATTTGCCGGTTCTGAAATATTTTCCTTCTCAATCTCTTTTGCTAAAAAATCCTCAACCTCATATGGTTTAAGGTCTGTATTATAAAAACTGTTAATCGTTTCCAGATTAACCGGCATCTGATATACTTTGCCTTGGTATCTGGTTAATACCTGATGAAAATATCCATTGAAATCAGTAAACTTATTTATATAGTCCCAAACGCGCTTATTTGATGTATGAAAAATATGCGTACCATATAAATGGTAATGAATTCCTGTTTCTTTATCATCAACTGAGTAACAATTTCCCCCTACATGATTTCTTTTTTCAATAATTACAACTCTTTCGTTTAAGACATTAGCAATTCGCTCAGCTACCACTGCGCCAAAAAATCCACTTCCTACTATTAAAAATTTAACTCCATTAAGATCCATTATAAATTATATTTGATATTTATATTAAATTCATAGATGTACTATATGTTAAAAAAATATAACAATAGATTACATAAATACTTGTTAAGTTAAGACTAGCTTCTTAGGGATTAGTATTCAATTTCGTAAAGATAGAGGTGAGTCCGAAGGACAATGTTACATTATCCCCCATAATTATTATATAATCTATTCGGATAATCTGCTACAAATAGCTATAAATCAGAAAGATAACTTAGTCTCTTCTACGTAATTTTGCAAAAATGTAAATCAATAAAGCAACAACAAGAACAATGATAATAACGCCTGTCCATACACCGGCTTCAAAAATATCACCAACAAGTTCGCATGAATTGAGTAAAAAAATGCTGCTCGTCAGGACGAGAAGGAAAGCTACTTTATTTGAAAGATTGTATTTTGTTAACATATCCACTGATTTTTTGCAACGTTGAAATTATTAAAAGTCATAAGGAGGAAGACCGATTCTTCAATTGCTTCAATTAGATAAAAAACTTTCTCCAGAAGAATAATTGTCTGCCCTGATTCAACAATAGTGGATTTGTTTTTTAGGTTAAATCTTACCTTTCCATGTATCACTTTAATGACTAAAGAATTATTAGCCTGAAAGGATTCAAATTCGGAATTATCATGCATTGCGATGATTAGTACATTACTATCAGGATTTTGCTGAAGGATATTAAACCCTAATTCACCACTCAACCAGTTGTGTCCGTGCTTGATGTGGTCGATTGCATCATCTATTTGTGAAAAATTGATGTTAGTTTCACTATAATTTTCCATATTTGCAAAAATCAACAGACATGTAGCTTTAAGCATTACATATAGTTGATTTATTGTTACATAATCTTATTCAGATCATTACAAACATCAAAGTATCAAGTGAAGATATAAGCATTGAATTTTTTGAACAGCAAAATAAGATCATTGTTTAAGTGCTTTTAAAGAACAGACCAATTAAACTTAACTAAGATGAATTTACACGAGTATCAGGCGAAGGAAATATTAAAATCCTTCAATGTATTAGTTCCCAAAGGCATTGTGGTCTTTAACCCGGAGGAGGCGGTTGAAGCAGCAAGCGTTATCAATAGGGATACAGGTTCAGAGTATTTTGCTGTTAAAGCACAAATTCATGCAGGAGGCAGAGGAAAAGGTGGCGGTGTTAAAATAGCCAAATCAATTGAAGAAGTTGGAGCGTATGCTTCACAGATAATTGGAATGAAGTTGATTACTCCACAGACATCAAAGGAGGGTAAATTGGTGGGCAAAGTTCTGATTGAGCAGAATATTTACTATACCGGGCCTGAAAAACCAAAAGAATATTATCTGAGCATTCTCCTGAATAGAGCATCAGGTAAGAATATGTTCATGTATTCAACAGAAGGAGGGATGGATATTGAGAAAGTTGCAGAAGAAACACCTGAACTGATCTTTATTGAAGAAGTGGATCCATCAACTGGATTGCTTGATTTTCAAGCCAGAAAAATCGCATATAATTTAAAACTTGAAGGGGAAGCTTTCAAAAACATGATTGTGTTTGTAAAGAATCTCTATAAGGCATATATGGGTATTGATGCTTCACTTCTGGAGATAAACCCTCTTTTTAAGGCGGCCGATAATAAAATCTTTGCCGCTGACTGTAAAATAAGATTGGATGATAATGCTTTATTCAGGCATAAAGACTATGCCGCAATGCGAGATCTTACCGAGGAAGATCCTGCTGAAGTTGAAGCCGGAAAGCACCATTTGAATTATGTGAAGCTAAATGGAAATGTTGGTTGCATGGTGAATGGTGCCGGACTTGCAATGGCTACAATGGATATGATCAAACTCTCAGGTGGTGAACCAGCAAACTTTCTTGATGTTGGCGGAACTGCTAATGCAGAGAGAGTTGAGCAGGCATTTAGGATAATTATTAAGGACCGTAATGTCAAAGTTATATTAGTGAATATTTTCGGAGGTATCGTAAGATGCGACAGGGTGGCTCAGGGAATCGTCGATGCTTATAAGAATATTGGCAATATAAATATTCCAATTATTGTCCGTTTACAAGGAACTAATGCTGTTGAAGCAAAGGAACTTATTGAGCACTCAGGATTAAAAGTGTATTCAGCAGTTCTCTTACAAGAAGCAGCTGAATTAGTCACTAAAGTTCTACAGAATTAGTTTTTGAACATTAAATATTTGCAAAAGAGACTGCCGTAAGGTCGTCTCTTTTTTTTTTGTGAATGAAAAGCAAATCCGTTGATCTTTAAAAAAAGAGGCTATCATCTCTGATAGCCCCTCTGCTTTAACATCACACGTTAATTAGTTCAGATAAAATATAATGTTTAATTTAGAGTATGGTATTTTCGCTTCAATCTTGAAACGATTTAACTGAAAAGGATCATTTTGTGTATTCGTTGATAATATCCTTGACACCATCTGGTGAGAGACGACCATACACTTTATCTCCAACCAGTACAACTGGTGCTAATCCACAAGCCCCAACGCACCTTAGGCATGCAAGAGAAAATTTTCCATCAGCAGTTGTTTCACCGACGTTGATTTTAAGTATTCTCTTGAATTCTTCGATGATCTTCTCAGCACCTCTGACATAGCAAGCAGTACCTAAACATACTGATACCGGATGTTCACCTTTTGGGAGCATTGTAAAGAAAGAGTAGAATGAGACTACTCCATAAACATGTGCTACAGAAACATTTAATTCTTTTGCTATGATCTCCTGAACTTCAGCAGGAAGATAACCGAATATGCTTTGAGCTTTATGAAGAACGTTAATTAATTCACCTTTTTCGTTGTTATACGATCTGCAGACAGCTATTAATTCGTCAACTTTTTGTGCTGCTAGTTTTATCGTTGCCATTATAAGTTCCTTTAATTGTTTCAAATATATAACTTATTCTACTACACTTACTTCAACACTCTTATCAAAATAGTGTGTATGAAGAAGATGATGTGATAGTTCGCCGCACGGTTTTCCGAGAAACTCATTGTAGAGTTGAGCGATATAAGGATTCTCATGTGATTTCCTGATTGTCTTACTGGCGTCCTCGCTATAAATAGCTCTTTGGCGTGCTTTCAGAATCGATGAATCGCCATGGTGCAGCGGCTGTCCACCGCCTCCAATACATCCACCCGGACAAGCCATTATTTCAATTGCGTGGAATTTTGATTTTCCTGCTTTAATTTCTTCAAGCAGTTTCCTTGCATTGCCAAGACCGTGGGCTATACCTATCCTTATTGGCAAGCCGTCAAAATCAATAGTAGCTTCACGTATGAATTCCATTCCGCGAAGTTCATTAAAATCAATGCGGTTTAATTTTTTACCTGTTTGAACTTCATAAGCCGTCCTTACAGCAGCTTCAATCACACCACCAGTTGTTCCGAATATTACCGCAGCGCCTGTTGATTCTCCAAAAGGTCTGTCGAAATCTTCATCAGGCAGGTCTGTGAAATCAATGTTCAACTGTTTAATAAGATGTGCTAATTCACGGGTTGAGATTGAAAAGTCAACATCAGGGTTATTGTTGGTTTTGAACTCGTCACGCTGACATTCGTATTTCTTAGCTAAACAAGGCATTACTGAAACAACCACAAGATTTTCTCTTTTTACTCCGATTTTATCGGCAAAGTAAGTTTTGGCAATAGCACCAAACATTTGTTGAGGACTTCGTGCTGTTGAAGGAATATCTCTCATTTCAGGAAACTGATGTTCGAAGAAATTTACCCAACCAGGGCAGCAGGAAGTAAGAATAGGTAAAGCTACTGTGGTGTCACCATTTAAATGACGATTCAACCTGTCGAGTAACTCCGTACCTTCTTCCATAATCGTTAGATCGGCTGCAAAGTCTGTGTCAAAAACATAGTTAAAACCCAGACGCCTTAAGGCGACTGCCATTTTTCCGGTAACAAGTGTTCCGGGGTCCATTCCAAATTCTTCGCCAAGTGCTGCACGGACTGCCGGCGCTGTTTGCACGATAACCGTCTTGGTGGGATCGGCCAAAGCCCTTATAACCGCATTTGTATGGTCAACTTCTGTGAGTGCGCCAGTTGGACATACCGCAACACACTGACCACAATATGTGCAAACGCTGTGATCCAGGTTCATTTCAAAAGCGGGTGCCACAACCGACATGAAACCTCTGTTCACCGCTGATAATACACCAACAGTTTGAACTTCATTACACATCATTTCACATCGGCGGCACATAATACATTTATCCACATCACGAATAATAGCAGGTGAGGTGTCAGGTCTGTAAGTAGATTTTTCACCTTCATAATGCAATTCCCTTACTCCAAACTCCTGGGCCATAGATTGCAGCTCGCAATTGCCGTTCTTAGCGCAAATCAGACAATCTGTAGGATGATCTGAGAGAATGAGCTCAAGTACAGTTTTTCGTGCATTCAATACCCTGATATTATTAGTATTGATCATCATGCCATCTGTACATTCAGTTACACATGCCGGTGCAAGATTCTTTCTTCCGGCAACGTCAACAACACAGATACGACAACCAGCCGGTTTATTTTCTATATTAAGGTCATGCAAGTGAAGATGACATAGAGTGGGTATACCGATACCTGACTGTTTAGCGGCATTCAAAATGGTTGTGCCCTTAGCAACTTCAATTACCTTATTATCAATATTTATCTTTATGGTTTCCATTGCTTTCTAAATTATTTTATTACCACAGCATTGAACTTACATTTTTCAAGGCATGCGCCACATTTAATGCATACTGCCTGATTTATCACATGGACACCTTTGCGTTCACCAGTGATAGAATTAACCGGACAATTACGTGCACAAGCTGTACACCCAACACAGTTTTCAGGTATGATATAATATTGCATTAAAGCTTTGCACTGTCCAGACCGGCATTTTTTATCGGTAACATGCTCGATATATTCATCCATGAAATTATCAATGGTTGATAATACTGGATTTGGTGAAGTTTGTCCTAATCCGCATAATGCTGTGTCTTTAATTACATAACTTAGATTGCGAAGACGATCTATATCTTCCCTGGTGCCGTTACCCTTAGTCAGTTTGTCGAGGATCTCGTATAATCGCTTGTTACCAATGCGACAGGGTGAACATTTTCCGCATGATTCTTCTACTGTAAAATCAAGATAGAATTTTGCCATTGAAACCATACAGTCGTCTTCATCCATGACGATCATTCCACCTGAACCCATCATGGATCCACTGGCAATTAGATTATCATAATCAATAGGGGTATCCAGATGTTTTTCGGTGAGGCAACCGCCAGATGGACCACCCGTCTGGACAGCTTTAAATTTCTTTCCGCCTTTTATTCCTCCACCTATTTCAAAGATTACTTCACGGAGTGTTGTGCCCATTGGTACTTCAATAAGGCCAACATTATTAATTTTTCCTGCAAGGGCAAATACCTTGGTTCCTTTTGATTTTTCAGTACCAATACTTGCGAACCAGTCAGCCCCTTTATTAACAATTACCGGAACATTAGCGAATGTTTCAACATTATTCACATTGGTTGGTTTCCCATAATAACCGGAGACTGAAGGAAATGGTGGCTTCATTGTAGGTTCACCACGATTTCCTTCCATTGAATGGATCAATGCTGTTTCTTCACCACAAACAAAGGCACCGGCACCATAGCGTAATTCAATATCAAAATTGAACGAAGTCCCTAATATTGCATTCCCTAATAATCCATATTCTCTGGCTTGGTCAATTGCAATCTTAAGACGGTCAATAGCGAGCGGATATTCAGCCCTGATATAAACCAAGCCATTTTCAGCTCCAATACAATAGCCGCATATCGCCATTGCTTCGATAACTGAATGGGGATCGCCTTCCAGTATTGAACGATCCATAAAAGCGCCGGGGTCACCTTCATCAGCATTACAAACCACATATTTAACCGGGTTCACTGACTTGCTGGTAATCTCCCATTTTAAACCGGTTGGAAAACCTCCGCCACCACGTCCTCTGAGACCTGATTTCTTCATAAGTTCAATCACTTGCTGAGGGGTCATTTCGGTGAGGCACTTTGCTAAAGCTTCGTAACCATCGCGGCCTATATATTCATCTATATTTTCCGGATCAATAAATCCACAGTTCCTTAAAGCAATCCTTAACTGCTTTTTGTAGAATCCCATGTGTTTTGAATCGGATATATGTTCCTTTGTTTCAGGATTTTCGTAAAGAAGGCGCGTTACTTTACGCCCTTTAATGATGTGCTCGTCTATTATTTCTGCAGCATCTTCAGGCTTAACTTGCGTATAAAAAGTATTGTCAGGCATGACCTTTACAATTGGACCTTTTTCGCAGAATCCAAAACAACCGGTTCCTATTACCTGTACATCGTTGTCAAGTCCTTTAACACTAACTATAGATCTGAGATTACTGAGCAATAAATCGCTGTCTGATGCGTGGCATCCGGTACCGCCGCAAACAAGGAGATGCATTTTAAATTTTGCCATTTTAGATTCCTCCTTTATTTTTCAATTGTTTCGTAATTGACCGGAATAATACCTTCAACCATTTCTCCATTCTTAATATACTTTTCAATGATGGAGTCAGCTTTAGCAATATCCACGTAACCATAGACTATGGGTGTTTGACCTGGTAATGTCACTTCAATTGTTGGCTCAGCAAAACAATATCCCATACATCCTGTCTGAGTAACTATAGCCTGAATATTCCTCTTGTCCAGCTCGTCAATTAAGAACTCCATCACTTGTTTTGCACCTGATGCAATTCCACACGTTGCCATCGCAACTCTGATCTGTACGAGGTTATCGGGATTATCACTTTTTTCCCTTAAACCTATCTTCCCTTGCAGGTTTTCCTTAATTTTCCGCAGGTCAGCCAGTGATTTAACTTGTGTCATGTTAACTTTAACTTTTAATAAATTATAGTGTTACTTCGAAATCTCAATCTCTTTGAGATTTTCATTAATCATTTCTTTTAAAAAATTTCTCACAGTAGGTTCATTTACAGATACTCCGTCTAAGACCTTGAGGATTTCATTTGTGTCATAAAGATACTGACCTTTCTTTGTGATGTGAAGATATTTGAAAGAGATTTCAGGATTAGCAGCTGTTAAAAGAACTATTGTTCCGGAGAGATCTCCTATTGGCATGAAATCAGGGTGCGACCTGATAAATTCAGCTTTTACAGTTGTTCCGGCTCCAACAGTACTATCAATGAGGAAATTTCCTCCTGTCCGTTCACAGTTTTGTTTAAGTAAAGGAATGCCCAGTCCTACTTTGCGAGTTTTTCGGGTTGTAAAGAATGGATCAAGTGAGGAAGTCAGTAAATCCTGGGACATTCCAATACCGTTGTCTTTGATAGTTATGCTGTATAAATTTTGATTATTATTCTCGTTAATTTCTATATACAGCATGGTTGCATTGGCAGTTATTGAGTTTTGTGCTATATCCAGCATGTGCATTGACAAATCTTTCATTGTAGTACCACCTTTCTACCCAGTTGATTTTTCAATGCAAGACAGAACTCACTGAAATCAGTGGATTCCATCTCCAGATTTGATGTACACCGGCCAATTTCTTCAGGCAAATGCGCATCTGAATTTTTAAGTATTATTGTTGATGCTGGTAATTGATTAACTTCTAGTATCCTGTCAATATTACTAACATGTTTAGTTACTTCAAACGCATCAGCTTTAATAGATTCGGGAATAAATCCAAGTTGACTGATAATGCTGTTCTTTGATTTATCAATGTGAGCAGGAATAAATAATCCATTGAGTTGGTGAACAATAGACTCTATTTTTTCAATGCCAAGGGCTAATGCATTAATCAGTAGTTTCTCTTCCTCAAAAATGATATTTTCATTTTCATCAACAACAACCTGATATCCAAATAATAATGGATCATTTTTAATTACAGGAAGATTGTCATCAAGTATTAGCTGGAAGTTGCTTAGATCAAATGGATTACTGAAAAAAGCCAGGCAATGAATTTCTTCTTTAGTTGTGATTTCGACTCCAGTATAAACTGTAATGCCACTTTTCAATGCTTCCTTAAAAACTATCTCACATTGCCTGGTTGAATTATGGTCGGTGATTCCAATGATATCCAGTTGATTTTCTAATGCCTTCCTGACAATATTCTTTGGGCTCATTTCCAAACCTGCGCATGGAGACAAGATCGTGTGAATATGCAAGTCAGCCTTAAAAGTTCTCATTTTAATAAATCAACTTTTGAATACTCGGTCTACTCGAGATTGTTATAAATATTTATGAAGTTGTAAATTTTACCATTAATTGAAAATGCTGATTCCTTTGTCAACATGACAGGGATGTGTTCTTCATTACTATGATCGATCATTTCCTGTTCAGGCTGGTTATTATTAACAAGAACAACTCCGGCAAGATCTTTCAATGAGGCGATTGCCATTACATTTTTATGTGTTTGAAGTGTTATCCAAAGGTTTCCTTCCTGAGCGTGACCTAAAACATCACTCAAAAGATCAGAACTGTAACCGCCTGTGATCTCATTTTCAATACCTGAAGTGCCACTTATGACCTTCATATTGAGTTGTTCAGCTAGTTCTCTAACTTTCATGGCCTTATACTCCTGTATTTATTAGTTTTTTCAAATCCCCATATTTTACGAAAAATGGTATTACTTTCTACGTTGTTAAGTTCTCCGTTTTGCTCAAGCGTTTTCTGGATAAAGACACAATCTTCTAAATCAGCTTCTCCATTGATTATATCAAGGGCAAGGGCCTGACATGTCGGCGCACCACAAACACTGCAGTCTGTCATTGGCAGAATCTTAAGCATTTTATTTACTTTATCCATTTTCTTCATGGCTTCGCCCATATCCTGGTCTAATACCAATATAGATCTCGGACTAATTGCATCGATATTAATTGTCTGGGATAGGTATTCTTTTTCGACCATAATAGGCTTAAAGTCCCCAAAGGAACAACCGTTACCTATTACCGGAAGATTATCATCCTTTTTCATCTTCTCTACCGTAAGAAAACGATTACAGTGAGTGAGGACACCTCCAGCGCAGCTTTCGTCGCAAGCTCTGAGTTCCAGATAATCAATATCCTTGATCTCATTATTTTCAATCTTTTCAAGGAAATCTATAACATTATGTATTTCATCAATAGCAAGGCAACGGCCTTCCAAGTTTGAAGCTTCTCCATTTGTCAGAGACCAATTCCTTAATTTTATTTCTAAAGGATCTGTTGCAGGATATGAACACACTTCTTTAGTCCTCAACTTAACTTGCTGATAAACTTTATTATAAAGAAAATCCATGTTAATGACCCCTGTGATATCAGATGTTAATTCCCCGACAGGTTCCTTTATGGCTGCGATCTTTGCTGCACAAGGTGTAACATAGAAAATACCTATTTCACTTTCATTGGCTCCATCATCCATTAGTTGTTTCCTGACAAACTTTGCTGAAATGTCAAGTGGTGGTTTAAGAAGCATAATATTATCAACCAGTGAAGGAAACTTTACCTGGATCAATCTGATGATTGCAGGACAAAATGATGAGATCAGAGGTTTGATGGTTAAATGCTTTTTTGCATATTTCGTGATTTCATCAATCAGAATTTCAACACCATTCTCTACTTCATATACATGAGTAAAACCCAGGTCAAGAATAACACTAAAGATTTGCTTCTGAGTAATTTCCTTTGGAAACTGTCCGGAAAAAACAGCCGGAACTAATGCCACACGTTTTTGATAATCAAAAATGTGACTGAAATCATCATGATCGATGAAAATGGCATTCGATGGACATTCACGATAGCATTTACCGCAATCAACACAACGGTTTCCAATTAAAACAGCTTTACCATTCCTTACTCTGATTGCTTCAGTAGGGCACACATTCATGCAATGGGAGCAACCTTCACAAAGGTCTTCCCTTATTTTTAATGCGTGTTGGAATTTACTGTCTTTCATTTTAATTGAAAAAAATTGTCATTTTGACGGATGTTCCTATTCCAATTTCTGATGTTATTATCAATTCGTCTGTGTTGTTTTTCATGTTGGGTAGTCCCATTCCAGCCCCAAAACCCATTTCTCTCACTTCTGTTGAGGCAGTGGAATAACCTTGTTGCATTGCCAGATTGATATCAGAGATTCCGGGCCCTTTATCAATTAGTTGCATGTCTATACGATCAGTAGCAATCTTAATCAGTACTTTCCCTTCCCATGCATGTGCGACAATATTAACCTCTGCCTCATAAAGTGCAACCACCACACGTTTGATTATTTTTGGATCCACATTCAGTTGTTTCAGTATCTTCTTAACCTGGCTCGATGCTGAACCAGCTTTAATGAAATTACCTCCTTCAACTAAATATTCGAATTCCATCTTTTTTAAGTTTAGTCAATATACAGGCTTTAAACCTGCAGTGTACAGTAGGCCTGAAGCTTTGAACATAGAGTAATCACACTCAACTAAGATCATTTCATTCTCTTCAGCCAATTGGAGCATTTCGGGAGTTGCTTTTTTCTGTCGTACAAAGATAATGTTGCTTATTTCAGACATTTCTGCGGTCCTAATAGTCTGAACATTAGCCAATCCGGTCAACAATAGTATATTTTCCCTTTCAATTGTAAGCACATCACTCATCAGATCTGATGAGAAAGTGTACTCAACCTCAGAATCTAATCTATTTTCTCCCGAAACTACCTTTGCATTCAGTAAATCGACAACTTCCCTGATTTTCATTATTTTAAAATTAGGCACCTGATGGTGCGGGATCAGTTCAAATGGTTTTGCAAAGTTAAACACTATATTTTGAATAATGCAAGAAAATTGTGAAAAAAATAACAATGTTATTAAAATAACAAATGGAATCGTAAATCCCTTATTTCATGATATATTCAGCTATTAGCATTTGTGGAGTTGACGGAAAATCATAACAAAAAAAGAGTGCCCTTTTTAGAGCACTCTTAACTTTGAGATTTAATTAAACATGATCAATTAGTAGCGTTTTCTTGGCCTGTAATGAGTATGCAGGAGATCATGTGATTTATGTCCTAATGGTTCTCCCAGGAATTGTTTATAAACCTGGACCACTTCCGGATTTTCATGAGATTTTCTTAAAGGCATGTGACCATCTTCATCATAAATTGCGTCAGCTCTTCTCTTTCTGATCTCAGGAGAGGTAGGTATAGGCTGACCACCGCCACCTAAGCAGCCTCCCGGACAACCCATAATTTCAATGAAATGATAACTTGCTTCGCCTGCTTTTACTTTCTCCATTAATTTTCTTGCGTTAGCAAGGCCGTGAGCAATAGCCACATTAAGGTCAACACCTTCAAGGAAGCTCCATTCTGGTTTTACATTCTTGATCTTAATCGAGGCTTCTTTTATTCCTTCCATTCCACGAACGGGTTGAATATTCAGGTTAGTAAACGGCACTTCTCTGCCCGTAACGATTTCATAAGCAGTTCTTAATGCTGCTTCCATTACTCCACCTGTTGCACCAAATATAACTGCTGCCCCGGTTGATTCGCCAAGTATGCTGTCATATTTATCAGGTTCAACCTTGCTGAAATCAATACCTGCCTGTTTGATCATCATGGCAAGTTCCCTTGTAGTGAGTACATAATCTACATCCTGGTAGCCACTATCCCGCATCTCTGGTCTTTCGCATTCAAACTTTTTGGCGACGCAAGGCATAATTGAAACTACGACCATGTCCTGAGCCTTGATGTTTACTTTATCTGCATAATATGTTTTAGCCAGAGCACCAAACATCTGCTGTGGTGATTTACAACTTGACAAGTTTGGCAGCAATTCAGGATACATGTGTTCCTGGAATTTTATCCATCCCGGAGAACATGAAGTCATCATTGGAAGAACTGCTTTCTCATCCTTATCAACGATTGCTTTTTTAAGGCGGGTAAGTAGTTCTGTACCTTCTTCCATGATGGTGAGGTCGGCAGTGAAGTCCGTATCAAGAACCTTATTAAAGCCTAATTTCTTTAAAGCAGAAACCATTTGTCCGGTTACTCTTTCACCAGGAGGTAACCCAAGGTCTTCGCCCAGGGCAATCCTTGTGGCAGGAGCAGTCTGAACTACCACGAATTTTGAAGGATCATACAGTACTTTCCAAACTTCTTCAATATAATTATGCTCAGTCAGGGCTCCAGTCGGACAACGGTTAATACACTGTCCGCAGTTTGAGCATACTACATCATTTAACGGCTTATTAAGGAATGTTGATATCTTTTGGTGATCGCCTTTGTTTATCACTGCCAGGGCACTGATACCCTGAAGTTCATGACAGGTTCTTACACATCTTTGGCATCTGATGCACTTGCTGTCATCTTTTACCACTGAAGGTGATGAGATATCCTGTATTTTATTTGCAGGTTTAACGAGGTCAAGAAATACATGATCTCCAATCCTGTATTCACTTGCAAGTGACTGAAGTTCGCAATGGCCGTTCTTGAAACATTTTGTGCAATCTGCATTGTGTTCTGACAGAAGGAGCTCAACAATATGTTTTCGGGCAATTCTTACTTTCTCACTATTGGTAAAAACTTCCATTCCTTCCGAAACCGGTGTTGCGCAAGAAGCGGCAAGCAATCGTGCACCCTTAACTTCAACAACACAAACACGGCAATTACCTGCAACAGTAAGGTCGGGATGATTGCAAAGCGTAGGAATGCGCAGGTTTAGTTTCCTGGCAGCATCAAGTATGGTTGTGCCCTCTTCAACAGAAACGGGCATGTTATTTATCTTTAGGTTTACTAAATATTTATTCATGTTATCTGTTTTTTAGAGGTGCTTAATAAATGATCTCTTCTCTGAAGTTATCCACAATTGAATTGAATGGATTACCAACTGATTGCCCTAAACCGCATTTAGCAGCAATTTTCATGGTATTGGTAAGCTTCTTTAAATCATCGAGATATGCAGGAGTACGTTCTCCTCTTTTTACTGCTTCAATGCCCTTCAATAGTTGCTGACAGCCAACACGGCAGGGAGTGCATTGACCGCATGATTCTTCACAGAAGAATTCAAGATAATCATGCAGTACATTGTACATCGAACGTGAACTATTGAAAATCATCATTGAGCCTCCGGTGGGTATCCCTTCAAAACCAATGATCGTATCATTGAATTTCTTCCTTGGCACACAATGTCCCGAAGCACCACCAACCTGAACAGCTTTTGTATCACCGTCGCCAAATTCCTCTACGAATTTGTTAAGTGGCATTCCCAATTCAAGTTCATAAATGCCTGCAATAGGCGTGTCCCCTGAAACACTGAAGACTTTTGATCCGCGTGAATCATTAGTGCCGAGGGCCTTGAATTTCTCAGGTCCCATGTAGCAGATCATGGTCGTATAAACTAGTGTCTCAACATTGTTGATAACAGTAGGTTTACTGTTATATCCAGCAACAGTGGGGTATGGAGGTTTGTTACGTGGCTCACCGCGTTTTCCTTCCATTGATTCAAAAAGGGCGCTTTCTTCTCCACAGACATAAGCACCGCTTCCACTCTTAATATAAATAGTAAAATCTATCTGCTTTTGCTTGAGTTCATTGTTAAACTTCTCAAGTTTAGGCTTAAGTGCTTTTAGCAAAAAGTTGTACTCACCTCTTAAGTAAATATATCCTTCTTTTGCACCTATCACATATCCGCAAATTGCCATACCGGCAAAGATTTTTTCAGGAACCCTGTCAATAATCTCCCTGTCCTTAAAAGTTCCAGGTTCGCCTTCGTCGGCATTACAGATAACATATTTTACATCACTGTCTTCGTTGCGGGTGAATTTCCATTTAAGGCCTGTCGGGAAACCGGCACCACCTCTTCCTTTTAGTCCGCTGTCAATGAGATCCAGGATGATTTCATCGGCCGATCTCTTGATAGTCTTTTCAAGTATTCCGATAGGAGATAAGTTTTTATCCTCTTCGAAAATTATGTCTACTTTTTTTAGTTTGTTTTCCATTTGAACAGATATTAGGTGATGCTATTGCTCTTTAATGTAGTTTTGAATGATTTCAACTGCTTTAGCAGGATTCAATTCCGGATATACCTCATCATTGACCAGCATAACCGGGCCTTTATGGCACCATCCGAGGCAATTAGCAGTGAGCAGTGTGAATTTTTTATCATGAGTAGTTTCTCCAACCTTTATTTTAAGCTGATTAGATATTGCATTGATTATTTCATCTTTGCCCTTCATGTGACAGGTTATCGTTTTACATACCCTGACAATATTCTTTCCGCGTGGAATAGTGTCAAGGAAGGTGTAAAATGAAGCAGTGCCATAAACATCTGCTGCTGAAAGATCTAATTCTTTGGCAACATTAAGCATGGCTTCTTCTGACAGATAATGCTCTTTTTGCACGATTCCCTGCAAAATAGGCATGAGGCTGTTGCGACACCTGCCGTTCTTTTCGACAAGCTCTTTTACTAGCAATTCCGTTGTCATTTAATTTCCTCCATTTGTTGAATGAAAATGATTGATTAGTTAATTTAGTGTGATTAATGATAGTTGCCTATCACACACCAAATTTAAAACTTCTTTTGTTAATCAATTAACAATAAGCCCTTTTTTTGAACTTAAACATCTAATTTATAACGATTCTAAAATATCCTAACTCTTTGCTTATCATTGTATTGTTAAAATTGAATATATCATCACTTAATGTCTGATACTCCAGATTATCAGTATAATTCTAATTCAATGATCCAATTGTCTTATTAAAATAAATAAATTTATATATATGGTTAAGTGTTGATACTTACCACATTTCCCTCATAATTCATTTGTCATTACATTTGCTGTATGGAAACCTACCGCTATTTTTTGAATCTTGCTTATAATGGTGCATCTTTTCATGGCTGGCAATTGCAGAAAAATGCGCATTCAGTTCAGAGCGAATTAGAAGAAGCACTTTTCTATTGCCTTAATAAAAAAGCAATTAAGCTGACTGGTGCAGGCAGGACTGATGCAGGAGTCCATGCAAGAAATTATTATGCCCACTTCGATCATGATGAAAAGCTATCAAATGAAGATTTAAACCAGCTTGTTTATCACTTAAATCAAATCCTTCCCGAATCTATTGGTGTGTATGGTGCATTTAATGTCAGAGCCGACGCTCATGCCCGCTTTTCTGCATTATCAAGAACTTACAAATATTATATCTGTAGAGATCATGACCCATTCAAAGCTGGTATTAGTTACAGGTTGACAATTCCACTTGATATTGGAAAACTGCAGGAAGCTTCTCAAATGATTTTAAGTTACATGGATTTTACCTGTTTTACAAAATCCGGTGCAAACACAACATCAAATATTTGCACTGTTTACCAAAGTTTCTGGGAACAGCATGGTAATATGTTAGTTTATCAAACAAGGGCAAACCGCTTCTTGCGTAACATGGTCAGAGCAATGGTGGGCACACTGATCGATATAGGAAAGGGGAGGACCAGCCTGGAAGAGTTTGCAAATATCCTTGAAAAAGGAACAAGATCTGATGCAGGACAATCAGTACCCGCCTGTGGGCTTTTCCTGGAAAATATTGACTATCCTGATGACATTAAAATAATACCCTAAATCAAATTATCGCGGCTATAAAGAGCACAGTCATCACAATTGATACTAAAAACTTTGCCACGGCTCCCGCAAGAAAACCAATAAATGTACCTCCACCTGCCTTAAGTGCACTGTTAATTTCTTTGCCGGATAAAATCTCACCAATTACGGCTCCAATATAGGGACCTATAATCATTCCAAGCGGAGGAAAGAAAAAAATACCGATTATTAAACCTATTGTCGCACCCCATATTCCTTTCCGAGAACCTCCTGAAAATTTTGCTCCCCATATTGGGATCATATAATCAAGCACTAAAACAATAATAGTTATGATGATCCATCCGGTTATAAATCCGCTGCTGAATTTATGGATATTGGTGAGATGAAGCAGCAATAATGCCAACAGGTTAAGCGGAGGCCCTGGCAATATAGGTATCACTGAGCCAATAATACCGGCCAGCGAAAGTATAATCCCAATGGCAATCCAAATCCAGTCCATGATTGTTAGTTAATAATTCATAAGTAAATAGTTAATTAACAATTCGGTAAATCATTCTATCGTTATAAAGAAAAGAATAAGTACAATGAGAAGCTACTTGATAATTTGCTTTATGATATTTGCCGGGCTCCTGTTCTCATGCAACAATAAAGCACAAACACCTAAAGATATGGAATATAATAATAAAGTGACTGAAAAGCTGTTTAAGTCAGATGAGGAATGGAAAAAGATACTGACACCTGAACAATACAGTGTTTTAAGGCAAAAAGGAACGGAACGTCCTCATACAGGTATCTATGATCAACATTTCGTTAAAGGAAAATACTATTGTGCAGCTTGCGGACTGGAACTGTTTTCTTCTGATTCTAAATATGATGCAGGGTGCGGATGGCCAAGTTTTGCTGAACCTTCAGATAATAAAGCTGTAGAGGAACACATGGATAAAAGTTATGGAATGATCAGGACTGAAATAGTTTGTTCTAGATGTGGTGGTCATTTAGGTCATGTTTTTAATGATGGACCTCCACCAAAAGGTTTGCGTTATTGCATTAATTCTGCATCGCTGATATTTAAAGAAGAGAAATAACAACAAAATAACTGCGGTTGCTTCCTCAGGGCATTACTGCACGAAATTAAAGCTCTGTTTATCAAACCTTATTTCGCCGTTATTTCCTAAAATCCAATTCAGTAAAATCAAAATCCGGATTTGGTATATCAATTCGCATTTGCTCGACATTTCCCTCAGCATTCAGGACAAAATTCACAGTCCCTTCCGGCAAAGTGGGATCGTCCGGAAATTTGACAGTGAATGTATCATATTGCCAGTGATTTAATTTTCCATGATAAAGCGGTGTGGGTATAAATTGAAGGTATAATTCACCCTCTTTTAAACCAACGATTGCCTCACCATACAATTCACTTTTATAGGTGCCTACATATTTATTCAAATCGGCGCTTGGTTTAGTATTAGAGGCTCTATGTTTCTCTTTCTCTTTTTGGGCATCAGCTTCAGTTTCTTTGAATTTTTTCTCCCGCTCAAGAAAATAAGTATTCCAATCTATTAATATAGTTCCTTCTGGCGTCAAAAAAGAGTCAAGGATCGTATAAATCATTGGAAGGTAGAGACTTGATAATTTATTCGTTAAAATTACGAACCCAATATTTGCTTCAGGAACAAATGCAGTATATGAAATAATACCGTCATAGCCTCCCGAATGTGATATTACTTTCTTACCATAGTAATCCATCAAAGACCAACCCATTCCGTAGCCTTTGAAATGTGTTTGAGGCCAAAGTTCCTTTGATGTTTTTGAAACAGGGTTCATGATTTGGGGATACCACATTTCGTTTAACGATTTTTCTGAAATAAGTTGTTTATCACCGAGTTTGCCAAGATTCAGTTGAAGCTGGATCCATTTTGACATTTCATTTGATGATGATAGCAAACCTCCTGCTGCAGTCATATTATCCCAGTTCAAATACTCAATTTTTACTGTTTTATCATTATCTGTGGCATGAGGCATTGCAAGATTGGTGGAAGGAGCTATCTCTTTAACCGAAGTAAGGGTTGATTTCATTCCTAATGGCAACAGGAAATTATCCTTTATAAAATCTCTCCACGATTTTCCACTGACTTTTTCAATGATCAATCCGGCTGCCAAGTACATAATATTGGAATATCCGAAAGTAGTCCTGAACCCATAGGCAGGCTTGAGATAACGCGCTCTTCTTACAACTTCCTCATCTGAATAACTGGTCCCATGCCACACAAGGTCGCCACTAAATGTTGTTAATCCAGAGCGGTGGGAGAGGAGATCCCTGATCGTCATGTTTGCTGTAACGTAAGGATCATATAATCTAAACCAAGGAATGTGGTCCACAACTTTATCATCCCAATTAAGTTTTCCCTGATCAACTAATAACCCGATGGCAGAAGCAGTAAATGCTTTAGTGTTTGAAGCAACTGCAAATAAGGTATTGGCATCTACAGCATCCTTTTTATTAACTTCTTTAACTCCATATCCCTTTGAAAGTAAAATAGTGTCCTTCTTTACAATTGCAATCGCCATCCCCGGAACATTCCAATCATGTAAAGATTTATTGAATATACTGTCAAGCCGTTCAAGTGTTTGTAAATTCTGGCAATTTGATCTAAACGCAAGTAATAATAGTAAAAGCGCGATGGGTAATATTTTAAACTTCATGTCAACGTGATATTTTTGAACTAATGTATTTAGTATGGTATTCCTTCAAACCTTCAATCACTGACCTTTGGATATTAGCAACAGTAATAGAGTTTTGGTTTGCGACATCCAAAAGAATATCCTGAAAATAATACGCTATCGATCCAACAAAACTAACTTCCATTGACTTATAATCAGTAAATTTCTTGATTCCAACCTTAAAAAATTCATTAAATGAAAAAGCAACAAGTTTAGCCAGGTATGGATCAGTAATATTCCTTTCAATAAATTTAGAGAAAGAGGCAAGAAAACGATTTGGGAATGAGTAATTATAGATATGGTCAAGAATAAATTCAAGTGACAAACTGTACTCCTTAATTAGCATTTCGCTAATATGGGCTGGTATTTCACCTTTCAGGAAGTCGTTTATCAGTAATTTACCGAGATGAGTTCCGCTGCCTTCATCTCCAAAAAAATAGCCAAGCGAAACCATTTGGCGTGTTATTTTACTGCCATCGTAGACACATGAATTTGAACCGGTTCCTAGTATACAAGCTATTCCAGCCCTGTTTTTACATAAAGCCCTTGCGGCAGCAAGCATATCATGATTCACCTCAACAATAGCATTATGAAAAATGGAGGTAAGGATATGGCTGATTTTATCACATTTGCTTTTAGTTGAGCATCCTGATCCATAGAAATAAATTGATCGTACTTCATCAACAGGTAATGCAGGAGTCAGTTCCCGATTAAGTGCATCGGCAATTGCTTCACTCGACATATAATAAGCATTTATACCAGAGGTATTAATGAAAGTATTATTACTGCCATTTATGAGAAGCCAGTCAGTCTTAGTTGAACCACTGTCAGCGATAAGTATCATAGCTTTTTAAATTAATTGTAAAACAAATGTATGGAAAAAAAAGTAGGGTAGAGGCAATGGAAAATCATTAAAACAACAAAGGCTGCCTGAAGAGGCAGCCTAATGTGTTAAAAGGTTGGCGACGACCTACTCTCCCACCGGTTAGGCAGTACCATTGGCGCTGATGGGCTTAACTACTCTGTTCGGAATGGGAAGAGGTGGACACCATC